>JAOUIA010000002.1 GCA_029884335.1 Betaproteobacteria bacterium
ACAAGCCGGTCCACAAGGTGCGCTTCGTCACCGCGGCGAGCCTGTTCGACGGCCACGACGCGTCGATCAACATCATGCGGCGCATCCTGCAGTCGACCGGCTGCGAGGTGATCCACCTCGGGCACAACCGCTCGGTCGACGAGATCGTCACCTGCGCGATCGAGGAGGACGCGCACGGCATCGCCGTGTCGTCGTACCAGGGCGGGCACGTCGAGTACTTCCAGTACATGATCGACCTGCTGCGCGAGCGCGGCGGCGGCCATGTCAAGGTGTTCGGCGGCGGCGGCGGCGTCATCGTGCCCGCGGAGATCGAGGCGCTGCAGCGCTACGGCGTGGCGCGCATCTACTCGCCCGAGGACGGCCAGCGGCTCGGCCTGCAGGGCATGATCAACGAGATCGTCGCCGCCTGCGACGTCGACCTCGCGCAGCCGCTGCCGGCCTCCGCCGCGGCGCTGCGCGAAGGCGACGCGCACGCGCGGACCCGCTCGCTGGCGCGCATCATCACCGCGCTCGAGAACGGAGCGGCGCCGGCGAAGCTGCGCGAGGGCGTCCTCGCGGCGGCGAAGGCGTCGACCGCGCCCGTGCTCGGCATCACCGGCACCGGCGGCGCGGGCAAGAGCTCGCTCACCGACGAGCTGGTGCGTCGGCTGCGCCTCGACCAGGGAGCGGGGATGCGGGTGGCGATCGTGTCGATCGACCCGTCGCGGCGCAAGACCGGCGGCGCGCTGCTCGGCGACCGCATCCGCATGAACGCGATCCGGGACCCCGGCGTGTACATGCGCTCGCTCGCCACGCGCGAGGGCGGCACCGAGGTGAGCCCCGCGCTTCCGGAGGTGATCGCCGCGTGCAAGGCGGCGGCCTTCGACCTCGTGATCGTCGAGACATCGGGCATCGGGCAGGGCAACGCGGCGATCGCGCCGCTGTCCGACGTGTCGCTGTACGTGATGACGCCCGAATTCGGCGCGGCCACGCAGCTCGAGAAGATCGACATGCTCGACTTCGCCGACTTCGTGGCGATCAACAAGTTCGACCGCAAGGGCGCGCTGGACGCGTTGCGCGACGTGCGCAAGCAGGTGCAGCGCAACCGCGCGCGCTTCGCCGAGTCGGCCGAGGCGATGCCGGTGTTCGGCACGACGGCCTCGCGCTTCAACGACGATGGCGTCACCGGGCTCTACCAGGCGGTGGGCGAGGCCCTGGCTGCCAAGGGCCTGAAGCTCGGCAAGGGCAAGCTTCCGCGCGTGGGCGTGCGCCACTCGACCGGCCAGAACGCCGTCGTCCCGCCGCAGCGCGTGCGCTACCTCGCCGACATCGCGCAGACGGCGCGCGATTACCGCAAGTGGGCCGAAGAGCAGGCCTGCGTCGCGCGCGAGCGGCAGCAGCTGGCGGCGACGAGAGCAATGTTGCTCGAGTCGGCGTCATCCCCGCGCAAGCGGGGATCAAGCGACGTTGCGGCCGCTGAAAAGACGCTGGGTCCCCGCCTGCGCGGGGACGACGACCGTGAAGCCATCGACGCGCTGATCGCCGATCGCGACGCGAAGCTCGACGCCCGCGCGAAGAAGCTGCTGGCGATGTGGCCGCAGACGAAGGCCGCGTACGCGGGCGACGAGTACGTCGTGAAGATCCGCGACAAGGAGGTGCGGACCGCGCTCGTGCACACGACGCTGTCGGGCACCAAGGTGCCGAAGGTGGCGCTGCCGCGCTGGCAGGACGACGGCGAGATCCTGCGCTGGCAGCTCCTGGAGAACGTGCCGGGCAGCTTCCCGTTCACGGGAGGCGTGTTCGCGTTCAAGCGCGAGAACGAGGACCCGACGCGGATGTTCGCCGGCGAGGGCGACCCGTTCCGCACGAACCGCCGCTTCCACCTGCTCGCCGACGGCATGCCCGCGCAACGGCTGTCGACGGCGTTCGACTCGGTGACGCTGTACGGCTTCGATCCCGACCGCCGGCCCGACATCTACGGCAAGGTCGGCAACTCGGGCGTGTCGATCGCCACGCTCGACGACCTCAAGGTGCTGTACTCGGGCTTCGACCTGTGCGACCCGAAGACGTCGGTGTCGATGACGATCAACGGCCCCGCGCCGACGATCCTCGCGATGTTCATGAACGCGGCGGTCGAACAGCAGCTCGACAAGTTCCGCGCCGACAACAAGCGCGAGCCGACCGAGGACGAGGCGGAGAAGGTCCGCGAGTGGACGCTGGCGAACGTCCGCGGCACCGTGCAGGCCGACATCCTGAAGGAGGACCAGGGGCAGAACACCTGCATCTTCAGCACCGAGTTCAGCCTCAAGGTGATGGGCGACATCCAGGAGTGGTTCGTCCACCACGACGTGCGCAACTTCTACTCGGTGTCGATCTCCGGCTACCACATCGCCGAGGCGGGCGCCAACCCGATCAGCCAGCTCGCCTTCACGCTGTCGAACGGCTTCACGTTCGTCGAGGCCTACCTCGCGCGCGGCATGCACGTCGACGACTTCGCGCCGAACCTGTCGTTCTTCTTCTCCAACGGCATGGATCCCGAGTACTCGGTGCTCGGCCGCGTCGCGCGTCGCATCTGGGCGGTGGCGATGAAGCACCGCTACGGCGCCAACGAGCGCAGCCAGAAGCTCAAGTACCACTGCCAGACCTCGGGCCGCAGCCTGCACGCGCAGGAGATCGCGTTCAACGACATCCGCACGACGCTGCAGGCGCTGATCGCGACCTACGACAACGCGAACTCGCTGCACACCAACGCCTACGACGAGGCGATCACCACGCCCACCGAGGAGAGCGTGCGCCGCGCGATGGCGATCCAGCTGGTCATCAACCGCGAGTGGGGGCTCGCGAAGAACGAAAACCCGAACCAGGGCGCGTTCGTGATCGACGAGCTGACCGACCTCGTCGAGGAGGCGGTGCTGAAGGAGTTCGAGGCGATCAGCGAGCGCGGCGGCGTGCTGGGCGCGATGGAGACCGGGTACCAGCGCGGCAAGATCCAGGAGGAGAGCCTCTACTACGAGCACCGCAAGCACGACGGCAGCTATCCGATCGTCGGCGTCAACACGTTCCGCAACCCGCACGGCGATCCCACGCCCGACAAGCTCGAGCTCGCGCGCTCGACTGCCGAGGAGAAGGAGTCGCAGCTGAAGCGCCTGGCCGACTTCCACGCGCGCCACGCGAAGGAGGCGCCCGCCGCGCTCGCGCGGCTAAGGCAGACGGTGATCGACAACGGCAACGTGTTCGCCGAGCTGATGAACACGGTGCGCTGTTGCTCGCTCGGCCAGATCACCCACGCGCTGTTCGACGTCGGGGGCCAGTACCGCCGCAGCATGTGACGCGCCGTGCCGGGTCGCGCCGCCGGACTGGCGCGGCCCGCTGCGCTCGTCAGTGCGGCACGTCGCGGTGCCACGCGCCGCTCGCCGCGTAGTCGAGCAGGCCTCGATCCACCCCGATGTCGCGCAGCTCGCGCTCGCTCATCTCCGCGAGCGCGGCGCGGTCGCGCACGCTCCGCGCGCGGAAGGCGAGCCAGTCGCCGAGACTCCGTGCCCAAGCACGGGCGATCCCTCTGGCCGGCTGCCGCCCCGCCGCGTTCGTCACGGGGGCGGTCGTCGTGCATGCGTTCATGGCGGCCTCCTCGTCCGGTCAGCTGCGCGAGGGGTTCGGGCCGGCGGAGTGCGCCGCGACTGCGACGGTGCACTGGTGCGGCTCGGCTTCGGCGTGGACGCCGGCGAGCATCGCGACCGTGAGCGCGAAGGCGGCGAGCAGGGCCGGGACGTGCGGGATGCGGTCTGGGCGGTAGCGGTTCATGGATGCCTCCTGTATTTCGGCGGGTTCGTGACGCTGGTAAGATTATGTTGCGTAAGCCGGCTATGGAAGCGATCATTTCCGAACACATTGGTAAGTCAGACTGACCAACGGCCTCAATGGCCCGCATCCCGCTCAACTTCCTCGCCACGTTCCGAACCGTCGCGGAGCTGCAGAACCTGCGCGCCGCTGCGGGCAAGCTGCACCTCACGCACAGCGCGGTGAGCCAGCAGATCCGCTCGCTCGAAGAGCAGATCGGCTTCGCCCTGTTCGATCGGCGCGGGCGCCGCGTCGTGCTCAATCCCGCCGGCAGCGCGCTGCTGCGCGGGGTGCAGGCGGCGCTCGACCGCATCGACGAGGGCGTGCGGTCGGCGCGCGAGGCCGCTGCAGGCGAGGCGCAGGCCCTGCGCGTCACGGTGCTGCCGTCGTTCGCGCACCGCTGGCTGCTGCCGCGCATCGGACGCTGGCGCGAGCGGTACCCGGCGATCCCGCTCGAAATCGACGCGTCGCTGCGCACGGTCGACCTGCTGCGCGAGGGCTTCCACGCCGCGGTGCGCGAAGGTCGCGGACCATGGCCGGGGCTCGCGTCGGAGCGGTTGTTCGACAACCGCAAGATCGTCGTCGGCTCGCCCGCCGCCGCGAAGCGCCTGGCCGGCGCGCCCGCCGAGGCGATCCTCCGCGAGCCGCTGCTCGGCGAGGACGAGCTGTGGCGGGAGTGGTTCTCCGCGGCGGGGCTGACCACCGAGGTGCGCCCCGTCGCGGTCTTCAACGACGCGGGACTCATGCTCGAGGCGGCCGAGCGCGACCTCGGGATCGCGGTTGCGCGCGAGCTGCACGCCGCCGACGCGCTGATGACGGGGCGGCTGGCCAGGCTCTCGCCGATCGCCTTCGAGCACCCCGAGCTGCGGCCCTACCACTTCGTGTTCCCGCCCCACCTCGCGCAGTGGCCGCCGCTCGTCGCTCTCAAGGCGTGGCTGGGCGACGAGCTCGCGCGCTCGCGCGCCGAGCTCGACGCACTCGACGCGCCTGCGACCAAGGCGGCCGGGCGCCGCAAACGCAGCGCGTAGCGTCGCAGCGGGGCAATGCTATGCTGGCCCGCCACTTCCGGGAGGGGAGAAGCATGATCCGCAATCTCGCGCTCGCGGCGCTGCTGGCCGCGTCGGCCGCTCACGCGCAGGACATCAAGGGACCGGTGAAGATCGTCGTCGGCTACCCGGCCGGCGGCTCGGCCGACGTCGTCGCGCGGCTCGTCGCCGACAAGATCAAGGACGACCTGAAGCAGCCCGTCGTCGTCGAGAACAAGGTCGGCGCAGGCGGACGCGTCGCCGCCGAGACGACCAAGGCGCTGCCCGCGGACGGGACGACGCTGATGATCGCGAACATCGCGGTGATGACGCTCGCGCCGCTGTCGTTCGCGAAGCTCAACTACGACCCGGTCAAGGACTACGCGCCCGTCGCGCATGTCGCGAACTTCCAGCTGGGCTTCGCCGCCGGCCCCGCGACCGGCACGACCGGCCCCGCGGCGTCGATGAAGGACTTCGTCGCCTGGGCGCAGGCCAACCGGGCAAACGCGTCGTTCGGCTCGCCCGCGGCGGGCAGCCTGCCGCACTTCTTCGGCGTGCTGATCGGGCAGGGCATCGGCGTCGAGCTGCTGCACGTGCCTTTCAACGGCTCGGCGCCGATGCGCACCGCAGTGCTCGGCGGGCAGATCGCGACGGTCACCGACACGCTGCCCGACCTCACCGAGCTGCACAAGAGCGGCAAGCTGCGCGTGCTCGGCACCTCCGGCGCGAAGCGCTCGGCGGCGCTGCCCGACGTGCCGACGATGACGGAGCTGGGCTTCCCCAACGTCACCGGGTTCGGCTGGTTCGGCTTCTACGCGCCGGCCGGCACCCCGAAGCCGATCGTCGACCGGCTGAACGCCGCCATCGTGAAGGCGATCAACGCGCCCGATGTGCGCGAGCGCATCACCGCGCTCGGCTTCGAGCCCACCGGCACCTCGCCGGAGGAGTTCGCGCGCGTCATGGCCGCGGACACTGCGCGCTGGGGGCCGGTGATCAAGGCGTCGGGATTCAAGGGCGACCAATAGCGACTCGGGGCCGCACCGCGCCGCAAGTGTGGAGACCTCGCCGGTGAAGGCGCGCAACCTGCTGTTCGTCATGTGCGACCAGCTGCGCGCCGACCACCTGTCGTGCTACGGCCACCCGCGGCTAGCGACGCCGAACCTCGACGCGCTCGCCGCGCGCGGCTCGCGCTTCGCCAACGCGTTCGTGCAGTCGGGCGTGTGCGGCCCGTCGCGCATGAGCTTCTACACCGGGCGCTACGTCGCCTCGCACGGCGCGACGTGGAACCGCGTGCCGCTGTCGCTCGCCGAGTGGACGCTCGGCGACTACCTGCGCGAGGCCGGACGCGAGCTGGCGCTGGTCGGCAAGACGCACGTGATGCCCGACCGCCGCGGGCTCGCGCGCTTCGGCCTGGACGACGCCGACGGGCTGGGTGCGCTGCTCGCGCGCGGCAGCTTCGTCGAGAAGCTGCGTCACGACGGCCACCACGCCGAGCCGGAGGCTGCGTACGCCGACTGGCTGCGCGCGCAGGGCTACGCAAGCGCGGACCCGTGGACCGACTACGTGATCGCAGTGACCGATGCGGACGGCGCCGCGCAGTCGGGCTGGCACATGCGCCACTGCCGCCACCCTGCGCGCGTGGCCGAGCGGCACTCCGAGACCGCGTACACGACCGACCGCGCGATCGAGTTCGTGCGCGCGCAGGGCGAGCGGCCGTGGGCGATGCACCTGTCGTACGTGAAGCCGCACTGGCCCTACATCGCGCCGGCGCCCTATCACGCGATGTACGGCGACGACGACGCGCTGCCCCTGGCGCGCCGGGACGCGGAACTGGTCGACCAGCACCCGGTGCTCGCCGCCTACCGCCGGCAGGAGGAGTGCGCGAACTTCATGCGCGAGGAGGTGGCGCGCCACGTGCGCCCGGCCTACATGGGCCTCGTGAAGCAGATCGACGACCACCTCGGCCGCCTGTGGCGCGCGCTGGACGAGCAAGGGCGCTGGGACGACACGCTCGTGGTCTTCACCTCCGACCACGGCGACTACCTCGGCGACCACTGGCTCGGCGAGAAGGAGCACTTCCACGACACCGTGCAGCGCGTGCCGCTGATCGTCGCCGCGCCCGGCGGCGCGCGCGGGCGAATCGTCGACGACATCGTCGAGGCGATCGACGTCGTGCCCACGGCGCTCGAATCGCTCGGCCTCGACCCCGCCGCGCACCGCGTCGAGGGCCGCTCGCTCGTGCCCTGGCTCGCGGGCGCGACGCCGCCGCAGTGGCGCGAAGCGGCGTTCTCGGAACTCGACTGGAGCTACCGCGGCGCGCGCCTTGCGCTTGGTTTCGCGCCCGACCGCTGCCACGCGTGGATGGTGCGCACGCGCGAGTGGAAGTACGTGCACTGGCTCGACGCGCCGCCGCAGCTCTTCGACCTCGCGAACGACCCCGGCGAGTACGATGACCGCGGCCGCGACCCCGCGCTGGAACGCGTGCGGGCGGAAATGCGCGAGCGGCTGCTCGCCTGGTTCGCTCAGCGCAAGCGCCGCACGACGGTCACGCTCGCCGACGTCGAGGCCGGCACCGGCGCGTACAAGCGCGCCGGCGTGTTCTTCGGCCAGTGGTAGACCCGGCCGGGCCGGCGCGTGACGTCGGCCCGGGAGCGCACGGTCAATCGTCGAGCGGCGAAGATGCGGGATTCGCGTTCTGGATCGTGACCTCGAGCTGGCAGATCATTGCGTGGAAAGCGTAGGACCCGCCCATGCCGTTGACGAACAGTCCGAACCGGTAGGTCGACCCCGGGGAAAGCGCCATCGGCGGAGCAAGCACCGTCGCGCCCGCGACCTGCCCGTAGTCCGCCCAGTCGCGTCCCGGGAAGGTGTCCACGGGGAAGTTGCCGACGTAGTTCCAGGTGACCCCGGCGTCCGTCGAGTAACGCCAGAAGCCTTGCAGCCAGGACGGTCCCGAGCTGGGCGTTCCGAGGAACGTCGCGTTGAAGCGCGCGATCCGCGGGAAATCGGTGACCGCGTAGTCGTCGGTCGCGCACATGAGCACGCCGGGCAAAGGACCTGGAACCGTGAGGTTCGCGACCGAGGCCTGCTTGTGCAGCACGACAGGCGTCAGCGCCTTGCCGAGGCGGTGCATGAACAGCGCCATCTGGGCGCGCGTAACGTTACCGAACGGGCAGTACTCGAGGGGGACTGCCGTGCAGCCCTGGGTGACGCCGCGGTTCCTGATCCACTCGACCGATCCGCAGAACGAGTCTGCGACCGTGACGTCGGTGAAGCCCACGCAAGGCTGCGCCCGGCTCGCCGGGGCAAACACCGACAGCGCGACGACGGTCGCGAACAGCAGGGGTCTGAAGCGCATTGTGTGCTCCTCGTCCATGTCCGGCGGGGACGAGGTGGAGCGCTCCGGCTGTGCAGCGTGGGCCGAGCCTCCCTTGCACGCCCCGCCGATGGCCCAAGTTTCGGCCTGCAGCAGGACGGAGTGTTTGACGCCGGTCAGCGATGCTCCGGAGACCCGGCGGGCGCGGGACCGGCCGTGCGGCGCATCCGGCAAAGGTCGCTTGCGCCGCCGGCATCCGCGCCCTGCGTCGCCGAAACGACGGCGGCGCAGGGACCATCGGTCGGGCGAACGCGCGCCGGCCTCGTCAGGGCGTCGAGCTGTTGCTGGCGATCCTGACCTCGATCTGGCAGACGATCGTGCCGAAGGCCGGCGTTGCCCCGGCCCCGTCGGCGAACAGGCCGAAGCGATAGGTCGTGGTCGTCGCGAGGTCGAGGGGCGGCGCGAGCACCGTGGCGGCGGCGACCTGTCCGGCGGCAGCCGTCGCGATCGTCGGGAACTGATCGACCAGCCAGTTGCCGACGTAGTTCCACGTCGCGCCGTTGTCCGTCGTGTAGCGCCAGTAGGCCTGAAGGGTGGCGGGCGCGCCGGTGGGTTGCGCGGCGAGCGTACCGGTGAAGCGGGCCGTGCGCGGGAAAGCCAGAGTTGTGTAGTTCGCCGTCTCGCAGAGCAGCGTGCCGGGCGCCGCCGCCGCCAGCGTGACACTGGCGAGCTGAGCCTGCCGATGTCGAACATCTGTCGCAAGCGCTGATCCGAGACGGTTCATGAACAGCGCCATCTGCGCACGGGTCACGCCACTGGTCGGACAGTACTGGGTCGCCGTGCAGCCTAGCGTGATGCCGCGGTTGCGCAACCACTGGGCCGAAGGGCAGTAAGTCTCGCTGTCGAGCACGTCGGTGAAGCCGGCGCACTCCCCGGCCACCGCCGCAAGGTTGAGGCGCACGTTGTCGTAGTACTGCACGTTGGCAGGGCTGTTCGTGTTGCCTGCCGCGAACCCGAAACGCGTCGGCGTGCCGCCGCCGAAGCTGGGCTGAGCGGGGCCCGTGCCCTGAATCAAGGGAAAGCTCGCGGGATTGAAGGTGCCGTTGAACGAGAGCGTGGTGAACGACGTCCGGACGCCGGTCACGCCCAGGTTCGCCGCGTACAGTGCCCCGCCCTGCTCGACGACTAGCTGGATCGCCTGGCCGTCACCGATGATGCCCGCCCCCGCCAGCACGTCAAGCGTCAGCGTGAAGGTGGTGCCGCTGATCGCCGCGGTCGTCGAATAGTCATTCCGGAAGCCGAAGCCATACCCGGTGGCGCCGGTGTTCGTGCTCGTCCCGATCGCCATGCGTGCGCCCGGGTTCCCCCCGGAAGGCTCCCGACCGGCCGAAGCCGTCGAATTTCCGTGCCACCCGAAGGTCCAGTTCAGGAACTCGCCGTCGGTGAAGACGATCCCGGCCGTCGCCGGAAGCGGAAGGGCGATGAATGACGCCAGAAGGAGGGTGAGTAGCATTCGCATCGTCGGTCTCGCGTTGGATGTCGGGGCGCGGTCGTGGCGGCCGCGGCGAGATCTTGCAATACGGCGTCGATGGCGCGCAAGACGCATCCGCGCTGCTGCCACGGCGCACCGCCGCGTCGCGTCCTTGCGGCAGGCTGTCCTTGCGTTGCGATTCCGTGGTGAAATCTCCCGATGCGAGAAGATGCTCGATCTTCGGGAGAGCGCGCCTACCTGGACGTCGGCGCCGGCGACGCCGAGGCGCCGGCCAACGCGATCCCGAACGTCCTCGCCAACCTCGTCGAGACGGAGACCTGGCGCAACGCGGCGACGGTGATCCTCGCGCTGCTGATGACCGGGCTGGGGTGGTGGGCGTTCAACGGCGTGCGCGGCGCGATGGCGGCAACGCAGGTCGCGGGGCTCGATGCCATCGTCGCCGCGGTCGTGCGCGGGCTCGACGTGTGGGCGAACGAGTACCGGCTCGAGGCCGCGCGCATGGCCGCCGAGCCGGGCATCGCGCAACGTTCGCTGCGCCTGATCGAAGCCGCGCGCGCGGGGCTCACCGCGGCTTGCGGCCGACCCGAGGACGCGGAATTGCGCGAACGCGTGCGCACGCTCGCGCAGGCTCCGGACGTCGTGGCGTTCGTCCTGCTCGACCGCGAAGGCCGCGCGCTGGCCTCGAGCCTGCCGTTGCCCTGCGGCGAGCGCGTGCGCGCCGCCGAGTTCCGCCAGCGCCTCGACCGCGCGCTCGACGGCACGCCGCAGTTCGTGCCGCCGCGGCCGGACCCGCAGCTCGTCTACGAGCGGACGGCGGAGGAGGGGCGGCGTCCGCTCGCATGGCTGCTGGCGCCGCTGCGCTCGCCCGACCGGCAGGTCGCCGGCGTCCTTGCGCTGGGCGTGCTGGCCGATCGCGAGTTCGCGCGCCTGTTCGCGTCCGCGCGGTCCGGCTGGACCACGGAAGCGTATGCGTTCGGCGATGACGGACTGCTGGTGACCTCGCCGCGCCTGGGGAGCGAGCTGGTGGAGGCCGGCGTGTACGCCGGGCACGCCGGCTCCCCGGTGTTCGCCGTGCCCGTGCGCGATCCGGGCGGCGACCTGATGGCGGGCTTCCAGCCGCAGCTCGAACCCGCGGCGCGTCCCTTCACGCAGGCCGCAGCGCTGGCCCTCGCATCGCGCGGAAAGCTTGAGGCGGAGCAGCGCGGCACGCTGCCCGAGCCCTATCGCAGCTACACCGGGCGCGAAGTGCTCGGAGCGTGGCGCCGGCTGCCCGACTACGACCTTGCGATCGTCGCCGAGCGCGGCACCGAGGAGGCGTTCGCGGCGCTGCGCTACCTGCGCGTCGCGTTCGCCGTGATCGGCGGCTTCGTCGTCATCTCGATGATCGCGGCACTGTCGTCGGGCCTGTCGCTTGCGCGCCTGCGCCGGCAGTTCGGCCGCCTGCAGCGGCTCGGCGCCTACACGATCGAGGGCGAGATCTCCGAGGGCGGCATGGCGAACATCTACCTCGCGCGCCACTCGATGCTGAAGCGGCGCACCGCGGTCAAGGTCCTGAAGAAGACGATCGGCTCCGACGAGTTCGTGCACCGCTTCGAGCGCGAGGTGCAGTTCGCGAGCCAGCTGCGCCACCCGAACAACGTGCAGATCTACGACTTCGGGCGCACGCGCGAGGGGCAGCCGTACTACGTGATGGAGTACCTGCACGGCGTCACGCTGACCGAGCTCGTCGACGACTCGGGGCCGGTGCCTCCCGGGCGCACGATCCACGTCCTGCGCCAGGTCGCCGCGGCGCTGCGCGAGGCGCACCACCTCGGCCTCGTCCACCGCGACGTCAAGCCCGACAACGTCATGCTCTGCCGCCGCGGCGAGGACGACTTCGTCAAGCTGCTCGACTTCGGGCTGGTGAAGGACGTCGAGAACGAGCAGACGCGCGACGTGACCAAGCAGCTGCGCGTCCTCGGCACCCCGCGCTACATGTCGCCCGAGCGCATCCGCGATCCCGCCGACGTCGACGCACGCTCGGACATCTACGCGCTGGGCGCGGTCGGCTACTTCCTCCTCACCGGCCGCCATGCGTTCGACAGCGAGGACAGCACCGACATCGGCCAGCAGGTGCTGCACAGGCCGGCGCCCCGCGTCCGCGAGTCGCAGCCCGCGGTGCCCCAGGCGCTCGACGCGCTGATCGCGGCGTGCATGGAGAAGGAGCGCACGCGCCGCCCCGCCTCGGCGCAGGCGTTCATCGACGCGCTCGACCGCATCGCGAGCCCGCTGGCGTGGACGCAGCGCGACGCGACAGCGTGGTGGGAGGACTACGAGGCGCAGCGCAAGCCGTCCGCGGCCGGCGACGGCGCGGCGCAGCAGAAGCCATCGGGGTGACCGCGCGCTCCGGGGCGCCCGGTCACCCGGCGATTCCCTGGGTCAGGGCTTGGGCTTCTTCGGCTGCTTGGGCTTCTTCGGTTCCTTCTTCTGCTTGTCGCGGTTGCCCATGCGATTGGCTCCTCGGCTCGATCGTGTGACGGCTCGTGCCGCGCGCCCTCGGCGCACGGCCGCCGCAATAGTGCAGCCTGCGGAAGCCGCGCGCAATGTCCGCCTTGCCGCGCTTCAGCGCGCGCCGGCTTTCTCCAGCACGGCGGCCATCGCCCGATAGCCTCGTGAGCGCGCCAGCGCCAGCGGCGTCGCCCCGTTGCGATCCGGCAAGTTGACGTTCGCGCCCGCCCCGACCAGCGCTTCGAGCGTGGCGAGGTGTGCCGGCCCGCCATCGCCGAGCACGATCGACTCGATCAGCGCGGTCCAGCCGAGGTTGTTGACGTGGTCGAGCGGCGCACCGGCCTTGATCAGGCGCCGCACGACCTCGGCGTGCCCGAGGTGCGCGGCGGCGATAAGCGCCGTCCCGTCGTAGCGGCTGGTGACGTTGCGCGCGCTGCAGCCCAGCGCAAGTCCGGCGTCCAGCGCGGGCAGGTCGTTGGCGACCGCCGCGATCGTCACGACGTCGTAGCGATCGCCTTCGAGCGCATTGGGATCCGCACCTGCCCTGACCAGCGCCCGCATCGCCTCCACGTGGCCGCCGAATGCCGCGACGTGCAGCGGCGTGCGGCCGTTCGCGTCGCGGGCGTCGACGCGCTCTCCGGCCGTGGCCAGCTGCGCGATCCGCACGGCGTCCCCCCGGGAGGCGGCGGCGAACAGGCCCGTGTACGCGCTCTTCTCCGCGGCCCCCGGCGCGCGCTGCGCCGTGGCGTCGCCCGGCAGCACGAAGAACGCGATCGCCAGCACGGCGATGGCGCGCCCCGCCGCGCTGCGCGTGGCAACCGATTCGCGTACCATCGAGCGATCCGGGCCGCGCAGCGGTCCGCGCAACCGCACAGGCCTTCCTTGTCCGCTCCCGAACGCTGGGCGTTCCCGCCCGAGTTGCAGCCACGGGCCGAGGACCTCGCGTACGACCTCGCGGCCGCGCTCGACGCGGTGGTGACCGTTCACGCCAAGATTCCCGAGGACGCGTTCACCGCCGGCATCCTGGGCACCGAGCGCATCGGCAGCGCCACCGCGATCCGCGACGACGGGCTGCTGCTCACCATTGGCTATCTCGTCACCGAAGCCGAGACGATCTGGCTGACCGACAGCCGCGGGAGGGTCGTCCCGGGCCACCCGCTCGCCGTCGATTTTGCGACCGGGCTGGCGCTGCTGCAACCGCTCGAGCGATTGCCGGCGAAGCCGCTGCCGCGCGGCAGCGCCGCCTCGCTGGTCCCCGGCGACCCGGTCACCGTGCTCGGGCGAGGTGGCCTGGCGCATTCGCTGTCGGCCGAGCTCTACGCCAAGCGCGAGTTCGCCGGCTACTGGGAGTACCTGCTGGACGAGGCCCTGTTCACCACGCCCCTGCATCCCGAGTGGAGCGGAGCCGCGCTGGTCGACGAGCGCGGGCGGCTGGTCGGCGTGGGCTCGCTGTTCCTGCAGGAGCAGTCCGGCGAGAGGGAGGTGCGCGGCAACATGTTCGTGCCCGTCGATGCTCTCGCGCCGATCGAGGGCGACCTGGTGCGCTATGGCCGCGCGCGCCGCCCGTCGCGCCCGTGGCTGGGGCTGTACGTCGCCGAGGCCGAGCACCGGCTCGGCGTGCAGGGGCTGGTGCGCAACGGGCCGGCGTTCGAGGCCGGCGTGCGGCTGGGCGACGTCATCGTCGCGGCCGGCGGCGTCAAGGTGGCCGCGCTCGCCGACTTCTACCGCCTCGTCTGGTCGCAGGGCGAGGCGGGCGCCCGCATCCCGCTGCTGCTCGAACGCGGCGGCGCTCCGGTCGAGGTGGTCGTGCGTTCCGGCAACCGCGAGGACTTCCTGCGCCGTCCCTCGCTGCAGTAGCAGGCCAGCGTCGGAGCGCAGCGCGCAGCGCTCTGCCCGTGCAAGTGCCTCCCTGCCCCTGATCTGCGCGCGCCGTGCGAGAATCCGCGGCTTTCCGCCCCAGGGGAGATGCCATGCCTGCGCCCGTGGACGACCGCATCCTGCGCCTGTTCGACGAGTACACGCACGCGCCGCTGCCGCGCCGCGTCTTCCTGGAGCGACTGACCGCGCTCGCCGGAAGCGCCGCGGCCGCCGCGGCGATCCTGCCGCTCCTCGACAGCAACTACGCGCACGCCGCGGTGCCACCCGACGACGCGCGCCTCGCCGCTTCGCGCGTGTCGTACCCGGCGCCCGCCGGGACGATGGGCGGCTACCTCGTCGTTCCGAAGGCGGGCGCAGGCAAGCGCGGGGGCGTGGTCGTGATCCACGAGAACCGCGGGCTCACGCCGCACATCGAGGACGTGGCCCGGCGCGTGGCGCTCGCCGGCTTCAACGCGCTCGCCATCGACCTCCTCGCGCCGCACGGCGGCACGCCCGCCGACGAGGACAAGGGGCGCGAGCTGTTCGCGGCGAAGGTGGATCGCAACGCGGCCTGGCGCGACGTGGCGCCCGCCGTCGCGCTGCTCGCGGGACGTCCGGACGCGAACGGCAAGGTCGCGGCGATGGGGTTCTGCTTCGGCGGCGGCCTGGTCAACGACCTCGCGGTGAACGTCCCCGCGCTCGCCGCCGGCGTGGTCTTCTACGGACGCGCGCCCAACGCCGCCGACGTGCCGCGCATCCGCGCTGCGATGCTGCTGCACTACGCCGGCAACGACCCCGGCATCAATGCCGGCATGGCCGGCTACGAGGCCGCGCTCAAGTCGGCAGGCGTGCGCTTCGAGCAGCACGTCTACGAAGGCGCGCAGCACGCTTTCCACAACGACACCACGGGGGCGCGCTACGACAAGGCGGCGGCCGAGCTTGCGTGGTCACGCAGCGTGGCGTTCCTGAAGCGCGAGATAGGCTGACGCGCGCGACCGCGCGCGCCGGTTCGCGCGGAGAGGTCGACGACTCCGTGCAGCGGGCTACGCGGCGCCGAGCGGCGCCTGCCGGTCGGTGTTGAGCTCGACGAAGCGCCTGAAGATGTCGCTCTCGGTGATGATGCCGACGACACGTCCCTGATCCATCACCGGCAGGCCGCTGATGCGGCGCTCGAGCATCGTCGCCGCCGCCTCGGTGAGCGTCATCTCCGGCGTGGCGGTCACCACCTCGTGCGTCATGAAGTCGTCGAGCTCGACGTGCGACGCGGGAAACCGCGAGGCCGCGAGCAGGAGGTCGCGCTCGACGACGATGCCAACCAGCCGGTCGGCGCGATCGAGAACGGGCAGGCGGCGCAGGCGCCTCTCCTGCATGAGCTGCAACGCCTGCTGGAAGTCGGCGTCCTCGCGGATCGTCACCGCGGGACTCGACATGCGGGTCCGAACGAACATCGCCTCCTCCTCTGGCCTGGCCGATCTCGGCACGGCCTTCCCCTTTTGCGATTCTGCCCGCCTCGCCGCGCGGCAGCGCGCCCGCGAACGGAATCGTTGACCCCGCACAATCCGCAGGTGCCGGCGCGCTGCCGGAAAAGCATTCCCGCTGCCGGACGCCGGGTTGATTCTCGTCAAGCGCGCCGCACGCCGGCGGCGATAGCATGAATGCGAATCGTTCCCATTCCTGGGCGGAGATGCACGGCCACATCCTCACCGGCGCGGCGGAGCGGCCGGAACGCGAGGCCCGGACCTACGCGCTCGTCGGGGCACCGAACGTCGGCAAGTCGGTGGTCTTCCACCGGCTGACCGGGACCTACGTCGACGTCTCGAACTACCCCGGCACGACCGTCGAGGTCGCGCGCGCGGCGGCGCGCTTCGAGGCAGGCGCGACGATCCTCGACACGCCCGGGGCGCTCGCCTTCCCCTCGCGCAGCGACGACGAACGCGCCGCGCTGCGAGCGTTGCTGCACGAGAATCCGGCGGCGCTCGGCCAGGTCGCCGATGCGAAGCACCTGCGCCGCAGCCTGGCGATCACGCTCGCGCTCGCCGAGACCGGGCGCCCGATGGTGCTCGCGCTCAACATGAGCGACGAGGCGGACGCGCGAGGCGTGGCGATCGACGTCGCCCGCCTCTCCAAGGCGCTCGGCATCGACGTCGTCCGGACCGTGGCCACGACCGGCGAGGGCGTTCGCCAGCTCGCGCACGGGCTCGCCCGCGCCCGCGTGTGCGTGGCGCAGGCGGCGTACCCGCAGCCTCTGGCGCGCCTGATCGACGCGGTGACCCTCCGGCTCGCCGATCGCCTCGCGCGCGCGCCGATCGCCCATCGCGGCATGGCCATCCTGTTCCTCGGCCGCGATCCGGAAGTTGAAGCGTGGCTCGCCGTGCACGTCCCCGACGCGATGCGCGACCTCGTGCTGCTGCGCGAGGCCGCCGAGCGGGACGGCGGGCGCCTCGCGCCGGTCATCGCTCACGCCCGTGCGGAAGCCGCGGCGCGCATCGCCGCATCCGCGCTCTCGGCGACGAAGGCGGCCCCGACGCGCTCCACGCTCGCCGGGCGGCTCGTGCTGCACCCGGTGTGGAGCCTGCCGATCCTCCTCGGCGTGCTTTCGCTCACCTATCTCTTCGTGGGCGTGCTCGGCGCCGGAACTCTCGTCGGCTGGCTCGAGGAGGGGCTCTTCGGCGGCACGATCAACCCCGCGGTGACGCGGTTCGTCGAGGCGCGGGCGCCGTGGCCGTGGCTCGCGAGCCTGCTGGTCGGCAGGTACGGGCTGTGGACGATGGGCATGACCTACGCCGTCGCGCTGGTGCTGCCGATCGTCACGACGTTCTTCCTCGCGTTCGGCTTCCTCGAGGACTCGGGCTACTTCGCGCGCCTCGCGGTGCTCGCGAACCGCAGCTTCGCGCGCATCGGCCTCAACGGCCGCGCGGTGCTTCCGATGGTGCTGGGGCTGGGCTGCGTGACGATGGCCACGCTGACCACGCGCATCCTGGCGACGCCGAGGGAGCGGCTGATCGCCACGTTCCTGATGGCGCTCGCGATTCCCTGCTCGGCGCAGCTCGGCGTCGTGATGGGCATGCTCGGCGCGCTCGGGCTCGCCTGGCTGCTGGCCTGGGTGGGCGTGCTCGTCGCGGTGATCGGGCTCGCCGGCTTCCTCGCCGCCCGGCTCATCCCCGGCAAGCGCATCCCGCTCGTGGCCGAGCTGCCGCCGCTGCGCTGGCCGGTGGCAGGCAACGTGCTGAAGAAGACGTCGGCGCGCCTTTACTGGTACCTCCGCGAGGTGATCCCGCTGTTTCTCGCCGGCACCTTCGCGATGTGGTCGCTCGACGCGTCGGGCGCGCTGCCGTGGATCGTCGCCCGCGCCGAGCCGCTGGTCACCGGCTGGCTCGGCCTGCCGCGCGAGGCCGCCGCCGCGTTCGTCATGGGCTTCCTGCGGCGCGACTTCGGCGCCACGGGCCTGTTCGCGATGGGCGCCGCGCTCTCGCCCGCGCAGGCGCTCGTGGGCATGGTGACGATCACGCTGTTCGTCCCGTGCATCGCCAGCGTGCTGATGATCGGCAAGGAACAGGGTGCTGCGCGCGCTGCGCTGATGGTCGCGATGATCGTGCCTGTCGCCGTGCTCGTCGGCGGGCTCGTGCGGCTCGCGCTCGTCGCCGCGGGGCTCGCGTGAACACGATCGACCGCGTGCGGGTGGGCGCGACCGTGCGCCTGGTCGAGCCGGACCCGTCGCTCGAGGCGTCGCTGCGCGAGCACCTCGCCGCGTTCGGCCTGTTGCCCGGCCATCCGGTCACGGTGGTCGCGCAGCGACCGATGACCATCGTGCTGTGCGACCACGTCGAGCTCGCGCTCGAGGCTGCGGTCGCCGCGAAGCTGCGCGTGACGACCCCCGCGGCGCAGAGCCGGCCGCCGCGAGCATAATGACGTGTTTCGACACGACCGTACGAAAGGCAGTCCAACCATGAGCACGATCGCGACCGTCGGCGTCATCGGCGCCGGCACGATGGGCAACGGCATCGCGCAGGCCTGCGCGGTCTCCGGCATCAAGGCCGTGATGATCGACGTCGGCGACGCGCAGCTGCAGAAGGGCGTGGCCGCGATCGCCGGCAGCCTTGAGCGGCTGGTGAAGAAGGAGAAGCTGTGCGCGGCCGACCGCGACGCCGCGCTCGCCCGCGTGACGACGACGGCCGACTACGCCGCGCTCGCCGGCGTCGACTGCGTGATCGAGGCGGCGACCGAAAACCCGCAGCTCAAGTTCGACATCCTCCGCAAGGCGGATGCGATCGCGTCGCCGCAGACGATCCTCGCCACCAACACCTCGTCCATCTCGATCACGCAGCTGGCGGCGGTCACGAAGCGGCCCGAGCGCTTCGTCGGCATGCACTTCTTCAACCCGGTGCCGATGATGGCGCTCGTCGAGCTGATCCGCGGCCTCGCGACCTCCGACGAGACCATCGGGCGCGTGAGCGCGTTGGCGAAGGCGCTGGGCAAGACGCCGATCGTGGTGAAGAACAGCCCCGGGTTCGTCGTCAACCGCCTGCTGTGCCCGATGCTGAACGAGGCGATCTTCCTGTACTCTGAAGGTGTGGCCTCGGCGCAGGAGATCGACGAGGGCATGAAGCTCGGCTGCAACCACCCGATCGGGCCGCTCGCACTCACCGACATGGTGGGGCTCGACGTGCTGCTCGCGGTGATGAACGTGTTCCACGCCGACTTCGGCGACGACAAGTACCGCCCCGCGCCGCTGCTGCGGGAGATGGTCGCGGCGGGGTGGCTCGGCCGCAAGAGCGGGCGCGGCTTCTACACGTACGCGAAGTAGGTGAAGCGATGACGTTCGAGACGCTGCTCGTGTCCGCGCCCGCACCGGAGGTGCGGCTGCTGACCATCAACCGCCCGAAGGCGCTCAACGCGCTCGCGCCCGCCGTCGTGCGCGAGCTGCTGCAGGCCGTCGCCGACGCCGCCGGCGACGCGGGCGTGCGCGCGCTCATGATCACGGGCGCCGGCGACAAGGCGTTCGTGGCCGGCGCGGACATCGCGGCCATGAGCGCGATGTCGGCGCTCGAGGGGCGCGAGTTCGCGGTGCAGGGTCACGCGCTGATGCGCACGATCGAGATGGCGCCGTTCCCCGCGATCGCGCTGGTCAACGGCTACGCGCTCGGTGGCGGCTGCGAGCTTGCGCTCGCCTGCGACTTCATCGTCGCCTCCGAGAAGGCGGTGTTCGGCCAGCCGGAGGTTGGCCTCGGCATCGTGCCGGGCTTCGGCGGCACGCAGCGCCTCACGCGGCTGGTGGGCAAGGCGATGGCGATCGAGCTCTGCACGACCGGCCGGCAGGTGAAGGCCGACGAGGCGCTGCGCATCGGCCTGGTCAACCACGTCGTCGCGCCGGACCAGCTGATGGCGAAGGGCCTCGAGCTCGCCGGCGCCATCGCGCAGAAGGCGCCGGTGGCGGTGAAGCTCGCCAAGCACCTGGTCCAGCGCGGGCAGGACATGGATCTCGCCAACGCCAACGCGTTCGAGGCCGACGTGTTCGGCGTCGCGTTCGCGACCGACGATCGCGTCGAGGGCACGCGCGCGTTCGTCGAGAAGCGCAAGCCCGAGTTCCGGGGGCGCTGATGGCTCTGGTCGGCGCGGGAGCGGTCGCCATCTGGCACGACATCGCGCCGGAGGGTCGCGAAGAGTTCTACGCGTGGCACGGCAGCGAGCACATGCCCGAGCGCGTGGCCATCCCCGGGTTCCTGCGCGGCCGGCGCTACGTCGCGGTCGAAGGCGTCCCGGAGTTCTTCAACCTCTACGAGACCGCTTCGACGGCGGTGCTCACCGGTGCCGACTACCTCGCGCGGCTGAACGCACCCACGCCCTGGACGGCGGCGACGGTGCGGCACTTCCGAGGCGTGGCGCGGTCGCTGTGCGAGGTGGCGGCGACGTTCGGCGAGGGCGCGGGCGGCCTGTGCGCGACGCTGCGCTACGACGTCGGGGCGGCGGCAGCCGCCGCGCACCGCGCGGCGATGACCGCGGCGCTTCGCGGCCTCGCGTCGGCGCCCGGCATCGCAGGCGCGCACCTGCTCGTCGCCGACGAAAAGGCAAGCGGCATCGAGACCGCGGAGAGGCGCGCGCGCGGCGGCCCGGGCAACCTCGTGCCGCGCTGGATCGCCATCGTCGAAGGCTGGGGCGACGAAGCCCCCTTCCGCGCGGCGTGCCGCGCGTTCGCCGCGTCGGGCGCGTTCGCCGGGGCGAGCCTCGCGCCCGACCTCGCCGTCTATCGCCTGCAGAACCTGCGCTAGCAGATCGATGCAAGAGGCGTTCGGGCGTGCGGTGGATGCCGTTACGTCGAAGCTGCGCCTTTTGCATCGAGTCGGGGATCACGCGAGCGCCCTCGGGGCGGCCCGTCGGGCGCTCGCCGGCAACGGCACGAAGCAACGCGCGCCGTGCACGCGCTTGTGCTCCAAACACCGTTTAGCATCATGCTGCAAGTGTCCCGTACCGGAAGTTCCTTGCACAAGGACGAGCGAGAAATGACGCGCTGCATTGTTGCCGGTCTTGCGGGTATTCACGATACCCGCTGCGACCGGCGTCGCGCAGCGCGCCATTTTCGTCGTCCTTGCGCGAGCCGAGGTGGTTGCTGCGCTGCGATATGGCAAGGAACTTCCGGTACGGGACACTAGCCGGCGATCTCCAGCGTCGCCTGCCCGACGCCGCCGATGTCGACCTCGACGCGCGCGGGCGCGTCGAGGCGCACCGGCGCGTTGACGCTGCCCGTGGTGACGACCTGCCCGGCGCGCAGGCCGCCGAGGCGGTCGTTCGCCGCCGCGAGATAGCGGCGGATCGGCTCGACCGGGTCGCCGTGCGGGTGGCCGGCGCGATCGTGCACGACCTTCCCGTCGATGGCGAGGCGGCACGGCAGCGCGGTCAGGTCGAGCGTGCGCAACTCGCCGCTCGCGCCGCCCGTCACGTACGCGAGGTTCGCGCCGTTGTCGGCGAGGAACGCGAGGAACGGGGCGGCCGGCGGCTCGCCGAACCGGCCGCGCAGCACCTCGATGCCGGCGACCACCCGGTCGCAGGCGGCGAGGATCGCGTCGCGCGTGTGCTCGCCCGGCGGCAGGTCGCGCTGCAGGCGGAACGCGACCTCCATCTCGATCACCACGTAGCCGCCCAGCGGGACGCGGGCGGGCGAGGCGACCAGCGCGCTCGCATACAGGGGCGCCGCGAATGGGACGCCGTCGCCGCCGATGCCGACCTTCCACCCGCCGACCGATTCGCCGAGCGCGCGCGCGACTTCGGCCTGCACCGCCATCGCGGCGGCGTGATCGGCCGGGACCAGCGCCGGGTCGAGCGCGCCTGCGGGGGACTTGCGAGCCGCTGCGAGGCGCGCGGCGAATGGGGAGAGCTTGTCGTTCATGGATTCCTCGCTGTCAGCGGTCCTCGCAGCGGCGCAGGCCCTCCAGGTCGAGCACCGTCACGCCGCCGTACTCGACGCGCAGCAGGCCGCGCTGCTGGAGGCGCTTGAGCGCCTGGTTCACACGCTGGCGGGACAGCCCCACCAGCTGGCCGATCTCTTCCTGCGAAATCGGCAGGGTGGCGCCGATTCCCGGGTACAGATGCGGGTTGAAGAGCGCCGCCAGCCCCCGCGCGAGCCTCGCGTCCGGGCCGAGCAGGCGATCGTGCTCGACCATCGCGATGAACTGGCCGAGCCGCTCGTTGAGCTGCACCAGCAGGAAGCGGTTGAAGGCGACCGACCCGTCGAGCAGCGCCATGAACGTGGCGCGCGGCATGTAGGCGATCGTCGACTCGCGCAGCGCGACGATGTCGTAGCGGCGCGGCTCGTCCTTGAGGAGCGATCCCTCGCCGAACCACCCGCCGGAGGGAATCCCGGTGAAGCTCGTCGGCCTGCCGTCCAGCGAAACGTTCGCCATCTTCACCAGGCCGTCGACCACGCCTATCCAGTGCTCCACTGCCTCCCCCTTGCGGCAGACGAGGGTTCCGGCCGGGGCCGGGCGGACCACGGTCTCGGCAATCGCCCGCTCCCGCAAGCCCGGCTCCAGCCCGCGCGCCCAGTGGGCAGCGGCGATGAATTCGGCGGGCTTGGGCATCGGGCGGGGAATGTCGGCGCGGCGACAACCGGGCGGCAGGGGAATGCCTACAGTCTCCCGCAGGGGATTCTACGCAATCCGTCCGGGAGGGTGCCGTGCGCCGTGGGGCGGCCGGGGTTGGTACCATAGCCCTTGGAGTCCCACGCCGCGGGAGCGGATGCCGCCGGCGGGACGCGCAACCTTCGATGCCCGGCAAGAGGCGCGGAAGGCGGCGCGACGGAGGAGGAGATGGCTGGAACGCTCGACACGTTCCCGCGGCTCATGCTCGAGCACGCGCGGGTGCGGCCGGATCACCCCGCGACGCGGGAGAAGGACCTCGGCATCTGGCAGACCTGGACCTGGCGCCAGGTGGCCGACGAGGTGCGCGCGCTCGCCTGCGGATTGGCCTCGCAGGGTTTCCGGCGCGGCATGCACCTCGCGATCATCGGCGACAACCGGCCGCGCCTGTACTGGTCGATGCTCGCCGCGCAGTGCCTCGGCGGCGTTCCCGTGCCCATGTACCAGGATGCGCCCGCGGCCGAGTTCGTGTTCGTGCTCAACGACGCCGAGATCGACTTCGCGATCGTCGAGGACCAGGAGCAGGTCGACAAGGTACTCGAGGCGAAGCCGCAGGTGCCCACCCTCGCGCACATCTGCTACGACGACCCCCGCGGCCTGCGCAACTACGAGGGCATCCTCTCCTTCGAGCGCCTGCAGGCGCTCGGCCGCGAGTTCGACCGCGCCAACCCCGGCTTCTTCGACGCCGAGGTGGCGAAGGGGGGGGCCGACGACGTCTCGGTCATGCTGTACACGTCCGGGACCACCGGCAAGCCGAAGGGCGTGCGCCAGACGCACTCGGCGTTCATCGCGGCGGCCCGCGGCGGCTGCGAGTTCGACCGGCTCGGCCCGTCCGACAGCGTGCTGTCGTACCTGCCGATGGCATGGGTGGGCGACCACCTGTTCTCGATCGCGCAGTGGGTGTACGCGGGCTTCACGATCAACTGCCCCGAGTCCGGCGACACCGTCCTCACCGACCTGCGCGAGATCGGGCCGACCTATTACTTCGCGCCGCCGCGGATCTTCGAGAACCTGCTGACGCAGGTGATGATCCGCATGGAGGACGCGGCCGCGCCGAAGCGGTGGATATTCCGCCGCTTCATGGACGTCGCGCGCCGCTGCGGCGCCGAGAAGCTCGACGGCAAGCCGATCGCCGCTTCCGACCGCGCGCTCTACGCGCTCGGCAACCTGCTGGTCTACGGCCCGCTGCGCAACGTGCTCGGCATGAGCCGCATCCGGGTGGCGTACACGGCGGGCGCCGCCATCGGTCCCGACCTCTTCCGCTTCTATCGCTCGATCGGCGTCAACCTGAAGCAGCTCTACGGCTCCACCGAGACCTGCGCGTACTGCTGCCTGCAGCCCGATGGCGGCGTCAAGCTCGACACGGTCGGCATGCCCGCGCCTGGGGTGGAGGTGAAGATCGGCGAGAGCGGCGAGGTGCTGGTGCGCGGCCCGATGCTGCTCAAGGAGTACTACAAGCGGCCCGACGCGACCGCCGAGGCCATCGACCGCGACGGCTTCTTCCACACCGGCGACGCGGGCTACTTCGGCGCCGACGGCCACCTGCGGATCATCGACCGCGCGAAGGACGTGGGCGCGCTGGCGAGCGGGGCGATGTTCGCGCCCAACTTCATCGAGAACAAGCTCAAGTTCTTCCCGCACGTGAAGGAGGCGGTGGCGTTCGGCCACGGCCGCGACAAGGTCTGCGCGTTCGTCAACATCGACGTCGGCTCGGTGGGCAACTGGGCCGAGCGCCGCGGGCTGCCGTACTCCGGCTACGCCGACCTCGCCGCCAAGCCCGAGGTCTACGAGCTGATCCGCGAGTGCGTCGAACAGGTCAACGCCGAGCTGGCCTCCGACCCCGCGCTGGCGTCCTCGCAGGTCAGCCGCTTCCTGATCCTGCACAAGGAGCTCGACCCCGACGACGACGAGCTCACGCGCACGCGCAAGGTGCGGCGCAGCTTCGTCGCCGAGAAGTACGCGGTCCTGGTCGACGCGCTGTACGGAGGCAAGTCGGTCCAGCACATCGTCACGCAGGTGAAGTTCGAGGACGGGCGCAGCGGCACGGTCGCCGCCGACCTGCGCATCGTCGACACGCCGACGTTCGGCCCGGACGCGGCCAGGAAGGCGGCGTAGTGGAGCAGCGCCGCATCGGCGAGGTGATCCTGAGGCTCGAGGACATCTCGCTCGCGTTCGGCGGCGTGAAGGCGCTCTCCGAGGTGAGCTTCGACGTGCGCGAGCACGAGGTCCGCGCCATCATCGGCCCCAACGGCGCCGGCAAGAGCTCGATGCTCAACGTGATCAACGGCGTCTACCACCCGCAGGTCGGCCGCATCACCTACCGCGGCACGCAGCGGCAGCAGATGGTGCCGCACGAGGCTGCGAGGCAGGGCATCGCGCGCACGTTCCAGAACATCGCGCTCTTCAAGGGCATGAGCGTGCTGGACAACATCATGACCGGCCGCAACCTGAAGATGAAGGCGACGATCCTCGAGCAGGCGATCCGCTTCGGGCGCGCCGGCCGCGAGGAGCTCGAGCACCGCCGGAAGGTCGAGGAGATCATCGACTTCCTGCAGATCCAGCACATCCGCCGCACGCCGGTGGGCAAGCTGCCCTACGGCCTGCAGAAGCGCGTCGAGCTCGCCCGCGCGCTCGCCGCCGAGCCCGACCTGCTGCTGCTCGACGAGCCGATGGCGGGGATGAACGTCGAGGAGAAGCAGGATATGTGCCGCTTCGTGCTCGACGTCAACGAGCAGTACGGCACGACGATCGTGCTGATCGAGCACGACATGGGCGTGGTGATGGACATCTCCGACCGCGTGGTCGTGCTCGACTACGGCCGCAAGATCGGCGACGGGACGCCCGACGATGTGCGGGCGAACAAGGCGGTGATCGACGCCTACCTGGGCGTGGCGCACTGACGGGCGGCGAGCGATGGCGTTCTTCTTCGAAGTGCTGATCGGCGGCCTGCTCTCGGGCGTGATGTACTCGCTCGTCGCGCTGGGGTTCGTGCTGATCTACAAGGCGTCGGGCGTGTTCAACTTCGCGCAGGGCGCGATGGTGTTCTTCGCGGCCATGGCGTTCGTCGTGCTTCTGCAGGACCATGGCGTCAACTTCTGGATCGCCTTCGCCTTGGCGCTCGGCATGATGATCCTGCTCGGCCTGGCGACGGAGAAGTTCGTCCTGCGCCCGCTCGTCAACCAGCCGCAGATCACGCTGTTCATGGCGACGATCGGGCTCACGTTCTTCATCGAGGGGCTGGCGCAGCTGCTGGGCGGCGCCAACGTGCGCGGGCTGGACATCGGGATCCAGGACGAGCCCATCGCGGCGATCGCCAACGCGACGGGGATCAACGTCTCGCGCTTCGACCTGGCCGCCGCCGGCGTCGCGGCCGTGCTCGTGACCTCGCTGGCGCTGTTCTTCAGCCGCACGCGCATCGGCCGGGCGTTGCGCGCGGTGGCCGACGACCACCAGGCCGCGCTCGCGGTCGGGATCCCGCTGCACCAGATCTGGGGCATCGTCTGGGCGGTTGCCGGGTTCGTGGCGCTCGTCGCCGGGATGCTCTGGGGCGCGCGCAACGGCGTGCAGTTCGCGCTGACGTTCGTCGCCCTGAAGGCGCTGCCGGTGCTGATCCTGGGCGGCTTCGAGTCGATCCCCGGCGCGATCCTCGGCGGGCTCATCATCGGCGCCGCGGAGAAGCTCGCCGAGGTGTACCTCGGGCCGTTCGTCGGCGGCGGCATCGAGGGATGGTTCCCCTACGTGCTCGCGCTGCTGTTCCTGCTGGTGCGGCCGGAAGGGCTGTTCGGCGAGAAGCACATCGACCGGGTGTAGCGGGAAGCCATGCTCTACAGAGAAGCCGGCCAGTTCAAGTCCTCCTACGCGGCGGACCAGCAGATCTTCCCGATCCGCCAGGACCGCATCGCCGTGGGCGCCGTCCTGGTCTTCGCCTTCATCGTCGTGCCGCTGACCGCCGACCAGTACTGGCTGTCGGCGATCCTGGTGCCGTTCCTGATCTTCTCGCTCGCCGCCATCGGGCTCAACCTGCTGACCGGCTACGCGGGTCAGCTCTCGCTCGGCACGGCGGCGTTCATGGCGGTGGGCGCATTCGCCGCGTACAACTTCCTGCTGCGCGTGCCCGGCATGCCGGTGCTCGTCGCGTTCGTCCTCGCGGGCGCCTGCGCCGCGCTGGTGGGCATCCTGTTCGGGCTGCCCAGCCTGCGCATCAAGGGCTTCTACCTCGCGGTGGCCACGCTCGCGGCGCAGTTCTTCATCGTCTGGGCGCTGACCAAGTTCGGCTGGTTCTCGAACTACTCGTCCTCCGGCGTGATCAACGCGCAGAAGATCGAGATCCTCGGCTACCGCTTCGACTCGCCGCTGTCGAAGTACCTGCTGACGCTCTCGATCGTGGCGGTGCTGGCACTTGCCGCCAAGAACATGGTCCGCGGCACCGTCGGGCGGTCGTGGATGGCGGTGCGCGACATGGACGTCGCGGCCGAGGTGATCGGCTTCCCGATGCTGCGCACCAAGCTCTCCGCGTTCGCGGTCAGCTCGTTCTACTGCGGGGTCGCCGGTGCGCTCTACGCGTTCTGCTACCTGGGCACGGTCGAGCCGGAGGGCTTCAACCTCGACCTCTCGTTCCGCATCCTGTTCATGATCATCCTGGGCGGCGTGGGCAGCATCCTCGGCTCGTTCCTCGGCGCGGCGTTCATCGTCCTGTTCCCCATCTTCCTCAACAGCGTAGCGGGCCCGCTCGAGCACGCGATCGGCGTGAAGCTGCCCGCAGGCCTCATGTCGAACCTCGAGCTCATGATCTTCGGCGCGCTGATCATCCTCTTCCTCATCGTCGAGCCGCACGGCCTCGCGCGGCTGTGGCAGATCGGGAAGGAGAAGCTGCGCCTGTGGCCCTTCCCCCATTGATGCGGCGCAACACCCACCTTTGGCGCAACGCGGTTGACGCACGCTCGCGGTCCAACCATCCTTGCATGCAGTTCGTACCGGCAGCAGATCCCCAGGAGGAGACATGATGAGGGCATTGAAATCGGCGCTCGCAGGCGTGGCCATGCTCGGCTTCGCCGCGTCGGCGCAGGCGCAGAACGAGCAGTTCATTCCGATGGCCGGCTACTGGGTCGGACCCTACGCCGCGGGTGGCTCCGGCATCTACGGCGGGTTCATCGACTACCTCGACATGGTGAACGCGCGCGACGGCGGCGTGGGCGGCGTCAAGCTCACCTACGAGAAGTGCGAGACCGAGTACAACAACGCGCGCGGCGTCGAGTGCTACGAGCGGCTCAAGAAAAAGGGGCCGACGGGGGCCTCCGTGTTCCACCCGCTGTCGACGGGCATCACCTATTCGCTCATCGACAAGGCGACCGCCGACAAGATCCCGATCATATCGATGGGCTATGGCCGCACCGACGCCTCCGACGGCCGCTACTTCCCGTACATCTTCCCGCTGGTGACGAACTACTGGTCGCAGAACACGGCCAAGATCAAGTTCATCGGCCAGAGGGAAGGCGGGATGGACAAGCTCAAGGGCAAGAAGATCGTGAACATCTATCACGACTCGGCCTACGGCAAGGAGACGATCCCCGTGCTCGACGCGCAGGCGAAGAAGTATGGCTTCGCGGTCACGCACATCGCGGTCCCGCACCCCGGCAACGAGCAGGGGTCGCAGTGGCTGCAGATCCGCCAGATCCGGCCCGACTGGGTGATCCTGCGCGGCTGGGGCGTGATGAACCCGACGGCGCTCAAGGCCGCGGCGAAGGTGGGCTTCCCGCGCGACAAGATGATCGGCGTGTGGTGGTCGGGCGCGGAGGAGGACACCATTCCCGCGGGCGATGCCGCCAAGGGGTACATAGCGGCCGGCTTCAACGTCGCGGGCGAGAACTATCCCGTCGTGCAGGACATCAAGAAGCACGTCTACGCCAAGGGCAAGGGCGAGATGGAGGACAAGTCGCGCATCGGCTCCATCTACTACAACCGCGGCGTCGTGCACGGCATCATCACCGTCGAGGCGATCCGCAAGGCGCAGGAGAAGTACGGCAAGAAGCCGCTGACGCCCGAGCAGGTCCGCTGGGGCATCGAGAACCTCAACATCGACGAGGCGCGGCTCAAGGCGCTGGGCGCGACCGGCTTCATGCAGGCGCTCAAGGTCTCCTGCCTCGACCACGAGGGCGGCGGCGCGGTCAAGTTCCAGCAGTGGGACGGCACGAAGTGGAAGGTCATCACCGACTGGATCCAGCCGGACCGCGAGCTGGTGCGGCCGATGATCGAGCAATCGGCAGCCGCCTACGGCAAGGAGAAGAACATCGCGCCGCGCGACTGCAGCAAGGAGAGCTGATTCCCCTCACCCCCGGCCCCTCTCCCGGCTGACGCCGGGCGAGGGGAGAAGGAAGCCTCACCCCCGGCCCCTCTCCCGGCTGACGCCGGGCGAGGGGAGAAGGAAGCCTCACCCCCGGCCCCTCTCCCGGCTGACGCCGGGCGAGGGGAGAAGGAAGCCTCACCCCCGACCCTTCTCCCGCCTGTCGGCGGGCGAGGGGAGAAGGAAGCCTCACCCCCGACCCTTCTCCCGCCTGTCGGCGGGCGAGGGGAACGACGCGAGAACCCTCCCTCTCCCGCTTGCGGGAGAGGGTTGGGGTGAGGGCGCATCCCTCACCCCAGCCCTCTACCCCGGTGCCGCCGGGGCAGAGGGGGACGAAGCGCGAAAGTAGGGTCAGACTCGACTTTCGCGCGGCAGCAGTCCGCGCGCACCAACCCAGAAAGTCGAGTCTGACCCTACTTTCCATGTCAGCCATCGCCACGACCTCCGCCGCCCCCGCGACCGCGCCGTACCTCTCGGTCAACAACATCGAGGTCATCTACGACCACGTGATCCTCGTGCTGAAGGGCGTGTCGCTCGAGGTGCCCGAGGGCGGCATCGTCGCGCTGCTCGGCGCGAACGGCGCCGGCAAGTCGACCACGCTGAAGGCGATCTCGAACCTGCTCGCCGCCGAGCGCGGCGACGTCACCAAGGGCACGATCGAGTTCAAGGGCCGGCGCGTCGACAAGCTCACGACCAACGAGCTGGTGCGCATGGGCGTGTGCCAGGTGATGGAGGGGCGCCACTGCTTCCAGCACCTGACCGTCGAGGAAAACCTGCTGACCGGCGCGTTCACGCGCAAGACCTCGCGCGCCGACCTCAAGGCCGACCTCGAGCGCGTCTACCACTACTTCCCGCGCCTCAAGCAGCGCCGCGCGAGCCAGTCCGGCTACACCTCCGGCGGCGAGCAGCAGATGACCGCGCTGGGCCGCGCGCTGATGGCGAAGCCGTCGATGATCCTGCTCGACGAGCCGTCGATGGGCCTCGCGCCGCAGATCGTCGAGGAGATCTTCGGCATCGTGCAGGACCTGAACTCGAAGGAGAAGGTCTCGTTCCTGCTCGCCGAGCAGAACACGATGATCGCGCTGCGCTACGCGAACTACGGCTACATCCTGGAGAACGGGCGCGTCGTGATGGACGGCGCGGCGCAGGACCTCGCCAGCAACGAGGACGTCAAGGAGTTCTACCTCGGGCTGTCGACGGCCGGGCGCAAGAGCTTCCGCGACTCGAAGCACTACCGGCGGCGCAAGCGCTGGCTGGCGTGACGGACTTCCCGCACTTCGACGCGCTGGAGACGCGAGATCCCGAGCTGCGCGAGCGCAGCGCGCTCGCCGCGCTGCCCGGCGCGCTCGCGCACGCGAAGGCGCGCGCTCCGGCGTTCGCGCGGCTGCTCGAGGGCGTCGAGCCCGCGGCGGTGAACACGCGCGAGGCGCTCGCGAAGCTGCCGGTCACGCGCAAGTCCGACCTTGGCGCGATGCAGAAGGCGGAGCGGCCGTTCGGCGGCCTTGCCGCCGCGTCGTGGGGCGCGCTCGCGCACGTCTACGCGTCGCCGGGCCCGATCTACGAGCCCGACGGGCGCGGCGCCGACTGGTGGCGCCTCGCGCGCGCGCTCTACGCGGCCGGCTTTCGCCGCGGCGACCTCGTCCACAACACGTTCAGCTACCACATGACCCCGGCTGGGTTCATGCTGGAAGCGGGCGCGCACGCGCTCGGGTGCACCGTGTTCCCGGGCGGCACGGGGCAGACCGAGCAGCAGTTGCAGGCGATGGCGGACCTGCAGCCGAACGGCTACGTCGGCACGCCGTCGTTCCTGCGCATCCTGCTCGAGAAGGCCGACGAGCTTGGCGTGAAGGTCCCCTCGCTGACCAAGGCGCTGGTGTCGGGCGAGGCGTTCCTCGCGCCGCACCGCGAGGCGCTCAAGGCGCGCGGCATCGACGGCTACCAGGCCTACGCCACGGCCGACCTCGGCTGCATCGCGTATGAAACGCCGGCGCGCGAGGGGCTCGTCGTCGACGAGGGCGTGCTGGTCGAGATCGTGCGTCCAGGCACCGGCGACCCGGTGCCCGCGGGCGAGGTCGGCGAGGTGGTCGTCACCCAGCTCGCCAACGCGGAATACCCGCTGATCCGCTTCGGGACCGGCGACCTGTCGGCGGTCCTGCCGGGAGTCTCGCCCTGCGGCCGCACGAACCTGCGCATCCGCGGCTGGATGGGTCGCGCCGACCAGACGACGAAGGTCAAGGGCATGTTCGTGCACCCGGGCCAGGTCGCCGCGATCCTCGCCCGCCACGCCGGGATCGCCCGCGCGCGGCTCGTGATCGAGAACCCGGACGGCAACGACCGCATGACGCTGCACGTGGCGGCGCGCGAGGGAGCGGCCGTGAAGGCGGAAGCGGTGGTCGCCGCGATCCGCGACGTGACCAAGCTCCGCGGGGACGTGAAGGTCGTCGCCGCAGGCGACCTCCCCAACGATGGCAAGGTCATCGACGACCGCCGGAAGTTCGATTAGCTGGCTGTAAGCGCCCACTTACGTATCCGGATACGTACTTGGGGACCGGGAGCGCTCCCGCCTGACTGGAAAGGTGGAGGCTGGCGCCGCGGTCTTCGGCTAAACTGCCGCTTCCTGGGGTGGCAGGCCCGCGCGAGGCCGTCAGGTGGCGGCGGGGGTTCAGGCCTTTCAGGAGCGCGCCCAGGCAGCAGCGCGGGCGCACCGGTCACGCGTACCGGAAGGCGCCGCGCCCCGCGGCTCGCACGGCGAGCCGGGACCCGGCGCCCTGTCGCGAGGGAGCGGGAGGCGCCATGCCGGATCGTCTCGAAGGTGCGCGGATCCTCATCTACAGCCACGACACGTTCGGGCTGGGGCACTTGCGCCGCTGCCGCGCGATCGCCCACTCGCTGGTCGAGCGCTTCAAGGGCCTCTCCGTCCTGATCCTCTCCGGCTCGCCGATCATCGGCAGCTTCGACTTCCGCGCGCGCGTGGACTTCGTGCGCATCCCCGGCGTCATCAAGCTGCACAACGGCGAGTACAAGTCGCTGGGCCTGCACATCGACCTCGACCAGACGATGGCGATGCGCGCGGCGATCATCCGCCACACCGCCGAGGCGTTCCGGCCCAACCTGTTCCTCGTCGACAAGGAGCCGCTCGGCCTCAAGTCGGAGGTCGTGCCCACGCTCGCCATGCTGAAGCAGATGGGCTCGCGGCTGGTGCTCGGCCTGCGCGACATCATGGACGAGCCGACGCTGCTGTCGCGCGAGTGGGAGCGCAAGCAGGTGATGCCTGCGCTGGAGAGCCTGTACGACGAGATCTGGGTCTACGGCCTCGAGGCGATCGCCGACCCGCTCGCCGGCCTCGACTGCCCGCCCTCGGTGCTGCGCAAGATGACCTACACCGGCTACATCCGCCGCACGCTGCCGCACGTCGACCGTCCGCCGGAGCCGCCGTTCGGCGAGGAGCCGTACCTGCTCGTCACCGTCGGCGGCGGCGGCGATGGCGAGTCGGTGATCGACAGGGTCCTCTCGGCCTACGAGCACGACCGGGGCATCCCCCATCCCGCGTTGCTGGTGCTGGGACCGTTCATGACGGCCGCGCGGCAGCGCGATTTCCTTCGCCGGGCCGACGCGCTCGGCCGCGTGAAGGTGCTGACGTTCGACAGCCATCTCGAGCTGTTGATGGCCAACGCGGCCGGCATCGTCGCGATGGGCGGCTACAACACGTTCTGCGAGATCCTGTCGTTCGACCGGCCCGCGATCCTGATCCCGCGGGTCGCGCCGCGTCGCGAGCAGCTGCTGCGCGCGACGCGGTCCACCGAGCTCGGACTCACCCAGATGCTCGACATCGACGGCGGCAACGACCCGGCGGCGATGGCCCGGGCGCTGCGCGCGCTGCCGCTGCAGCGCCGGCCGTCGACGTGCGGCGCTACGGGAATGCTGAAGGGGCTGGAGACGATCGCGCGCCTCGCCTCTCCCCACCTGCCTGCGCGCGGGCGGCGGCAGAGGGACCTCGCGCTGGGGTAGCCGGCCGGCCGTTTGCCGAAGACCTCTCATCTGGCCGGACTCCCCGACGGGCCATCGGCGCGCGACGCGCGGGTGACGCGGATCCTCATCTGGGTCCAGCACCTGCTGGGCAGCGGGCACGTCGAGCGGATGCGGTGGATCGCCGAAGCGCTCACCGCGCGCGGCGCCGCGGTCACCTTCGTCAGCGGCGGCATGCCGCTGCCCGCGCGGATGCCTCGCGGCGCGGACATCGTCCAGCTGCCGCCTCTGCGCGCCGCCGATGCTTCGTTCTCCGGACTGGTCGATGCCGCCGGCGCGCCCGCCGACGACGCATTGCGCAAGCGGCGCGCGCACGAGCTGGCGACCGCCTGCGAGCGTGCGCAGCCCGACGTCGTAGTGCTGGAGACCTGGCCGTTCGGCCGCCGGGCGCTGCGCTTCGAGCTCGAGCTGCTGCTGGCGCGCGTCGGGCAGGCGTCGCCGCGCCCGCTCGTGGTCGTCTCGGTGCGCGACCTCCTGCAGGTCCGCGCGCATCCGGCGCGCGACGTCGAGGCGTGGGCGATCGCGCGACGCTGCGTCGACGCGATCATCGTGCACGGCGAGGCCGCGTTCGCGCGCCTCGAGGAGACGCTGCCGCCCGCGGCCGACGGGGCGATCCCGATCTTCTACACCGGCTACGTGCACGCGCCGCGCCGCGAGCCCCCGCCGCGCGCGCGCGACGAGGTGATCGCGTCGGCGAGCGGCGGCGACGTCGGGGACGCGCTGTTGCGCGCCTTCCTCGCGGCGCGGGCGTCGTCGGCGCTGCGCGCGCTGCGCTGGCGCGTGCTGGTCGGCCCCGGCATCCCGGAGGCGCGCTTCGGCGAACTGCGGGCGGCCGGCGCCGGCGAGGGCACGATCGTCGAGCGCCACCGCGACGACTTCCCCGATCTGCTCGCCGGCGCGCGCGTGGCGGTGACGCAGGCCGGCTACAACACGGTGCTCGACGTGCTCGCCGCCCGCACTCCGGCAGTGCTCGTCCCGTTCGAAGGCGAGGGCGAGACCGAGCAGCGCATGCGCGCGCAGCGGCTCGCCGCGCTGGGCCGCGCCGTCGTGCTGCCCGAGCGCGAGCTCACCGCTGCGGCACTCGCGGGTGCGATCGACCGCGCTGCGGCGCTGGGCGAGATGCCGCCGAGCCCGTTTGCGACGGACGGGGCGGAGCGCGCGGCGCAGCGGATCCTCGCGCTCGCTGAAGGCGTGGGGGCCCATCGATGAATTGGGATGCGCTCGACCGCGAACTGGACCGCTGGGTCGAGCGCGGCCGCGCAGCCACGCTGTGGTGGCGCGACGACGATGCGACGGCAGCGACCCCGCAGCTCGCTCCGCTGCTCGACCTCGCGTCGCGTCACGCTGCGCCGGTCGCGCTGGCGGTCATTCCCGCCGCCGTGGAGGACTCCCTGCCGGAGGCGCTCGCCAGCGCGCCGACCTGCTCCGTCGTGCAGCACGGCTACGCGCATGCCAGCCATGCGCGCGCGGGCGAGCGCTCGCGCGAGCTCGGCGGCGCGCGTCCGCTGGACGACATCGCAATCGACCTTCGCGCCGGCGCGGATCGTCTGCGCGCGCTGTTCGGCGAACGCTTCCTTCCGATCGTCGTGCCGCCGTGGAACCGCATCGACGACGCGGTGGTGCGGCTGCTGCCGGGGCTCGGCTACGCCGGCCTGTCGACCTTCGGCGCGCGCGCCGCGCGCGAGCCCGTGCCGGGCCTCGCGCAGGTCAACGCGCACGTGGACCCGATCGGCTGGCGCAGCGGCCGCTCGTTCGTCGGGGCCGCGGCGTGCATCGAGAGCGTCGTGGCCCATCTCGCGCAGCGGCGCACGGGCGCGGCCGACCCGGCCGAGCCCACGGGGCTCCTCACCCACCACCTGGTGTTCGACGCGGCGGCGTGGCGCTGCATCGACGAGCTCTTCGCGCGCACCGCGCGGCACCCGGCGGCGCGCTGGGTCGGCGCCCGCGAGGCCTTCGCTATTTCCGCCCCAGCAGCATGAAGCGCGTGTACTTCTTGTGCCGCCGGCTGCCGGCGAACAGCGTCTCCGCGAGCGGCGCCTGGCGCCGGAACGCCTCGAGATCGGGGACGCAATTCACGTGCTCGGCGACCGCAAAGTAGTCGTTCGACTGCAGCGCGAGGAGCTGCCCGCGGGGAATCCTGCCGTACCAGGACGCGAAGTCGGGCAGGTGCTCGCAGGCGGTGTTGACGACGAGGTCGGGGGCCGTGCCGGGGCGCGGATCCGGATACGGGTAGTCGAGCATGTCCGCGGTGACCGCGGAGAAGCGCTGGCCGTGGCTCGCGTTCATCGACCGGGCGACTGCGGCGCAGCGCGGGTCGATGTCGACGCTGACCACGCTGTCGATCGCGAGCCGCCGGTCGGCGAGCAGGATGGCGGCGAGCACGCCGAACCACCCGCCGAGGACGGTGACGGTGCCGAAGCGCCCGCCGCCGGCGCCGGCCAGCGCGTCGGCCAGCCACAGCTTCGAGGTGATCTGGTTGCGGTTGAGCGCGCCCCCGAGGTCCGGCTCCGCGAAGCGCGACGCGGTGGCCAGGACGTCGGCCACGAACGGGCTCGCGAAGTAGACGGCGAGGCCTTCGAGGATGTCGCGGTAGCGTTCTTCGGCGTCGTGCATCGGGCGGCGGCCCGGGGGCGAGGCCCGCGCAGCATAGCAGGCGCCCCGCATGACCGGGCCGCTTTCGCCGGTCCCGCGCTTGCCGTATCCTGTGGCGCGTGGCCGGCGTGCCCCGGGTGGGGGCGCCGCTCGCCCATCCCATGGGATCGCCGGCAATGAATGTCGACGACGAAGCTGCGGTTCTCTCGCGCGTGCCGACGTTCGCCAAGTGCGACCCGGCGCGGCTCAAGCTGCTCGCGTTCACGAGCCGCGCGCTGCGCTTCGCGCCCGGCGAGGTCATCATTCGTGCCGGCGAGCCCTCCGACAGCACGCTGCTGATCCTCGAGGGCACCGTCGAGTTCGTCGGCGAGACCACCGGCGGCGAATTCATCATCAACACCGCCGGCGCGCACCAGATGATCGGCGAGATGGGCGTGATCATGAACGTGCCGCGCACGCTGATGGTCCGCGCGCGCGACGACGTCCGCGTGCTGCGCATCTCCGCGCAGGTGTTCCTGAAGCTCCTGTCCGAGAACCCCGAGGTGGCGCTGGACATGATGCGCACGCTGTGCGAGCGGCTGCACGCCACCACGCAGCGCCTGACGAAGACGCAGGCCGCGCTGGTCGACGCCGGCGCTGCGGCTCGCGGCACTCCCTGACCGGATGCAGCCCGACGCGCCGGCCGGTCACCCGGGGAGGTTGAGGCGCGCCAACGCCGAGCGGTTCGCCGCAGCCTGGGAGCGCAACCACGCGGGGCCCGCCGCGCGGCCTGCGGCGCCGGTGTTCGGCGAGATCGCCGCGCACTACGGTGCGCCCGAGCGCACCTACCACACGCTGGGCCACGTCGACGACTGCCTCGCACGGCTGGACGCCGTCGCCGCGCTGGTCGGGGACCGCAACGCGATCGAGATCGCCATCTGGTTCCACGACGTCATCTGCGACTCGGGCGCGCCTGACAACGAGGCGCGCAGCGCGCGCTGGTACCTCGAGCGCTCGGCGGGCGCGGCACCGCGCTTCCGGCTCGCCGTGTGCCGGATGATCCTCGCTTCGCGGCACGCCGAGCCGGCGGTCCGGCTCGACGCCCGCTACATGGTGGACATCGACCTCGCCGGCTTCGGCCACCCGTGGCTCGAGTTCCGCCGCACGACCGATCTCGTGCGCGGCGAGTTCCCGCACAAGTCCGACGCCGAGTTCGCGCGCGGGCTGGCGCCGTTCATGCGCTCGCTGGTGGCGCGCGAATCGCTCTACGCGACCGACTTCTTCCGCGAGCGCTGCGAGGCGACCGCGCGCCGCAACGTCGCCCAGCTCATCGCCGAGTGGCGCGACGCGGGCTACCTGGAGCGGTGAGCCGGTAGTTCGCCTCGCAAACCGGCCGGTTTGCCCCCGGGCATTGTTGCCCCGGCGCGGCCGGGTTGCGATGGCGCGCGGAACCAGGCGCACGTCCTGGTGCCCCGTACCGGAAGTCCCTCGCGCGAGCGGAGGCGGTTGCTGCGCTGCGATAGGGCAAGGAACTCCCGGTGCGGGACACTAGCGGCCCGCTGCCCCTGACCCCAGCGCGTAGACGGGCGTGGGCCGGCTGCGCCCGCGCAACTGCACCTCGCCGATGGCGTCGAACGCGAAGTCCGCGGGTCCGGCCGCGGCCCGCGTGGCCTCGGAGACGATGATCCGCGTGCCGTACGTCTTGTTGAGCGCCTCCAGGCGCGCGGCCAGGTTCACCTCGTCGCCGATCACCGTGTAGAGCAGGCGGTCGGGGGTCCCCAGCAGCCCGCACACCATCGGGCCGGTGTTGACGCCGATGCGCACGGCCAGCCGCGCGCCGGGGCCGAACGCGCGCGAGCCGGTCAGCGCGAGGATGTCGAGCGCGGCCTCGACCGCGGCGGCGGCGTGGCGGGGACAGGGGCGCGGCGCGTTGAACGTGGCCACGACCGCGTCGCCGAGGAACTGGTTGATCACGCCGTCACGCGCGGCGATCAGCGGCGCGGCGGCGGCGTAGAAGTCGTTCAGCGTGCCGACCACGTCCTCGGGCGGCATCTTCTCGCTCATCGCAGTGAAGCCCTCGATGTCGAGGAAGAGCACGGTGGCCTCGGTCGTCCGGCCCTCGCCGGCGGCGAACGACGTCTCGGCCGTGCGCGCGAGCTCGGCGACCTCGCTCGGAACGAAGCGCGCGAGCTCGCGGTTGCTCGCCGTCTCCACGGCGGCGTACTCGACGAGCCGCGCTGTGCGCCGGCTCGCCAGCGCCAGCACGCCGGCGAACATCAGGATCGCGAGCACCTTGTCGACCTCCGCGCCGATCAGCACGCTGTTCGACGTGAGGTAGGCGACGTAGTCGCGCGTGATCATCGGGTCCGCCGGGTCGACCCTGACCACGTACACGACCAGCGCGACCCAGCCCAGCGCCGCGGCGATCCCCGCGGTGGCGATGTAGCGCGCCTCGAAGTTGAACGCGCGCAGCGCGATGAGCACGAACACCCACATCAGCGTGGGCGACTTGAGCGAGAACGACGCGGGCTGCGCGTACTGGATGTGGTAGCTGAAGATCAGCCCGATCAGCAGCGCGATGTCGACGGCGATCGACAGGTAGACGACGCCGCGCGTGAGCCGGCGCGTCCAGGCCAGCGCGAGACGGAGCAGCGTGAACGCGCCGTAGGCGCCCAGCACCCAGGGCACGGGAGCGAACGGGGCGTCGGCGCCGAACTTCTTCGGGGCGAGCCCGTAGAGGACCGCGAGGCCCGCGATGAACGCGAGCTGCAGCACGCCGACCAGGATCTCGGCGCGCTCCTCCTCGGCGCGGACGTGCTCGCGCACGCGCTGCGGCAGCCGCGGCGCCGTGGTGGCGAAAATCTGCAGAGGGTGGACGCGCCGGGGGAGGATTGGGGGCATGGCGGTTCCTTCACGGGACGCCCGCCGGCGCGCGGCCGATCGGCGCCCCTGCGCTGATTGCGTCGGAGTTGCCGGGTCCGACCTTACGCCGTGCCGGCGGCGAGCGCGACGTTCCACGCGCGCACCCGCAGCCCCGCGCCGGCGTCGACGTCGAAGAGGTGGAGGGTGCCCGGACGCAGCTTGACGGGCGAGCGCCCGATCGCGTTCCAGCCGGTCAGGTGCGCGACGAGGACGTTCAGCACGCCCTTGTGCGTGACGGCCACGACCGGTCCCGGCCGGACGGCGATGCGGCCGATCCAGCGCAGCACGCGTTGCTGCGCTTCGCGCATGCTCTCGCCGCGCGGTGGGCGAAAGTCCAGGCCTCGAGCCTCGGCGGCGGCAAACGCCTCGGCGTGATGCTCGCGCAGGCTCGCGAAAGTCTCGCCTTCCCACGCTCCCCAGTCCATCTCGATCAGGTCCGGCGCGATCGCCGGCTCGCGGCCGGCGACGATGCGCGCGGTTTCGACCGCGCGGGCAAGGGGGCTGGACACGAGTTCGGCCGCCGCGAACTCGGGCGGCAGCCGCCAGGCGGCGACTTGCTCGCGGCCGGCGGGCGACAGCGCGACGTCTGCGCGGCCCTGCAGTCGCCGCGCCTCGTTCCACGGCGTCGCGCCGTGGCGCAGCAGCGCGACGATCAAGGCGAGCTCCGGCGCGATGCGAGCACCCGCGCGAACAGCGCGTCGAGCGCAGCCGCAGCGGAAGCGACGTCGTGACGCTCCCGCGCGTTTTGCGCCGCCGCCTCCCCCAACGCGCGCCGTCGCGCGGGGTCGTCGAGCAGCGCGCCGACCGCGTCGGCAAACGCCGTCGCATCGCCCGCCTCCACGAGCACGCCCGTAGCGCCGTCGACGATCATCGCCGAGCTGCCCGGCCGGCGTCCCGCGACCACCGGAACCCCGCACGCCTGCGCCTCGAGCATCGCGAGCCCCAGGACCTCGGCGACCGCCGGCCAGACGAACAGGTCGGCCGTGCGCAGCAGCGCGGCGACGGCGTGCGAAGGCTGCAATCCGACGAAGCGCACCCGCCGCGCAGGGAACGACGCGAACGCGGCTTCCACTTCGGCGCGTGCCGCGCCGTCGCCGACCACGACGAGGTGCCAGGACCGCTCGCCCAGCCGCGCGAGCGCGGTCGCCAGCAGCCGATAGCTCGCGAGCTTGTCGCCGGGCCGCATCATCGCGACGGTGGCAAGCCGCGGCCCGTCGGCTGTACCCGCAAGACCCTCCGCGAGCGCGGCAGCCTCGCGGCCCGCGGCGACGAAGCGCGCGACGTCGATGAACGGCGGCAACGCGACGAGCGGCGTGGAAGGGTCGCGGATCGCGTCGACCATCGCCGCGTCCGCGGGGTTGATGCACACGACCGCGTCGGCCGCGCGAATCGCGGTTTCGACGGCCCCGTGGCCGCCGGCCCACCGGCCGCCCGCCTGCTTCGGGGCGAACGAGGCCTCCGCGACGACGTACGGAATGCGCAGCGCCTGGCTCACGATCGGCCCGATCGCGTCGGGCGCCTTGTGATACAGGTGGTACGTGAACCACAGCTGCGGCGCGCGCGACGGCTCGCGCTGCCAGCGCCGGATCAGCCGCAGCGCGAGTCCGGCGCCGACTGTCGCGAGGCGCGCCTGCCGCTTCGCGTCGCCGCGGCCTTCGAACGCCCGCAGCCGCGAGGCGACTTCGACTTCGTGCCCGGCCGCGCGCAGCGCGTCGACGAAGAGCCGCGCAAGCAGCCGGTCGCCCGAGGGCACCGGGTGGTCGGGCGGCTTGAGCGGCGCGTAGAACGCGATGCGCATCGGCTAGCGGCGTTCCACCGGGCGGGGGGCGTCGAGCTCTCCCGCCTTGTCATTCCCGCGCAGGCGGGAATCCGGCGTCTTTGCGACGCAACGACGCCGGGTCCCCGCCCCCCGACCGCAATCCCCGGGGGCAGGCTGCGCGGAGACGACGACAGCGAGTCCGTGAACGGCCGGATTCCGCCGGACGTTCACCGGGCAACACCGGCGAGCAACCCGGCGTGGAAACGCTCGACCAGCCGGTCGATGCCGCGCTCGACGTCGAACGCGGTTCGCGTCCGCTCGCAACCCGCGTCGCCGAGCCGCTGCCTCAGCGCCGGGTCCGCGATCAGCGCGGCCAGCGCGCCGGCGAGCGCGTCGACGTCGCGCGGCTGCACCAGCAGGCCGGTGCGACCGTCCTCGATCAGCTCGGGGATGCCGGAGACCGCCGTCGCGACGCAGGGCAGCCGCTGGCTTTGCGCCTCCATCAGCACGTTGGGCAGCCCGTCGCGGTCGCCGTCGGCGGCGATGCGCGAGGGAAGCGCGAACACGTCCGCTGCGCGATAGCGCGCGAGCACCAGCGGCTGCGCCAGTGGACCGTGCCAGACGACGCGCTGCGCGATGCGAAGCGCAGCGGCCTGTGCCCTGAGCGCCGGCAGGAGCGGCCCGCCGCCGACGTGCTCGAAGCGCCAGTCGAGCGCTGCCGGCAGCCGCGCGAGCGCGGCCAGGAGGTCGTCGAAGCCCTTCTTCTCCACCGCGCGCCCCACGGACAGCACCACCACGGGGGCGCCCGCGCGGCGCGCCGGGGGCGGCGACGGAAAGCGCCGCGCGTCGAGCCCGTGGTAGACGAGCTCGACGCGCGCGGGATCCGCGGCCAGCGAGCGCAGGTGCTCGGCGTTCGCGCGCGTGCACGTCGCTGCCCAGGCGCAGGAGGCGAGCTTCTCGCGCTTCTCCCAATCCGGCGTGGTCCAGATGTCCTTCGCGTGCGCCGAGACGCTCCAGGGCAGCCCGCGCATCAGCGCCGCGTAGCGCGCGACCGAGGCGGGGGTGTGCAGGAAGTGCGCGTGCAGGTGGCCGATGTCCGCGGGCAGCTCGGCGGCGAGCACGAGCGCCTGGCCGAAACGGCGCACCCGGTTGCGCGTGCGGTCGCGGGCGAAGTCGGCGCGGAAGGCGGCGAGCGCCGTCCCGTAGCCGGGCAGGCGCCGGGCCGAGGCCCACGCCCGCAGCACGCGGCCGGGCGCTTCGTGCAGGTACTCGGGAAGGTAGTCGACCGGCGCGGCGATCTCGTCGTGCACCGGGTGCGCCGAGGCGTCGGTGGGTCGCCGCAGCGAGTACAGCGCGAGGACGAGGCCCCTGCGCTCCAGCGCGGCCAGCTCCTGCGCGACGAAGGTCTCCGACAGCCGCGGGTAGCCCTTCAGCACGACGCCGATGCGCGGCGTCCGCGCGGCGCGAACATTCCCTCGGGAAGCGTCGTTCATCGGGGTGCCGATGGTAGCATTGCGCGACGGGCGCCAATGCCCTGATCGCGGGCGCCGCTCGCGGTCGGCCGCGGAGGGGACGTCGGGTTGGAGCGCTCGCTGTTCCGCTACATCTGGAAGCACACCTGGCGCGACCAGCTGTGGCTGCTCGCGGTCACGATCGCGAGCTTCCCGCTCGTCTACGTCAACCTCGAGGTGCCGAAGCGCATCGTCAACGACGCGATCGGCGGCAAGCACCTCCCGCAGTCGCTGTTCGGCTTCGAGATCACGCAGGTCGGGTACCTGATGGTGCTCTCGTTCGCGCTGCTCGCGCTGATCACGATCAACGGCGCGATCAAGTACTGGCTCAACGTCTACCGCGGCATCGTCGGCGAGCGGATGGTGCGGCGCATGCGCTACCAGCTCTACGGCGCGCTGATGCGCTTCCCGCTGCCGCACTTCCGGCGCACCTCGCCCGGCGAGATCATCCCGATGGTCACCGCCGAGACCGACCCGATCGGCGGCTTCATCGGCGAGTCGATCGCCTCCCCGGCGTTCCAGGCGGGGCTGCTGCTGACGTACATGACGTTCATCTTCATGCAGAACTTCTGGCTGGGGCTCGCGGCCATCGCGCTGTACCCGCCGCAGGCCTGGCTGATCCCGAAGCTGCAGCGCAAGATCAACAAGCTCGCCAAGCGCCGCATCCAGACGACGCGAGAGTTCTCCGACCGCATCGGCGACGTCGTCGGCGGCGCCACCGAGATCCGCGCCAACAACGCGGCGCGCTTCGAGCTCGCCGACGCTTCGGCGCGGCTCGGCACGATCTACGCGATCCGCGTCGACATCTACAAGCGCAAGTTCTTCGTCAAGTTCCTCAACAACTTCCTCGCGCAGGTCACGCCGTTCTTCTTCTACGCGATAGGGGGCTACTTCGCGATCCAGGGGCAGCTCTCGGTGGGCGCCCTGGTCGCGGTGGTGGCGGCGTACAAGGACATCATCGACCCCTGGAAGGAGCTGCTCAAGTGGTACGAGACGAAGGAGGACGTGCGCGTCAAGTACGAGCAGATCGTCTCGCAGTTCGAGCCCGAGGGCATGCTGCCCGAGTCGATGGTCGCCGAGGCGCCGCACCCGCTGCCGCGGCTCGACGCGCCGCTGGTCGCGCAGAACGTCGGCTACGACGGCGAGGGCGCCGCCGTCGTCGAGCCGTTCAGCGTCGAGGTGCGGCCCGGCGAGAGGGTGGCGATCGTCGGCGCGGGCGAGTGCGGCAAGGGCGAGGTCGCGCAGGTTCTCGCGCGGCTGGTGATGCCGACGTCCGGCCGGCTCGCCGCGGGAGGGCTGTCGCTCTCCGACGCGCCGCTGGCGCTCGTCGGCACCCGCATCGGCTTCGCCTGCCGCAACGCCCACGTGTTCTCGGGCACGCTGATGCACAACCTGCTCTACGGCCTGAAGCACCGGCCGGTGAAGGAAGCCCACTACGACGGCGCTGCGGCGGCCGAGGAGGCGCAGCGCCGGCGCGAGGCGCAGCAGTCCGGCAACTCGACGGACGACGTCAACGCGACGTGGGTCGACGTCGCGACGGCCGGCGTCGCCGACGCGGAAGCGCATGCGCTCGACGTGCTGCGCGTGTTGAAGATGGACGGCGAGCTGCTGGCGTTCGGCCTCGCCAGTCGCGGCGGGGATCCGGATTCGAAGCTCGCCGCGCTCGCGCTCGAGGCGCGCGCGCGGCTGCGCGACAAGGTGCGCAGCCCGGAGCTCGCGACGCTGGTCGAATTGTTCGACCGCGAGCGCTACTTCGAGAACGCGAGCGTGGCCGAGAACCTGCTGTTCGGCACGCCGACCGACCCGGCGTTCGCGCCTGAGCGGCTGGCGACGAACGCCGAGGTGCGCAAGCTGCTCGTCGACACCGGGCTCGCCGCGGACCTCGAGCAGGCCGGCATCCGCGTGGCACGGCTGATGGTCGAGCTGTTCGCCGACGAACCGCCGGACAGCCCGCTGTTCGCCGAGTACAGCTTCATCTCGCCGGAGGACCTGGGCGACGTGCGCAACCTCTTGCGCCGCCTCGACGAGCGCGGGCGCGCGCTGTCGGCCGACGAGCGCACGATGATGCTCGCGCTCCCGCTCAAGATCGTCGCCACGCGGCACCGGCTCGACTTCCCCGAGGCGGCGATGCGCGGCCGGATCGTGGAGGCGCGCAAGGAGTTCCAGCGCCGCTTCGCCGATCGCGGCGCGGTCGCCTTCCTCGACCCGGACGGCTTCTCGCCGGCGCTGTCGATCCGCGACAACATCCTGTTCGGGCGTCCCGTCTACGAGCAGGCGCGCGCGCAGGAGCGCCTCACCGAGCTGGTGCGCGAGGTCGCGCTCGAGGTCGGCATGGAGATGCCGCTGATCCGCCGCGGCCTCGAGTTCGACGTGGGCCCGAGCGGCGGGCGGCTCGCCTACCAGCAGCGGCAGCGCCTCGCGCTCGCGCGCGCGATGGTCAAGAACCCGGACATCCTCGTCCTCGACGAGCCGACCTCGGGGCTCGACCCGGCGCTGGAGCGCGACGTGATCCAGCGCGTGCTCGAGTGGGCCGGGCCGCGCACGGTGGTGTGGGTGCTCGGGCAGCCGGCGCTCGCGCAGTACTTCGCGCGCGTGCTGGTGTTCGAGCGCGGGCGGCTGGTCGAGGACGGCCCGTTCGACGCGCTGGCAGGCGGCGGCAAGTGCCTGCCCGGGCTCCTCGCCTGACTTTCGCCGCCGCGAGGCCGGCTACCGGTACGGATCCGCAGCGTCGCGCAGGCCGTCGCCGAAGAAGTTGAACGCCAGGATGATGACGATCACCGGCACCACCGGCAGCATGAGCCACGGGTAGAGCGCGACGACGTTGACGTTCTGCGCCTCGTTGAGCAGCACGCCCCAGCTGGTGATGGGCGGACGCAGCCCGATGCCGAGGAACGAGAGCGCCGTCTCGCCGAGGATCATGCCGGGGATCGACAGCGTCGCCGCGGCGATCAGGTGGCTCATGAATCCGGGCAGCAGGTGGCGCGCGATGATGCGCTTCGGCTTCGCGCCCATCAGGCGCGCCGCCGTCGTGTAGTCCTCCTCGCGCAGCGCGAGCAGCTTCGAGCGCACGGCGCGCGCGAGGTTCGTCCAGTGCAGCGTCGCGAGGATCATCGTGATGCCGAAGTAGATGAGCAGCGGGCTCCACGTGACCGGCAGCACCGCGGAGAGCGCCATCCACAGCGGCAGCTCGGGGAAGCTGCGGATCACCTCGATGACGCGCTGGATGAGGTTGTCGATCCAGCCGCCGTAGTAGCCGGCGATGCCGCCGAACACCAGGCCCAGCGTGAAGGCGAGCGCGATGCCGAGCAGCCCGATCGTGAGCGAGATGCGCGTGCCGTAGATCACGCGCGAGAGCACGTCGCGGCCGAGACGGTCGGTGCCGGCGAGGAACAGCGTGCCGCCCTCCGCGGGGCACGCGAGGTGCAGCGAGGCCTCGAACATCCCCCAGAACCTGTAGCTGTCGCCGCTGCAGAAGAAGCGCAGCGGGTACGGCTTCGAGGTGTCCTCCGTGTACTCGCGCCTCAGCGTCTCCATGTTGAGCGAGCGCACGAGGTCGTAGGTGAACGGGCCGACGAACTTCCCCTCGTGGAAGAAGCGCACCTGCTGCGGCGGCGCGTAGATGTAGTCGGTGTGGCGGCTGTGCAGGTAGTAGGGCGCCAGCACCTCGGAGACGAGCGTGGTGGCGTACATGAGCGCGAGGACGATCCCCGAGATCACCGCGACCTTGTGGCGCCTGAGCTTCCACAGCATCAGCTTCCACTGGGAGGCGAGGTAGAACTTCTCCTGCTCCGCGGTGAGCGCGTCGCTGCCCGAGGGGTCGAACGGCTCCTGGCTGACGAAGTGCGGCAGCGGGTCGGCGGCGGCGGCGGTCGCGTTCATCGTCCCGTCCTACCTGGAGACGCCGCCCTCGAGGCGGATCCGCGGGTCGAGCGCGGCCAGCGCGAGGTCGGAGATCAGCACGCCGATCACGATCATGATCGCGAGGAACATCAGGAACGAGCCGGCGAGGTACATGTCCTGGCTCTTGAGCGCGGCGAGCAGCATCGGGCCGGTGGTGGGCAGTGACAGCACGACCGCCGTGATCTCCGCGCCCGAGATCACCTCCGGCAGCAGGCTGCCGATGTCGGAGATGAAGAAGTTGAGCGAGAGCCGCAGCGGGTACTTGCGCAGCAGCCTGCCCGGCGGCAGGCCCTTCGCGCGGCCGGTCACCACGTACTGCTTCTGCAGCTCGTCGAGGAGGTTCGCGCGCATCTTCCGGATCATGCCGGCCGTGCCGCCGGTGCCGATCACGACCACCGGGATCCAGATGTGGTCGAGCACCGACTTGAACTTCTCCCAGCTCCACGGCTTGTCGATGTACTCGGGGTCCATCAGGCCGCCGATCGACAGGCCGAACCAGACGTTGGCGAAGTACATCATCACCAGCGCCAGCATGAAGTTCGGGATCGCGATGCCGAGGAAGCCGAGGAACGTGAGGCCGTAGTCGCCCCAGCTGTACTGGTGGGTGGCCGAGTACACGCCGATCGGGAAGGCGATCGCCCAGGTGAACAGGATGGTGACGAACGACACCAGCACCGTCAGCAGCAGGCGGTCGCCGATCACCTGCGACACCGGCAGGTTGAACTCGAACGAGTAGCCGAAGTCGCCGACGAACCAGCCGCCGATCCAGCGCAGGTACTGCTCCCACATCGGCTGGTCGAGGCCGTAGTGCTCGCGCAGGAACGCGATCTTCTGCGGGTCGACGCTCTCGCCGGCCGCCTGCAGCTCGGCGATGTAGCTCTCGAGGTAGTCGCCGGGAGGCAGCTGGATGATGACGAAGACGATGATGCTGATCGCGATCAGCGTCGGGATCATCAGCAGCAGGCGGCGGGCGATGTACCTCAGCATTTCAGTTCGTCCCGCGGTCGATCCAGAACGTGTCGGGCCGGTGGATGCCGAAATAGGCGCCCGGATCCCAGTTGTACAGGCCCTTCGCCGGCACGTTGCGCATCGCGCGGCTCACCACCACCGGCTGCAGGTTGCCCGTCACCGTGCCGATGATGAACTGCTGCTCGGCGTGGATCGACAGCATGCGCTTCCAGATCTTCGTGCGCTCCGCGGAGTCGGGCGCCTTCTGCCAGCCTTCGTAGAGCGCGAGCAGCTCCTTCGCCTCGGGGATGTCCGGCGGCGAGCCGCCCTTGCCGCGGCTCTCCACGTGGTTGCCCCACATCGGCCACTGCAGCTGCTCCTGCTTCACCGGCGCGAGCGCCTCGGGGCTCATGTCGGCGGTGGCGAGCCCGTTGTCGAGCCCGGACCACACCGACATCATCGACTGCCCGGAGAACACGCGCTTGCGGAAGATCTCGCGCTGCGACGGCCGCGAGTAGAGCGCGATGCCGACCTGCCGCCAGCTGTCGCGGATGAGCTCGAGCACGTCGGTCTCCTCGGTGCTCTCGCCGGCGGTGTCGACGACGATCTCGAGCGGCCGCCCGTCGGGCAGCAGCCGCAGGCCGTTCGCGTCGCGCGTGGTGAGGCCGATCTCGTCGAGCAGCGCGTTCGCCGCCTTGAGGTCGTAGCGCGTCCACGCCGCGCGGAACGCGGGCTCGTACAGCGGGCTTGCCGGCAGCACGGTGTTGTTCGACGGCTGCACGAGCCCGAAGAAGACCACCTGGTTGATCTCGTGCCGGTTGACGGCCAGCGAGAGCGCGCGGCGGAAGCGCACGTCGCGCATCAGCTTGCGCCACGCCGGGTCCTCGACGTTGAGGTTCGGATGCAGCGCGATCTGCGAGCCCTTCACGGTGTCCCACAGGCGCACCTCGTACCCGCTGCGCTTCTCGTTCTTCTTGAGGAACGTGTAGTCGTCGAAGCGCAGGTAGCGCGCCTGGAGGTCGGCCTCGCCGGCGCCGGTCTTCGCCGGCACCAGCTTCTCGTCGGCGATGCCCATCACGACGCGGTCGATGTAGGGCAGCTGGCGGCCCGAGGGGTCGACGCGGTGGAAGTACGGGTTGCGGTGGAAGACGAAGCGCGTGGCCGGCGGCGCCGTCATGTTGACCCAGGGCTCCAGCGTGGGGAGGTCGGGGTTGTCGAAGCGGTACTGCTCGTCCTTCTTGTGGTGCAGGCCCGCCCAGTTGCGCGCCTTGGCCTTCGCGGCTTGCGCCTTCGCCTCCTCCTCGCCGAGGTAACGCGCGTGGAACTTCCTGAGGTAGTGCGCGGGGCGATAGAGGAACAGCGGCGAGGGCCCGGCGATCGCCGGAAGGAACAGCGGATTGGGGCTCTCCCAGACGTAGCGGACGGTCAGCGGGTCCGGAAAGCTGACCTTCGGCCCCTTGCCGTCGGCGAGCAGCGCCTGCGGCAGGCCGATCGGCGAGAGCGCCTTGTTGTTGGCCACGTCCTCCCAGTAGTAGCGGAAGTCCTCGGAGGTGAACGGGTGGCCGTCGGACCAGCGGTGCCCCGGGCGCAGCCGGAACGTGAACTCGCGGTCGCCGGCGTTCTCGAAGCTCTCGACGATGTCGGGGACGAACTGCAGCTTGAGGTCGTAGGCGACGAGCCGCGCGTAGCCGAACACGACCATCATGCGGATGTCGCGGTCGCGCGCCATCACCATGCGCATGTCGCCGCCGTAGCGGCCGCTCTCGCGCTTCATCTCGCCGAGCGGGACGACGAGCGGCTTCTCCGGCAGGCGCTGCGCCATCGGCGGCAGCTTGCCCGCCGCCACCGCCTCCTTGAGCATCGGCGGTTCCTCGTTCGCCGACGCGAGCGGCGCGAACGCGAGGGCCGCGAACGCGAGCGCGGCGCAGAGGGCGCGTTGCGGCCGCCTCATGCCGTCACGCTCCGCGCGCGCAGGTCCGCGCCCACCTGCGCGCGCACGCGGTGCCCGCCGCCGAGGTCGTGCAGCACGCCGGCGTCGTCGCCCCGCCACGCGTAGGGCGCGCGCCACTCGGCCGGGTCGCGCGCGGCCCCCTCCATCACGGCGGCGAGGTCGAGCCGCCGCCCGAGGTCGGGGTAGGGCACTGCGGCAAGCAGGCCGCGCGTGTACGGATGCAGCGGCTCGCTGAACAGCACCTCGCGCGGCGCGATCTCGACGATGCGGCCCTTGCACATCACGGCGATCTCGTCGGCGAGGTAGTCGACCACCGCGAGGTTGTGCGAGATGAAGAGGTAGGTGAGCCCGAGCTCGGCCTTGAGGTCCTTGAGCAGGTTCATGATCTGCGCCTGGATCGAGACGTCCAGCGCGGAGACCGGCTCGTCGCACAGCAGCATGTCGGGCTTGAGCGCGAGCGCGCGGGCGATGCCGATGCGCTGGCGCTGGCCGCCGGAGAAGCTGTGCGGGTAGCGCGACAGGAAGCGCGGGTCGAGGCCGACCAGCCGCATCAGCTCCTTCACCATCTCCGCCTGGTAGTCGGCGTCGCCGACGCCGTGGATCACCAGCGGCTCGCGCAGGATGTCGAACACGGTCATCCGCGGCGACAGCGAGCCCATCGGGTCCTGGAAGATGTACTGCACGCGGCGGCGGAAGCGCTGCAATTCCGCCTCGCCCGCCTGCGCGACGTCGAGCGGCTTCCCGCGGTCGTTGTACACGATGCGCCCGCGGTCGGGCGTGAGCGCGCGCATGATCATCTTGGAGAGCGTGGTCTTGCCGCAGCCGCTCTCGCCGACCAGCCCGAAGCACTCGCCGTGACGCACCTCGAAGCTCACGTCGGCCACTGCGCGGACCTTGTGCGTGCGGTGGCCGACCCACGCCGTGCTGCGCGTGGTGAACGTCTTGTCCACGCCCTCGACGGCGAGCTGCACCTGCGGCACGCCTTCCGGCCAGCCCTCGTAGGTGCGCAGCAACGGCCCCGTCTGGTGGTCGATCTCGCGCACCGGTTGCAGCCGCTCGCCCTCCTTCATGTCGAAGTGCGGCACCGCGCGCAGCAGCGCGCGCAGGTACGGGTGCCCGGGCGCCGTGTAGATGTCGCGCACCGGTCCCGCCTCCATCACGCGCCCGCGGTAGAGCACGACGACCTCGTCGGCGAGGTTCGCCACCACGCCGAGGTCGTGCGTGATCAGCAGCACCGCCATGTTGAGCCGTCCCTTCAGCTCGGCGAGCAGCTGGAGGATCTGCGCCTGGATGGTGACGTCGAGCGCGGTGGTCGGCTCGTCGGCGATCAGCAGCGACGGACGGCAGACGAGCGCCATCGCGATCATCGCGCGCTGCCGCAGGCCGCCCGACAGCTCGAACGGGTACATCTTCAGCGCCCGGGCCGGGTCGGGGAAGCCGACCAGGCGCAGCATCTCCTCGGTCTGGCGCAAGCCCTCGGCCTGGTCGACCTTGTGGTGCAGGAACAACCCCTCGCTCACCTGGTCGCCGACCGTGTGCACGGGCGAGAGCGAGAGCATGGGCTCCTGGAAGATCATCGACATGCGCCGGCCGCGCAGCGCGAGGTAGCCGGGGCCGTCCGGATCGAGGCGGGCGAGGTCGATCGGCGCTTCGCCGGGCCTTTCGGCCGCAAGCAGCATGCTGCCGTTCGTGATTCGCGCGTTGTGCGGCAGGATGCCCATCAGCGCCTGCGCGGTCACCGACTTGCCCGAGCCGGACTCGCCCACGAGCGCGACCGTCGTGCCCGGCCGCACGCGGAAGGAGATGCGGTCGAGCGCCGGCACGCGCATGCCGCGCACGTCGAATTCGAGCGACAGCTCGCGGACGTCGATCAGGTTGTTCATTCGTGGGAGCGCGCTGTTCCGCGAGGCGCCCCGCGGCGGATCCGGCGTGCGGGACCCCCGCGACTCTAATCGGGCGGCCGGCTTTAGGGAAGGGGGCGGGCCGCGAAGAGGCCCCGCCCCCGACCTGTGGCCGCCCGGGGCGTCACTCGGCCGCCTGAATCCGGATCGACTGCGGAATCGTGAGGCCCAACGTGCTCGCCATGGCCTCGTTGAGGCCGAGCTCGAACTTCGCCGGCTGCTCGACCGGGAGCTTCGCCGGGTTCGCGCCGCGCAGGATCCGGTCGACGTAGCGCGCCGCCAGCGCGGGATACACGTCGCGGGCGGGGCCGTAGGTCAGCAAGGGACCGGCGTCGAGCAGGCGCTTGTTGCCCACCATGGCCAGCGGCAGCCTGTTTTCCGCGGCGAACCTGCCGATGGCCATGCGCTGGCTGGTGATCAGCGGCTCGGGAGGCGTCACCAGCGCGTCCGCGCGCATGCGCAGGATGGCGGCGAAGGCCCCCTCGAAGTCGGCGGCGGAGCTCACCTCGACGAACCTGAACTCGACCCTGAGTACGGGCGCGGCCTCGTTGAGCACGCGGGCCATCGGCTTGTAGCCATCGTTCTCCGGGCGCCCGAAGAACGCGACCGTGCGGATGCGGGGCGCCATTTCCTTGAGCAGCGCGACCGCCTTGCGCGCCGACTCGTCGGCGAGGAAGGCCGCGCCGGTGACGTTGCCGCCGGGCTCGGCGAGGCTGCGCACGATCCCGTAGGCGACGGGATCGCCGACCGACACCATGACGATCGGGATCGTCGGCGTCGCCTTCATCAGTGCGCGCGTCGCAGGCGCGCTCTGCACCAGGATCACGTCGGGCTTCAGGGCGACGAGCTCCGCAGCCATCGCCGGCAGCCGTTCGTACTGGCCGTCGGCGAACCGGGGCTCGAGCAGCGTGATGGCTCGTCCCTCCGGCCAGCCGAGCTTGTCGAGCTCGGCCATCAGCGGCCTCACCAGCGCGTCGACGCTGCTGCGGTCGAAAGCCGTCAGCAAGGCGATGCGGCGCGGGCCGCCGGCGGGTTGCGCGAGCGCCGCCCCGGCGGCGAGCGAGGTCGCGGCTGCGAGAAAGGAGCGTCTGTCGGGCATGGGCTTCGGCGCCTCGCAGGTGTGCGCGGGCAGGGGCGCGTTGGGCAACCTACCACTACGGCGACCCGTCCGCCACCGGAGTCCGGGAGTCGTTCCGCAGCGCTTGCCTCCCGCCTGTCCGACGTGATACATATACCCATATGAAGACAACCGTAGAGATTCCCGACGCGTTGCTGGAGGAGGCCCGCAAGCTCGCCGCGCGGCAGGACTCGACGCTGCGGGTGCTGATCATCGAGGGCCTGCGGCGCGTCGTCGCCGAGCGCAAGCGCGCCGGCGGCTTCAGGCTCCGCAAGGCGAGCTTCCGCGGCAGCGGCCTCCAGCCGGACGTCGCCGACGCTCCATGGGAGCGCATCCGCGAGCTGGCCTACGACAAGCGCGGCGGATGATCGCGGTCGACACGAACCTGCTGGTCCATGCCCACCGCGAGGACTCGCCGTGGCACGAGCCCGCCGCGGCGCGCCTCGCCGAGCTGGCCGAGGCGCGCGAGCCGTGGGCGATCGCGTGGCCCTGCCTGCACGAGTTCCTCGCCATCGTGACGCACCCGCGGATCTACGCGCCGCCCACGCCGCTGCCTGCCGCGCTTGACCAGGTCGACGCGTGGCTGGAGTCGCCCAGCCTCACGCTGCTCGCCGAGGGCGAAGGCTATTGGCCGGAGCTGCGCGCCCTGCTGACCGACGGACGCATCGCGGGGCCGCAGGTGCACGACGCCCGCGTGGCGGGCCTGTGCCGGCTTCACGGCGTGCGCGAGCTGTGGAGCGCCGACCGCGACTTCAGCCGCTTCGGAACCCTGCGCGTGCGCAATCCGCTGGTCGCGTAGCGCGGCGCCTGCGGCTCAACGCCGCAGCGCGGCGTCGATCCGCGCCAGGGCGCGAGGGAAGCGCAGCGCGAGCGTGCGCTCGCGCACCGCGGCGAGCGCGGCGCGGCTCGCCTCGCCGGGTGCCCGGCGGTGCGCGGCGAGCGCCCGCCCCCGCAGGGCGTGGAAGCCCGACCACGGCAGCGGCTCCTCGGCGGCGTAGGCCTCGAGCGCATCGCAGTGGTGCAGCGCGAGCGCGGGGTCGTCGAGGTCGAGCGCGACGTCGATCGCGTCGGCGCGATACCAGAGGTGGCAGTGGCCGAGCGAGCCCCGCGCGAGCCACTGCTCGCCTTCCGCGAGGGCCCCTCGCGCCGCCTCGGGATCGCTCGCGACGCGCGCCTCGCCGCTGCAGAGCAGCGCGCCGATGAAGCCGCCGATGCGCGTCGCCTCCATGATCGCCCGCACCTCGGCCAGGCGCGCGCGGGCCTCCTCGGGATCGCCCGCCGCGATCGCGACCTCGGCGAGCACCCACAGCAGGATCGCCTCGTAGCGCCGCGAGCCGACGCTGCGCGCGAGGTCGAGCCCCGCGCGCGCGCTGGCCGCCGCGCGCTCGTGCTCGCCGCGGTGCAGGCACACCATCGCCAGCGACTCCAGCGCGAAGACCTCGCCGTGCGGCAGTGCGAGCCGCCTGGTGATGCGGGCAGCCTCCTCGACGTCCGCGAGGGCCGCATCCCACTCGCACAGGTAGGTGCTGCAGTGGCCGACCATGAGGAGGTTCGCGCTCTCGGTGCGCGGCAGCGAGTGCGCGCGCGCCAGCGCGACCGCCTCGGCAAAGCGCGCGCGGGCCGTGAGCATCCGCCCGGTCGCGTACGCCGAGTCGCCCAGCCCCGAGAGCGCGTTGGCCTCGTCGTGCGCGTCGCGCCCTTCGCGGGCCGCCGCCAGCGCCAGCTCATGCTCGCGGCGGCAGGCGTCCGCCTCGCCGCGCGCGAAGTGGATGTTGCCGCGCAGGTAGTGGATCACCGAGGCCTCGTGGCGCAGACCGCAGGCCTCGGCGAGCGGTTGCGCCTGCGCGAGCGTGCCGAGCGCCGCGTCGGGCGCGCCGGCGAGCCGGTGGCCGGAGGCCACGCCGATCAGCGCGCGGCAGCGTTCCGCGTCGCCGGGGGCCTCCGCGGCGGCCGCCTCGAACGCCGCGATCGCCTCGGCGGTGCGGCCGGTGTCGCGCAGCTGCTCGGCGCGCAGCGTCGCGGCGGCGTGGCGCACGTCCGGCTCCTTCGCGAGCGCGATCGCGCGCTCGGCGAGCGCCAGCGCGTCGTCGAGGCGCAGCATGGCCGCCTGCTCGCGGGCCGCGGCGACGTAGGCCGCGGCGGCGCCGGCGTCTCCGGCGCGATCGAGGTGCTGCGCGCACAGCCGCGCGTCCCGGCCCGCGTACCAGAGGGCCGCTCGTGCGTGAAACTCGCGCTTGCGACTGTTCAGCAGCGACGCGTACGCGCCCTCGGCGACCAGCGCGTGCGCGAACAGGTACTCGTCGCCTTCCGGGCGCACGAGGAAGTGCCCGACCAGCGCGTCGCACGCGTAGTCGGGGACGCCGACGAGGTGGCGCAGCAGCGGCAGCCCGAAGCGCTGGCCGATCACGGAGGCGGCCTGCACGGCGTCGCGGTCGCGCGGCGCCAGCCTGTCGATGCGCGACAGCACGAGGCTGCGCACCGAGCCCGGCACGGCGCCGCCCTCGCCGGCGTCGCGCAGGAGCTGCACGAGGAACAGCGGGTTGCCCTCCGCTCGCTGGATGCACTCGAGCACTCGGCGCTCGTCGCCCCCGACGAGCGCGTGGGCGAGCGCGATCGACTCCTCGGGGCGCAGGCGGTCGAGGTCGAGCGTGAGCTGCGGCAGCGAGCCGGCGGCGGCGCGCCAGCGCGCGTCGATCGGGTCGCCCTCGATGCGCGTGGTGGCGACGAGCAGCGCGGGCGACGCCGCGCAGGCACGCCCGAGCGCGGCGAGCCCCTCCAGCGTGAGCGCGTCCGCCCAGTGGAGGTCCTCGACGACGAGCAGCCGCGGCGTGTTCGCGGCCGCCGCGGCGACCAGGGCGTGCAGCGCCGCCTGCCTCGCGCGGCTGCGCGCGGCAGGCTCCATCGCCTCGTAGGTGGGCTTGCGGGCGGGAGGCAGCGGCAGCTCGCAAGAGTCGGCGAGCGCTGCTTCGTCGTCGGCCGCCACGCGCCCGTCGGCGAGCGCCGCGGCGAGCGCGCGCCGCCGCTCCTCGCTGTCGGCCCCCGGCGGGGCGCCCAGCAGCCCGGCTGCCAGCGCCGCGATCGCGCCGCGCCCGCGCGCGACGCCGAAGTCGAGCACCAGCGCGGCGTGGCACGCGAATCCCGCGGCGCGCGCGCGTTCGGCGCACGCCTCGACGAGCCGCGTCTTCCCGATGCCGGCCTCGCCGCGGATGAGCAGCAGCCGTCCGCTGCCCCGCGACTTGACCGAGGCGAGCGCGGCGTCGAACTGCCTCAGCTCGTCCTCGCGCCCGACGAGCGGCGGGGCGGCCAGGCGCTCCGGCCGCAGGCACAGCACGCGCCAGGCCTCGACGGGCGCGTCGAGGCCCTTCACCGCGAGCGCCCCGGCCGACTCGCCTTCGCTGAAGGACGCGACCGCGCGCCAGACCGGGCCGGCGACCAGCGTCTGGCCGCCCTTCGCCATGCCTTCGAGGCGCGAGGCGAGGTTCACGGCGTCGCCGGTGACGGTGTAGGCGGAGTGCGCGGCGCTGCCGGTTCCGGCGGCGACGACCTCGCCGCCGGCGATGCCGACGTGCGCCGCGAGCTTCGCGCCGAGCTCGTCGCCGAGGCGCTCGAGCGCCGCGTGGATCGCGCAGGCCGCGCGCACGGCGCGCTCGGCGTCGTTGTCGTGCGCCACCGGCGCGCCGAACACCGCCATCACGGCGTCGCCGATGTGCTTGTCTATCGTGCCGCCGTGGCTCGCGACGATGCCGTCGACGACCTCGAAGTACCGGCCGAGCAGGCGGTGGACCTCCTCGGGGTCGAGCTGCGAGGCGAGGTGCGTGTAGCCGGCGATGTCCGCGAACATCACCACGACCTCGCGCCGCTCGCCGGACGCTGCCGGCGCCTCGGGCGCGGCCGGAGCCGGCTCCGGCGGCGCGCCGGCGCGCACCGGCGCGCCGCACTGCGCGCAGAAGCGCGCGCCCGCCGCCAGCGCGGCGCCGCAGTCGCTGCAGAACCGCGGCGCGCTCACGGCCGCAGCCGGGTGGCTACCTGTCGACGCCGCCGAAGCAGACGTACTTCACTTCGACGAACTCGTCGATGCCGTACTTGCTGCCCTCGCGGCCGAGCCCGGACTGCTTGACGCCGCCGAACGGCGCGACCTCGGTCACCATCAGCCCGGTGTTGATGCCGACCATGCCGTACTCCAGCGCCTCGGCGACCCGCCACGCGCGGCCGATGTCGCGCGAGTAGAAGTACGAGGCCAGCCCGTACTCGGTGCGGTTGGCGAGCTCGATCACCTCGGCGTCGGTCTTGAACGGGATGAGCGGCGCCACCGGGCCGAACGTCTCCTCGCGGAAGATCTGCATGTCCGCCGTGACGCCGGTGAGCAGCGTGGGCTGGAAGAACGAGCCGCCGAGCGCGTGCCGCTTGCCGCCCGCGGCCACCTTCGCGCCGTGCTTCGTGGCGTCGGCGATGTGCTCCTCGGCCTTGGCCACCGCGGCCATGTCGATCATCGGCCCCTGCGTCACGCCCGGCTCCGCGCCGTTGCCGACCTTGAGCGTGGCGATCTTCGCCGCGAACTTCTGCGCGAACGCGTCGTACACCTTCTCGTGGACGAAGAAGCGGTTCGTGCACACGCAGGTCTGGCCAGCGTTGCGGTACTTGGAGATCAGCGCGCCGTCGGCCGCGGCGTCGAGGTCGGCGTCCTCGAACACGATGAATGGCGCGTTGCCGCCGAGCTCGAGCGACAGCTTCTTGATCGTCGGCGCGACGTCGCGCATCAGCTGGCGGCCGATCTCGGTGGAGCCGGTGAACGAGAGCTTCCGCACGATGGGGTTCGCGCACATCTCGCCGCCGATCGCGGCCGCGCTGCCGGTCACGATGTTGATCACGCCCGGCGGGAAGCCGGCGCGGTGGGCGAGCTCGGCGAGCGCCAGCGCCGAGTACGGCGTGACCTTCGCGGGCTTCAGGATCACGGTGCAGCCGGCGGCCAGCGCCGGCGCGACCTTGCGCGTGATCATCGAGCAGGGAAAGTTCCACGGCGTGATCGCCGCGCACACGCCGACCGGCTCCTTGGTGACGACGAGGCGGCGATCGTTGCCGATCGTCGGGATCACGTCGCCGTAGACGCGCTTCGCCTCCTCGGCGAACCACTCGATGTACGCCGCGCCGATCGTCACCTCGCCCTTGCTCTCGCCGAGCGGCTTGCCCTGCTCGGTGGTGAGGATGAGCGCGAGGTCGTCGACGTTCGCCATCATGAGGTCGAACCACTTGCGCATGATGACGCTGCGCTCCTTCGCCGTCTTCGCGCGCCACGCCGGCCAGGCGCGGTCCGCGGCCTCGATGGCGCGGCGCGTCTCGGCAGCGCCGCACACCGGCGCCGTGCCGACGCGGCGGCCGGTCGCCGGGTTGGCGATCGTCGTCGTGCCGCCGTCGTCGGCGTCGATCCACTTGCCGTCGACGTAGCACTGCATGCGCAGCAGCGACGGGTCCTTCAGGGGCGGTACTTCGCGTTCCGGCGAGTCGGGGGGGGCCATGAGCGTCTCCTCTTGCGGCAAGCCCGTCATTCTAGTCCTGCGGGACCGCGGCCGGCTTGCGCCAGGTCACCAGCAGCACGCCGGCCAGCACGGCGGCCGCGCCGGCGACCTGCAGCGCGCCGATGCGCTCGCCGAGCAGCGCGTGGCCGAAGCCGATCGTGAACACCGGGCCGAGGCAGCCGACCAGCGCGACCGTGTTCGCGTCGACGCGCTTCAGCGCCTCGGCCACGCACCAGACGGGGACGAACGTCGACACGACCGCCATGGCCAGCACGAGCCCATGGACCGCGAGCGGCACGTCGAGCGCGGCGAGCGGGCGCAGCAGCGCGAACTGCACCAGCACGAACGCGGTGGACACGAGCATCGCCCAGGCGATGAAGCGGCGGCTGCCCAGCCGCGCGATCGCCGGCCCGGCGCCGACGAGGTAGGCCGCGTAGAGGAACGCGCTGCCGAACACCAGCGCGCCGCCGAGCGCCACGTTGGCCGACTGCGGCGAGGCGGCGAGGTCGTGCGCGAACACGAGCGCGATGCCGGCATAGGACAGGACGAGCGCGGCCAGCGTGCGGCGCGAGATGCGCCGGCGCAGGAACACGGCCGACAGCAGCACGACGATCGTCGGGTAGAGGAACAGGATCAGCCGCTCGAGCGAGGCCTTGATGTGGAACAGCCCGGCGAAGTCGAGAAAGCTCGACAGGTAGTAGCCGATGCAGCCGAGCCAGGCGATGGCCAGCACGTCGCGCCGCTCGAGCGGCGCCCGGCCCGGCGCGCGCTCCACGTGCCACGCGAGCGCGGCGAACAGCGGCGCCGAGTAGATCATGCGCAGCGCGAGCAGCGTGACCGGATCGACCGGGTGCGCCGCGTAGGCGAGCTTCACCAGCACCGCCTTGAACGAGAAGCCGAGGACGCCGACGACCGCGAGGAGAAGGCCGGCCGTGCGCTCGCGCGGGGTCAGTTCCACCGCACGAGGCCGGTCCAGGCCGTGACGAGCACGACGGCGCCGAACGCGATGCGGTACCACGCGAACGGCACGAAGTCGTGCCGGCTCACGTAGCGGATCAGCCAGCGGATGCAGGCGAGCGCGCAGACGAACGAGACGACGAAGCCGACGGCGAACGCGGGCCAGTCGGCGGCGCCGACCAGCGCGCGCTCCTTCCACAGCGAGTAGGCGCCGGCGATCACCAGCGTGGGCACGGCGAGGAAGAACGAGAACTCGGTGGCCGCCTTGCGCGACAGTCCGAACAGCATGCCGCCGATGATCGTCGCGCCCGAGCGCGACATGCCGGGAATCAGCGCGAAGGCCTGCGCGATGCCGACCTTGAGCGCGTCGCCCGCGCTCATGTCATCGACCTCGGCCACGCGCACCGCGGCGGGCTGCAGGCGCTGGCGGCGCTCCGCCCACAGGATGATCAGCGCGCCCGCGATGGTGGCGACGGCCACCGGCACCGGGTGGAACAGCGCCGCCTTGATCGCCTTGCCGAACGCGAGGCCGAGCGCCGCGAGCGGCACGAACGCGATGGCGACGTTGCGCGCGAAGCGGCGCGCCGCGGCGCTCGATCCCAGGTGAAAGACGGCGTCGCCGAAGCGCCGCCGGTACTCCCACACGACGGCGAGCATCGCCCCCGACTGGATGACGATCTCGAAAACCTTCGCCTGCTCGCCGACGTAGCCGAGCAGCGAGCCGGCCACGATCAGGTGGCCGGTCGAGCTGATCGGCAGGAACTCCGTGAGCCCCTCGACGATGCCGAGCAGCAGCGCGACGGCGAGCGAGGGGGCTTCCAAGCGGGCCCGAGCGCCCTAGGGAAGCTCTGCGTAACCCGCGGATGCGCGACGCGCTTCCCCGGGACGATGGCTAGGCGCGATCCGCCGGGCGTGGTAGGCCCCACGCTCAAGGATCGCAACACCGCCAGCGCCCGGGGAAGCGCGTCCCGAAGGGCAGCCGAGCGAACTGCACATGACGGATTGCGGACAGTTCTTCATGCGAGGATGCGCGCGTCGTGAGGTTACGCAGAGCTTCCTTAGGCGCGCCGCTGGTTGCGTTCCAGGATCTCCAGCGCGCGCGTGACGGCGTCGTTGCTGCCCGCCTCGACGCGCCCTTGCGGCGTCAGCTCGTTGACGATCTCGGGGAAGATCGACGCGAGGCCGCCGGCCGCCTCGTCGGGCGAGACGCCCGCCTGCTCGGCCATGCGCCCGATCTCCTCGCGGCCGAAGATCTGCGAGAGGACGTCCGGCGAGATCGGCATGTTCGGCCCCGTGCTCACCCACGAGTCGGCCTCGCGGCCGCGGCCTTCCTGCTGCATGCGGCCGAGCACGCCGCCCAGGCCGCCGTTCTTCTGCAGCATCTGCAGCGCCATCATCACCAGCGCGCCGAGCGCGGCGCCGCCGAGCCCGCCCATGCCCGCCTGGCTCGGCGCCGGCATGCCGCCCGGCCCCATGCCGGGCATGCCGCCGCCGGGCATCCCCGGCATGCCGCCCATCCCGCCCATCTGGTTCAGGAGGTCGCCGAGGCCGCCCATGCCGGGCGACGGGCGTTGCCCGCCCTGCGCCATTCCGCCAAGCACCTGACCCAGCAATCCGTCGAGCAGTCCCATCGCGATCTCCGCCTAGAGGTCCGAAGCGTAGTGCCGATTCCGCGCCGCCGCAGGCGCGCGTCCGGGGCACAGGATACCGCACGCGCGCGAACGCCCCGCGCGCCGTCAGCGCGCGATGCCGAGCTCCTCCATCACGCGCGCAAGCGCCGACTTGAGGCCGGCGACTTCGCGCGCGAGGTCGTCGACGTTGCGCTTGATCGCGGCGATCTCGCCGGCCGACACCGCGTCGCCGTGCACGGCGGCATGCGCCGGTTCGGCGAGCGCGGCGGGGTCGGGCGGCCCCGACAGCAGGTGCATCCACCGCGTTTCGCGCGATCCCGGCCGGCGCGGCAGCTCGGCGACGAACGGACCGCCGGCACGCGCGCGCAGCTCGTCGAGGTAGGCCTCGACCGACGAGACGTCGGCGAAGCGGTGCAGGCGCTCGCAGTTCGCGCGGATCTCCGCCGCCGTCTGCGGACCGCGCAGCGCCAGCGTGGCGAGCAGCGCGACGGACTCGGAGGGCAGCCCGAGCACGCGCGCGGCGTTCTCCGCGTAGCGCATCGCGCGCCCGCCGCTCGACTCGACGACGAGCGCGAGCTGCCGCAGGTGGTCGACGGCCGCCTGCACGTCGGCTTCGCGCGCGTCGAGCACGGGGTCGCGGCTCGTCTTCTGGTTGCAGCCCGCGACCAGCGCGTTGAGCGTGAGCGGATAGGTGTCCGGGACCGTGTGGCGCTTCTCGACGAGGACGCCGAGGACGCGGGTCTCGAGCAGGGACAGGGCGGGAAGGCTCATGGGATCGGCTCGCCGAGCGCCGGCAGTGTAGCGCGTCGGGCCGGTCTGCTATCGTTGACGGCGAAACCACGCTCCGCGCGGCAGGGAAGGCAACGACATGGCCAGCCAGAACGAAGTCACCAACATGGCGCTGTTCTGCGACTTCGAGAACATCGCGCTCGGGGTGGCGGACGCGCGCTACGAGAAGTTCGACATCAAGCGCGTGCTCGAGAAGCTGCTGCTCAAGGGCAGCATCGTGGTGAAGAAGGCCTACTGCGACTGGGAGCGCTACAAGGCCTACAAGAAGACGATGCACGAGGCGAACTTCGAGCTGATCGAGATCCCGCACGTGCGCATCTCCGGCAAGAACTCGGCCGACATCCGCATGGTGGTCGACGCGCTCGACCTCTGCTACACGAAGTCGCACGTCGACACGTTCGTCGTCATCAGCGGCGACTCCGACTTCTCGCCGCTGGTCTCCAAGCTGCGCGAGAACGCGAAGACGGTGATCGGCGTGGGCGTGAAGAACTCGACCTCCGACCTCCTCATCGCCAACTGCGACGAGTTCATCTACTACGACGACCTCGTGCGCGAGCAGAGGAAGGCGCCCGCTCGGCGATCGGCGAAGTCCGCCGCGAAGCCGTCCGCCGAGCCTGCGGAGCCGGCCGCCGAGGCGGCGCCCGCGACGAAGTCGAGGAAGACCGCCGCCAAGGCGACGAAGGCCGCGAAGACGCCGGCGAAGGGACGCAAGCGCGGCGCCAAGCAGGCCGCGGAAGACGACGCCGCCGCTCCCGGCGAGGCCGCGAACGAGCCGGCGTCCGCGCCGGTGCGCAGCGAGGACGATCGCCTCGCCGAGGCGCTCGAACTCATCGTGCACACGGTCGACGCGCTCGCCGCCGAGCGCGGCGGCGACGACAAGGTGTGGGGCTCGATGGTCAAGCAGGCGATCAAGCGCGTGAAGCCGGGCTTCAACGAGTCGTACTACGGCTTCCGCTCGTTCAACGCGCTGCTCGAGGAGGCGGCCTCCCGCGGGCTGCTGGCGCTCGAGCGCGACGAGAAGTCCGGCGGGTACGCATTGCGCCTAGCAGGCTAGCGCTTCACTTTCCGATCGTCATCCCCGCGCAGGCGGGGATCCCGTGCCGTTGCACTCCCGCAGTGGAGTGCCGTGCCGAGAGTCGCTGGATCCCCGCCTGCGCGGGGATGACGACGTGGAAGCGGCCGGCCTGAAGGCGGCCGCAGGAAGGTCAGGGCCCTCCCGTGTCGGGCCACCGCCGCACGATCGACGCGGGCGAGTCCTGCTCGCGGGGCTTCGGCGGCGAGGTCGGCGTGCCGGCGGCGATCCAGCCCACCAGCGTCTCGCCGGGCGAGCAGAACGCGGCGGCGACTTCGGGGTCGGACGCGCGCGCGCCCGAAAGCACCTTGCCGGCGTAGCCCATCAGCTGCAGCGCGTTCATCGCGTTGGCCACCGCGCCGCCCACCGCCATCCACTGCTCGTGCGCCGGGACCTCGGGGTCGGCGACGATGCGAGCGATCACCGCGATGACCACCGGCGGCCGCGTCGCGCGTTCGCGCTCGGCGGCGACCTCCTCGGGAGGCTTGCCGCAGCGCCTGCCGTAGGCTTCGAACAGGTCGGCGAGGCGCTCCTTCGCCCCGCCGCGGATCACCGCGAAGCGGAACGGGATCTTCTTCTCGTGGTCGGGCGCGCGCAGGCTCGCCTGCGCGAGGCGCAGGATCTCGGCATCGCTCGGCCCCGGCTCGCGCAGGTATTTCGGCCCGGTCGAGTGGCGGTGCAGGAGGAACGCGAGCGCGGCGGCCCGGGCATCGGTGGCGGGGGATTCGATCGGCGGCACGGCCGGCATTATCGCTCCGGCGTTCGCGGAGCGTCCCGGCGCCGAGGCGGTCAGGCGCGGCGATACACCTCCGCCCCCGCCTTCACGAACTCGACCGCCTTGGCCTCCAGGCCCTTCGCCAGGGCCTCGCTCTCGGCGATCCCCTGCTTGCGCGCGTAGTCGCGGACGTCCTGCGTGATCCTCATCGAGCAGAAGTGCGGCCCGCACATCGAGCAGAAGTGCGCGAGCTTGGCGCCGTGCTGCGGCAGCGTCTCGTCGTGGAATTCGCGCGCCTTGTCGGGATCGAGGCCGAGGTTGAACTGGTCCTCCCAGCGGAACTCGAAGCGCGCCTTGGACAGCGCGTTGTCGCGGATCTGCGCGCCGGGGTGCCCCTTGGCGAGGTCCGCCGCGTGCGCCGCGAGCTTGTACGTGATGATGCCGTCCTTCACGTCGGCCTTGTTCGGCAGGCCGAGGTGCTCCTTCGGCGTCACGTAGCAGAGCATCGCCGTGCCGTACCAGCCGATCATCGCCGCGCCGATCGCGCTGGTGATGTGGTCGTAGCCGGGCGCGATGTCGGTGGTGAGCGGGCCCAGCGTGTAGAACGGCGCCTCGCCGCACAGGCGCAGCTGCTCGTCCATGTTGTGCCTGATCATGTGCATCGGCACGTGGCCGGGGCCCTCGATCATCACCTGCACGTCGTGCTTCCACGCGACCTGCGTGAGCTCGCCGAGGGTGGCGAGCTCGGCCATCTGCGCGTCGTCGTTGGCGTCGTGCACCGAGCCGGGCCGCAGGCCGTCGCCGAGCGAGAAGGCGACGTCGTACGCCTTCATGATCGCGCAGATGTCCTCGAAGTGCGTGTAGAGGAAGCTCTCCTCGTGGTGCGCGAGGCACCACTTCGCCATGATCGAGCCCCCGCGCGAGACGATGCCGGTCATGCGCTTCGCCGTCAGCGGGACATAGCGCAGCAGCACGCCGGCGTGGATCGTGAAGTAGTCCACGCCCTGCTCGGCCTGCTCGATCAGCGTGTCGCGGAAGATCTCCCACGTGAGCTCCTCCGCCTTGCCGTCGACCTTCTCGAGCGCCTGGTAGATCGGCACGGTGCCGATCGGCACCGGCGAGTTGCGCACGATCCACTCGCGCGTCTCGTGGATGTTCTTGCCGGTGGAGAGGTCCATGACCGTGTCCGCGCCCCAGCGCGTCGCCCACGTCATCTTCTCGACCTCCTCGCCGATCGACGAGCTGACCGCCGAGTTGCCGATGTTCGCGTTGATCTTCACCAGGAAGTTGCGGCCGATGATCATCGGCTCGGTCTCCGGGTGGTTCACGTTGCAGGGGATGATCGCGCGGCCGCGCGCCACCTCGTCGCGGACGAACTGCGGCGTGATCTCGCGCGGGATCGCCGCGCCGAACGACTGCCCGGCGTGCTGCCGCAGGACGGCCTCGGGCAGCGCGGCGATCATCGCCTCGCGCCGCAGGTTCTCGCGGATCGCGACGAACTCCATCTCGGGCGTCACGATGCCGCGCCGCGCGTAGTGCATCTGCGAGACGTTGGCGCCGGGCCTGGCGCGCCGCGGCGCGCGCTTGAGGTCGAAGCGCAGGCCGGCGAGCGCCGCGTCGGCGAGCCGCGCGCGGCCGTAGGCCGACGTCGGCCCGTCGAGCGCCTCGGTGTCGCCGCGCTCCTCGATCCACTTCGCGCGCAGCGGCGCGAGCCCCTTGCGGATGTCGATGCGCGCCTGCGGGTCGGTGTAGGGGCCCGAGGTGTCGTAGACGACGATCGGCGGGTTGCGCTCGGCGCCGAACGACGCGGGCGTGTCGTGCTGCGCGATCTCGCGCATCGGCACGCTGATGTCCGGGCGCGAGCCGGCCACGTAGACCTTGCGCGAGCGCGGCAGCGGGTTGACGACGGCGGCGTCGACGTGCGCGTCGCGCGCGAAGAATTCGTCCTTGGCGTTCATGGCTCTCTCCGGTGCGGGACGGGCGGGCGGAGGAGCGTTGGAACGCTTCCCTTCGCCGGCATTACCCGGATCAGGTTCCAAGGGTGTGGTCTCACCCGGCGGCCGGCTGGTGCCCGGCCGCCAGGACCCCTAGCGTGAGGGGGCAACGTTACGCCAAACGGCCTCCGCTGGAAAGTAGGGTCAGACCCTCATTTCAGGGGATCCGGAGATCCGACTCTGACCCCGACTTCAGAAACTCGACGCTGACCCTCGTTTCACCACCAGGCGTGGAAGTGGTGGGTCGGCCCGTGCCCCTTGCCGACGTCGAGCCGGTCGGCGGCGGCGATCGCCTTGCCGAGATAGTCCTTCGCGCGGCGCGCTGCAGCAGGCACGTCGGGCGACTGCGGCAGGAGGGCGGCCAGTGCCGCCGACAGCGTGCAGCCGGTGCCGTGCGTGTTCTTCGTCTCGATGCGGGGCGCCGACAGTTCGATCATGCGGTCCCCGTCGTGCAGCACGTCGATCGCGTCGCCGGCGGGCAGGTGGCCGCCCTTCAGGAACACCCAGCGCTCGCCTTCGTGCGTCATCGCATTGCGCAGGCGCTCCGCCGCGCGGCGCATCGCCTTCAGGTCCTGCGGCGCGGCGGACTCGAGCAGCACGCCGGCCTCGGGGAGGTTCGGCGTGATCATCGTCGCGAGCGGCAGCAGCGACTCGCGCAGCGCGCCCACCGCGGCGCGCTCCAGCAGCCCGTGGCCGCTCTTCGCAATCATCACCGGGTCGAGCACGACGTGCGCCGGCCGCCAGTGCCCGAGGCGGTCGGCGACCGCGACGATCACGTTCGCCTGGCCGACCATGCCGATCTTGGCCGCGTCGATGCGCACGTCGGCGAACAGCGTGTCGATCTGCCGCGCGACGAAGTCCGGGGGCACCGCGAAGATGCTGTCGACGCCGACGGTGTTCTGCGCGGTGAGCGCGGCGACGACGGCGCACGCGTACGCGCCGTTCGCGCTCATCGCCTTGACGTCGGCGAGGATGCCGGCCCCGCCCGAGGGGTCGACGCCGGCGACGGTGACCACGTTGGGGATGCGCTGCGCCATGGCGGCGATGGTGCCACAAGGCGCCGCGCGCGGAACGGCAGGTATGATGCGCGGCGAGTTGCGCGTGAGGGGAATCGGCATGGACGTGCTGTTGTGGGTCGCAGCGCTGGCGATGATCGTCGTCGGCGTCGTCGGCACCGTGCTCCCGGCGCTGCCCGGCGCGGTGTTCATCTTCGGCGGCATCGCGCTCGCCGCGTGGATCGACGGCTTCCAGCGCATCCCGGGCTGGGTGGTGGGCGTCGCCGCCGCGTTGACGGCGATCGCGTTCGTCACCGACTACGTGGCGGCTGCCCTCGGCGCGAAGAAGGCCGGCGCGAGCCGGCTCGCGATCGTCGGGGCCGCGCTCGGCACCGTCGCCGGCGTGTTCGGCGGCCCGCTGGGCATCCTGTTCCTGCCGCTGATCGGCGCCACGATCGGCGAGTACGTCTCTCGGCGCGACCCGGCGCACGCCGGCCGCGTGGGCGTGGCGACGTGGGTCGGCCTGCTGCTCGGCACCGCGGTCAAGGTGGCGATCGCGTTCACGATGATCGGCCTGTTCGTCGCGGCGCTCGTGTTCTGATGCGCCGGCCGTGATCGCGCCAGCGACGCCGCGCCGCGCCCGTGCGCTGTCGCGCCGCAACCTGCGGCTCGCGTCGGGGCTCGTGCTGCTCGCGTACGCGGCGACGCACCTCGTCAATCACGCGCTCGGGCTACACTCGTTTCGCGCTGCGGAGGCGATGTTGCACGTCGCCGTGGCCGTGTGGTTCTCCGCACCCGGCACGCTGGCGCTCTACGGCGCCGCCGCGGTCCACGTCGGGCTCGCCTTCCTCGCGCTCTACGAGCGGCGCACGCTGCGCATGCCGCCGGTCGAGGCGCTGCGCTACGCGCTCGGCTTTGCCGTCCCGTGGCTGCTGATCGGCCACGTGTTCGGCACGCGCATCGCGGCCGGCGCCGGCGCGAGCCCCGAGTACGAGCGCGTCGTCTGGCAGATGGTGGTCAACGACCTCGAGTGGCGGCAGCTCGCGCTCGTCACCGTCGTGTGGGGCCACGCGATGATCGGCGTCACGTTGTGGCTGCGACACCGCGCCTGGTTCGCGCGCTGGTCGCACGCGCTGCTGGTCGTCGCGTGCCTTGTGCCCATCCTCGGCACGCTGGGCTTCCTGTCGATGGCACGCGAGCTGGAGCTGCGCGCCGACGAGCCGGACAGCATCACCGCGCAGGCGGGCTACGCATCCGAGGTGGACGAGGCGGTGCGGGCGCGGCTTGCCGCCGCGCGCGAGGGCTGGACGTGGGGCTACCTCGCGCTGCTTGCGGGCGCGCTCGTCGCGCGGCAGGGCCGCCGCCTCGTCGAGGCGAGCGAGCGCAGCGCCGTCACGCTGCGCTACCCGGAGCGCGAGGTGCGCGTGCCCCGCGGCTACACGGTGCTCGAGGCGAGCCGCGCGCACCGCGTTCCCCACCTCGCGATGTGCGGCGGACGCGGCCGCTGCTCGACCTGCCGCGTGCGCGTCGCGCCGTACGACAGCCTGCCGCCTCCCAATGCGGACGAAGCCGCCACGCTGGCGAGCATCAAGGCGCCGCGCGACGTGCGCCTCGCGTGCCAGCTCCGGCCCACGCACGACCTCGCTGTGTGGCCCGTCTTCGCCATCGACGGCACGTCTTCGCCCGGAGGCCGGCGCAGCGTCGAGCGCGAGATCGTGGTGATGTTCACCGATCTGCGCCGCTGGACGGGGTTGGCGGAGCGCCAGCTGCCGTTCGATCTCGTCTACGTGCAGAACGCCTTCTACGCAGCGGTCGGCGACGCCGTCCTCGCCGCCGGAGGCCTGCCCAACCAGTTCGTCGGCGACAGCGTCATGGCGATCTTCGGCCTCGAGGTCGACGTGGCCGAGGCGTGCCGGCAGGCGCTCGCGGCGGCGCGCGGCCTCGACGAGCGGATGCGCGAGGTCAACCAGCGCATGTGGCGGCAGTTCGCGCACACGCTCGACTTCGGCGTCGGGCTGCACGCCGGGCCGGCCGTGGTCGGCGAGGTCGGCTGGCGCGAGACGCGCACGGTCTCCGCCGTCGGCGACACCGTCAACACCGCGGCGCGCCTGCAGGAGCTGACCAAGGCCTACGGGGTCCGGCTCGTGCTTTCCGAAGTCGTGGCGGAGGGCGCCGGACTCGACGTCTCGCGACTCGAAGCGCACCAGATCGAGGTGCGCGGCCGGCAGGCGCCGCTGGCCGTTTACGCGCTCCCCGCGGCGGCCTTGCCGCTGGCGCGCCCGGTGTAGAATCGGCGCCGACCGCGGGTGTAGTTCAATGGCAGAACGGCAGCTTCCCAAGCTGCATACGAGGGTTCGATTCCCTTCACCCGCTCCAACTGCCGCCGTTCCCTTCGCGGGCGGCCACCGGAGCGACGACCGATGCGTGACGCCGGACTGCCCATCACGCTGATTGTCCTCGGCCTTCTCGGGATCGCCTGGTACTTCCGGCTGTTCCCCGACTTCGATCTCGTCGTCGCCATCGCGCTCGTCGCGGCCGGCGTGGCCGTGATGGTGTTCGACGGCATCACCAAGTCGTCGGTCGTCATCGGCCCGTTCCTGATCGCCACCGGCATCGCGTGGTGGGCGCACGAGTTCCGCGACCTGTCGTGGCGCGCGCTGATCCCGGCGCTGCTCGTGCTGCTCGGCGCGCTTATGCTCGTCGCGCGCCGCCCCAACATCCCCGACAAGCGCGCGCCGAAGGCCTGATGCCGCGCCGCTGGTAGACTGGACAGGCCGGTTTCCCGCCGCGCGGCGACTTGTCAAGAGCAACATGAGCCCGAAGGGCCGCCCCGAGGGCACATCAACCCCGACGCGCGTCAGCGCGGAGGAAAGTCCAGCAAACCTTCCGGCCGCGCCCGCCGCGCCGGCGCACGTCCCGCTGTCCGCCGTCCTGCTGGTGTGCGGGGCGACGCTGTGCTTCGTGCTGCTCGACTCGATGTTCAAGCACCTCTCGCAGCACCTGCCGATCCCGCTGCTCGTGTGGGCGCGCTGGACGGTGCAGGCGGTGGCGGTCGCGCTGTGGCTGGTCCCGCAGTCGGGACTGCGCGCGCTGGTGCGCACGCGCAAGCTGACCGCGCAGCTGTTCCGCGGCGCGGTGCTCATCGGCTCCTCGCTGTGCTTCGTCTCGGCGCTGAAGGTGATGCCGCTCGCCGAGGTGACCGCGCTCAACTACACCACGCCGGTGCTCGTCACCATCCTTGCCGTCGTCTTCCTCGACGAGCGGATGACGCGCATGCGCGTCGCGTTCGTCGTCGCGGGCTTCGCCGGCATGCTGCTGGTCGTGCGCCCCGGCGGCGAGCTGTTCCAGGGTGCGGCGCTGTTCGCGCTCGGCTCGGCGTGGTTCTACGCGATGTTCCAGATCACCACGCGCAAGCTCGCCGACGAGGACTGGCGCGCGCTGCTGTTCTACCCGGCACTGGTCGGCGCGGTCGCGATGACGGTGCTGCTGCCGTTCCTCGACTGGCGCTCGCCGGTCACCCTGCAGGACGGCGCGATGATCGTCGCGGCCGGCCTGCTCGGCTCGCTCGGCCACTTCCTGTTCCAGCGCGCGTTCCAGCGCGCGGCCGCCTCCGCGATCACGCCGTTCACGTACGTGCAGCTCGTGTGGTCCACGCTGGCCGGGTGGATCGCGTTCGCGTCGTTCCCCGACGCTTGGACGCTGACCGGGATGGCGATCATCACCGGCAGCGGGCTCCTGATCGCGCTGCACGAGCAACGCAAGTCCAGGACCGCGGTCGCCGCGCAGGCGACGGTCGTGGACTAGACTCGCCTATTGAACAACCGAGGAGACGCTTCATGGGCAACCCCCGCATCGGCATGATCGGCCTGGGCCTGATGGGCCACGGCATCGCGAAGAACCTCGTCACCAAGGGCTTCCCGCTCACGGTGCGCGTCCACCGCAACCGCAAGCCGCTCGAGGACCTGCTGGCGGCGGGCGCGAAGGAGGTGAAGACGAACGGCGACGTCGCGCGCGCCGCCGACGTCGTGATCCTGTGCGTCACCGGCGCGCCCGAGGTCGACCAGATCGTGTTCGGCGACGACGGCATCGCCGGCGCGGCGCGCAAGGGGCTGGTGGTGATCGACACGTCGACCTCCGAGCCCGGCACGACGACGAAGATGCGCGAGGCGCTTGGCCCCAGGGGCGTGCGGTTCGTCGACGCGCCGCTGTCGCGCACGCCGGTGGATGCCGAGGCGGGGCGGCTCAACACGATGGTCGGCGCCGACGAGGCGACGTTCGCCGAGCTCAAGCCCGTCTTCTCCGCCTACTGCGAGAACATCGTCCACGCCGGCCCGCCGGGGCACGGGCTGGTCCTCAAGCTCATCAACAACTTCGTCGCGCAGGCGATGTGCACGGCGTTCGCCGAGGCGCTCAGCGTGGCGGCGAAGTCCGGCCTGTCGGTCGCGAAGCTCCACCAGCTGATGTCGGCGGGGCCGATCAACTCGCCGATGTTCCAGATGGTCGTCGGCAAGGCGATGGAAGGCGACCTGACCGGGCTCAAGTTCACGCTGGTCAACGCCGCGAAGGACCTGCGCTACTACACGCACCTCACCGAGTCGCTGATGCTGCCGTCGATCGTCGGCGAGGCCGTGCACCAGACGCTGGTCACCGCGAACGCGCTCGGCTTCGGCGAGAAGTTCGTGCCGTCGCTGATCGAGGCGCAGTCGAAGCTGACCGGGCTCGACGTCCTCGGGCACGCGAAGAAGAAGTAGCGGGGCGCTCCCGTGGCCGACCTCGACGCCGCGCTCGACTACGCGTGGGAGACGGCGCGAGCCGCGGGTGCGGCGATCCTGCCGCACTTCCGCGCCTCGCTCGAGGTCGAGAACAAGGACCGCGCGGGCGGCTACGACCCGGTCACCGTCGCCGACCGCGCCGCCGAGATCGTCATCCGCGACCGGCTGCGTTCGCGCTACCCGACGCACGGGCTCGTCGGCGAGGAGCACGCTCGCGAGGCGGGCAGCGAGCCGTGGCACTGGGTGATCGACCCGATCGACGGCACGAAGAGCTTCGTGCTGGGCCAGCTGCACTGGGGCGTGCTGATCGCGCTCAACGACGGGGCGCGCCCGGTGGCCGGGGTCGCCTACCAGCCGTTCGTCGACGAGGCTTTCGTCGCGCGCGCCGGCGGCAGAGCGCAGTGGCGCCGCGGCCGCGAGCGGCGCTGGCTGCAGACGCGCCGCTGCGCGCGCCTTGCCGACGCGATCGTCGTGACGACCGACCCGCGCTACTTCGCGCCGCCGCGCGAGGCCGCGGCGTTCGCCGCGGTCACCGAAGGCGCGCGCTTCACCCGCTACGGCGGCGACCTCTACTGCTACACGCAGCTGGCGATGGGGCTGACGGACGTCGTCATCGAGACGGGCCTCAAGCCCTTCGACATCCAGGCGCTGATCCCGCTGATCGAGGCCGCCGGCGGCGCGGTGACGAACTGGCAGGGCGGCCCCTGCCACGACGGCGGCGACGTGCTCGCCTGCGGCGACCGCAAGCTGCACGAGACGCTGGTGAAGCGCATCGCGGCGCGCGGCTGATGCGCCTGCTGGTGCTCGGCGGCACGCTGTTCCTCGGCCGCCACGTCGTCGAGGCCGCTCTTGCGCGCGGCCACGACGTGACCGTGTTCACTCGCGGCCGGCGCGACTTGCCGTGGGGCGCCGATGTCGAGGCGCGCACCGGCGACCGCGATCCGCGCAACGCGCCGGGGCTCGCCGCGCTCGAGTCGGGCGAGTGGGATGCGGCGATCGACACGACCGGCTACGTGCCGCGCGTGGTCGATGCGTCGGCGGCTCTGCTGGAGCGGCGCGTGCGCCGCTACCTGTTCGTCTCGTCGGTGTCCGTGTACGCCGACGCCTCGCGTCCCGGTGTGAACGAGGATGCCGCCGTCGCGGCGCTCGACGATCCCGCGAGCGATGACGTGCCGAAGCACTACGGCGCGCTCAAGGCGGCTTGCGAGGGCGTCGTGCGCGAGCGCTTTGCGACGCGCGCCACGATCGTGCGCCCCGGGCTCATCGTCGGCCCGCACGATCCCACCGACCGCTTCGCCTACTGGCCCGCGCGTTTCGTGCATCCGCGCCTGCTCGGCGACCGCGCACCGCAGGCCGTCGTGCCCGCGCCGCGCGAGCGCCCGATCCAGGTGATCGACGCGCGCGACCTCGCCGCGTGGATGGTGGCGCTCGTCGAGCGCGATGTCTCCGCGACGTTCAACGCGACCTCGCCTGCGGGACGCTGGAGCTTCGGGGACCTTGTCAATGAGTGCATCGCAGTCGCGAGCGCGCCGCCCGAGCCCGTGTGGGTCGACGATGCCGCGCTCGTCGCGCACCACGTCGAGCCGTGGACCGGCCTGCCGCTGTGGATCCCGGCGACCGACGCGGACGCGGCGGGCTTCATGGCCGTCGACGTCTCGCGCGCGCAAGCCGCGGGGCTTGCGTGCCGGCCGCTCGCGGACACCGTGCGCGACACGGCGGCGTGGCTGGCCGGGCGCGACAACGCAGCCGCGTGGCTGAATGTCCTGACCGACGCTCGCGAGCGGCTGATCCTCTCGGCCCTCCGTTAGCGACCCGAAGCGCGACGTCAGGCTTACTCCGCGGCGAGAAGCGCCAGCGGCAGCGCGGTGGTGTCCTTCACCGTCTCCAGCACGAACGACGACTGCACGTTCACGACGACAGGCAGCGCGAGCACCTTCTCCATCAGGAAGCGCGAGTAGTGCTCGAGGTCGGGCACGACCACCTTGAGCAGGTAGTCCCACTGGCCCGAGAGCGCGTGGCAGGCGAGCGCCTCGGGCCACTTCATCACGGCCTTGCGAAACGTCGAGCGCGCGTGCTCGGCCTGCTTGTCCAACTGCACCTCGAGGTGCGCGGTGAGGCCTAAGCCCAGCTTGCGCGCATCGAGCACCGCGGCGTAGCGCGCGATGACGCCCGCTTCCTCCAGCCGCCGCAGCCGGCGCAGGCAGGGCGCGGCCGAAAGTGCGACCTGCGGGGCGAGGTCGGCGACCTGCATGCGGCCGTGCTCCTGCAGCAGCTCCAGCATGCGGCGGTCGGTGCGATCGAGCGCGGGACGGGCTTCCTGGACAGTCATCGTGCGTGAAGACGGGTTAGTTTGCATGAATCATGCGCCGACGGACTAATACACGCAACTAACGAACCCCCGCAGGCGACTCCTCGCCCCTACGATCGCGCACTTCCGGCCCCGGGCGCACAGCCCGCAAGCCGCCCAAGACGGCGCCGGAGCCACCCTTCGACGGAGACAGGCATGACCACGCCGCGCCAGGACCTCTGGGAGAACCCGCTCGGCACCGACGGGTTCGAGTTCATCGAGTACGCCGCGCCCGATCCCGCCGCGCTCGGGCGCCTGTTCGAGACGATGGGCTTCACGGCGGTCGCGAAGCATCGCAGCAAGAACGTGCTGCTGTACCGCCAGGGCGAGGTGAACTTCGTCGTCAACGCGGAGCCGGCGAGCTTCGCGCAGTCGTTCGCGCGCGTGCACGGCCCGTCGATCTGCGCGATCGCGTTTCGCGTGAAGGACGCGGCGCACGCCTATCGCTCGTGCGTGGCGAACGGCGCGTGGGGTGTCGAGGCGCAGCCGGGGCCGATGGAGCTCGCGATTCCCGCGATCAAGGGCATCGGCGATTCGCTGATCTACCTCGTCGACCGCTATCCCGGCGCGGGTGGGGCGAACGTGTCGATCTACGACATCGACTTCGTGCCGCTGCCGGGCGTCGACCTGCACCCGAAGGGCGCGGGGCTCACGACGATCGACCACCTCACGCACAACGTCCACCGCGGGCGCATGGGCGAGTGGGCGAACTTCTACGAGCGCCTGTTCAACTTCCGCGAGGTGCGCTACTTCGACATCGAAGGCAAGCTCACGGGGCTCAAGTCGAAGGCGATGACCTCGCCCTGCGGCCGCATCCGCATCCCGATCAACGAGTCCTCGGACGACCGCAGCCAGATCCAGGAGTACCTCGTCGACTACCGCGGCGAGGGCATCCAGCACGTGGCGCTCGGCACCGACGAGATCTACGCGACGGTGGAGACGTTGCGCGCGAAGGGCGTGCCGTTCCAGGACACGCTCGACACCTACTACGAGCAGCTGGCCACGCGGCTGCCGGGGCACAAGGAGGACACCGAGCGGCTGCGGCGCAATCGCATCCTCCTCGACGGGGCTCCGGCCAAGAACGAGATGCTCCTGCAGATCTTCACGAAGAACGCGATCGGCCCGATCTTCTTCGAGATCATCCAGCGCAAGGGCAACGAGGGCTTCGGCGAAGGCAACTTCCGCGCGCTTTTCGAGTCCATCGAACTGGACCAGATCCGCCGGGGAGTGATTTAGGCAGGGGCCGACTCGCTCTCGTCGCTGCCGTTTCCCGTGACCCCCGGGGCCGGTCGGGCCAGGCCCGGCCCTGGCCGTTCATGCTGGGGCCGGCCGGAGCGGGGCGACTTTTTCCCCAAATTGGCGCAGGATGGGGCTTGCAATTGTTGCGCCGCACCCAAACCCGGGGTAGAAAGGGCATCGCGCCCCTCGTCGAATGCAACCCCGTGGCAAAAGGGGGTGCATTGACGGGCGGTTTCTGTTACAGTTCAACGCTTTGCCGAAGCACCCGAAGGTCAGTGCTCACTCCTCTCGGATTCTCGCTCCTGCGCCAGCTTTCGGACGGCGCATTCCACTCCGGCGAAGACCTCGCCGCGCGAGTGGGGTTGACTCGCGCCCGCGTTTCGCAACTGCTGCGCCAGGCCGAGACCGCGGGGCTGTCCCTCGAGCGGGTGCGCGGCCGCGGCTACCGGCTGATGACCGCGCCGGACTTCCTCGACGCCGCGCGTGTTCGCGAGGCGCTCACCGACTACGGCGTCAAGCTCGCCACGAACGGCCTCTCGCCGCTGCGGCCGCAACTGCAGGACGACGACAGCGCCATCGGCATGGACGTCGTCGCCGAGATCGCCTCGCGTCCCGCAATCCACCTCGAACTCGTCGACCAGCTCGACTCGACGTCGAGCGAGCTGCTGCGCCGCGCGCCGCGCCGCGACATCCACGGCGCCGCGCTGGCTGCCGAGTGGCAGACCGCGGGCCGCGGTCGCCGCGGCCGCGCCTGGACCGCCGTGGCCGGCGGCAGCCTCACGTTCTCGCTGGGTTGGCGGTTCGAGCAGGGCGCGGGCTTCCTCGCCGGACTCTCGCTCGCCGCGGGCGTTGGCGCGATCCACGCGCTGGAAAAGGAAGGCCTCTCGGGCGTCGAGCTCAAGTGGCCCAACGACCTCATCTACCGTCACCTCAAGCTCGGCGGCATCCTCGTCGAGCTCAACGGCGACGCGCTCGGGCCGACGACGGTGGTCGTCGGCCTCGGCCTCAACGTGCGCCTGCCGCGCGAGATGCGCCGCGACATCGCGCAGCCGGTGACGGACCTGCAGTCGGTCGCCGGGCGCGGCGCGCCGCCGATCGACCGCAATCGCCTGCTCGCGCGGCTCATCGCCGAACTCGCCGACACGCTGTCGCGGTACGCGAAGGAAGGTTTCGCGCCGTTCGCCGCCGAGTGGCAGCACCGCCACGCCTACCAGGGCAAGCCGGTGAAGCTGCTGCTGCCCGACGGCGCCGCGGTGATGGGCAAGGTCGCCGGCGTCGACGCCTCGGGCGCGCTGGTGCTCGCCGACGGCCCGCGCCGCGCGCGCTTCCTCGCCGGCGAGATCTCGCTGCGCCGCGCCTGAAATCGGGGTCAGACTCGCATTTCGCCACGACCGTGGCCGTACACGAGCTGGCGCAGCACGAAAGTAGGGTCAGACTCGACTTTCCGCCTGCGCGCCATGCGGTGTCCGTTGATTGCGCGAGGGAATGTGCCGCCTGACCGAACGCTCCCCGGTCTTCGGGAAAAGTCGAGTCTGACCCTCATTTCCTGCGAAACTCGAGTCTGACCCTCGTTTCGGATGAGCCACATCCTCGCCATCGACGTCGGCAACAGCCGGCTCAAGTGGGCGCTGGTCGGAACGCGCGGCACGCTCGCGCAGGGCGCGGTGCCCAACGCGGAGATCGGCAGCCTCGCGGTGCGCGACTGGCAGAGCATGGCGCGGCCGGCGCGCGCGATCGGCGTCAACGTCGCCGGCGAGGCGGCGCGCGTGCGCGTCGAGGGCCAGCTCGCCCGCTGGAGGCTTCCCGTCGAGTGGATCGTGCCCTCCGCGCAGGCCTGCGGCGTGCGCAACGGCTACGCTTCGCCGGCGCTGCTCGGCGCCGACCGCTGGGCGTCGCTGGTCGCCGCGCGCCAGCGGCTGCTGGACAGCGGGCCGCCGCGCCCCGCCGTCGTGGTCAACGCCGGGACCGCGGTGACGGTCGACGCGCTCGACGAGCAGGGCGTGTTCCGCGGCGGCCTCATCCTGCCGAACATGCGCTTGATGCTGCGCACGCTCGCGGAGAACACTTCCGCGCTGAAGGTGCCGGCCGGGCGCTACGCCGACTTCCCCGTGAACACCGCCGACGCCCTGTACACGGGCGCGCTGCGCGCCGTGTGCGGCGCGATCGAGCTCTCGCGCGCAAAGCTCCCGCACGAAGGCAGGCCGGCGATGTGCTTCCTCGCCGGCGGCGCCGCCGCCGACCTCGCGCCTCACCTTACCGCGCCGCTCGAGCTCGTGGATAATCTGGTGCTCGAAGGCGTGCTGGTGCTCGCCGAAGCCTGACGGCGAGCGCCACGCGACCGGCGACTACGCAACGAACGATGCGCGTCATCCTGATCCTGCTGCTGCTCGCCAACGCCGCGCTGTTCGCGCTCACGCGCCTCGACAAGGTCGCCGTGGGCGAGCCGCAGCGCCTCGCCGAGCAGGTGCAGCCGGACAAGATCAGGCTGCTGACCGCGCAGCAGGTCGCCCAGCTCAATCCGGCGAAGACCGCCGTCCTCGCCGACGTGTGCGCGGAGTGGGGGCCGCTCAGCGACGCCGAGTACCGCCGCGCGATCGCCGAGATCGCGCCGCTCAACCTCGGCACGCTGCTGTCGCAGCGCCGCGTGGAGTCGGAGGCGTTCCTCGTCACGCTGAACGGCTTCGCGAACCGCGCCGCCGCCGAGCGCCGCGCGGGCGAGCTGCGCGCGCGCGGCGTGTCCGACGTGGCGGTCGTCGAGCGCGGCGGCAGTGCGCAGGTGTCGCTGGGCGTGTTCCGCTCCGAGCAGGCGGCCAACGGACGCGCCGACGCGCTGGCGCAGGCCGGCGTCACCGGAACGCGCGTGTCGCCGCGCACCGGCGGCGTCGTGCAGACGCTCATCGTCGTGCGCGATCCGCCGCAGCCGGCGATGGCGCGCCTGCGCGAGCTGGCGCCCGCGTACCCGGGCACCGAGATCCGCGTGGGCGGCTGCGAGCGTGCCTCCTGACGATCCGCGCGAGGCGCTCCTAGCCGCCGCGCGCGCGCTGGTCGGCGAATTCACGCTGATCAAGCAGTCGATCACCGCGGGCGCGGTCGGCGCGGCGCTCGAGAGCGAGAGCGGGCGCATCTACACCGGCATCAACCTCGACCTCGCCTGCGGCATCGGCTTCTGCGCCGAGCACTCGGCGGTCGCCGAGATGCTGAAGCACCGAGAGACCGTCGTGCGCCGCATCGTCGCGGTGAACGACGAGCGCGTGCTCGCCCCCTGCGGGCGCTGCCGCGAGATGCTCGTGCAGGTCGACTCGCGCAACCTCGACTGCGAGGTGCTGCTGCCCGACGGCGCGACGATGCCGCTGCGCGAGCTGCTGCCCAACGCGTGGCTCGAGCAGCTGCTGGTCGCCCACCGGGCCTAGCGATTGATGCAAAAGGCGTTCGTGCGCCCAGTGCCGGACGTGCTGTCGAGAGGCGCCTTTTGCATCGAGCTGGAGTCGGGGCGGGCGCCTTGGGGCGCCGGCCTCCTTGAACGATGTCGAATGATGTGGGACACGCGCGTCGGCCGGCAAGCTTCGACTCGCAAAGGCCGTCGATCCCCACGCAAACGACGCGCGGGGCCCCTCGCCGGCCGCTCGCGTGGCGGCCCTGCGGCGCCCGCCGGCAACGGCGCGCAAGAACGCGCGTCGTGCGAAACGTAATGCACCCCGGCGGCAGTTCTGCCATGCGACCTGCCCCCGAGCCAGCAATCGGCAAGTCGGCACTTCGTCACGTGAACGGCGAGCGCGACGTCGCGCTCGCGCGCGCGCTGTTCGAGGAGTACGCGGCGTGGCTCGCCGTCGACCTCTGCTTCCAGGGCTTCGCGCAGGAACTCGCATCGCTGCCCGGCGCCTACGCGTTGCCGCGAGGCCGGCTGCTGCTGGCCGGCGAGCCCGGCGAAGCTTTCGGGTGCATCGCGCTGCGCCCGCTCGACGCAGCCGTGGGCGAGGTGAAGCGGCTGTACGTGCAGCAGCGCGCGCGGGGCTGCGGCTGGGGCAGGCGCCTCGTCGAAGCGATCGTCGACGAGGCGCGCGCGATCGGCTACGCCACGCTCAAGCTCGACACGCTCGAGCGCATGACAGAGGCCCGCGCGCTGTACGCGAGCGCGGGCTTCCGGCCCTGCGAGGCCTACTATCGCAACCCGCTCGGGGATACCATCTACATGGCGCTCGACCTGGGCGCGGCGCGCCGCTGAGGCGGGGCGGCGAAAGGGGATCGGCGTGGATGCGATCGGCAGCGACGAGGCGAAGGCGATCGAGAGCGACATCGCCGCGGTCGAGGCTGCGACGGGCGTGGAGGTCGTCGCGGCCATCGTGCCGAGCGCCGACGACTATCCCGAGGCGACGTGGCGCGCGTTCTCGCTCGCCGCTGCGCTCGCGGCCCTCGCGGCCTGGGCGATCGACGTCGGCCGCCCCGACTGGGTGACGCCTGCCGCGCTGCTCGCGCAGGCGCTGACGATCCTCGGCGCCGGGGCGCTCGCGGCGCTGGCCGCGCGCTACGTGCCGGCGTGCCGCCGGCTCTTCGTTCGCGCTGGACGCATGCGCGGCGAGGTGCGGCAGCGCGCCGAGGTGATGTTCCTCTCCCGCGAGATGTTCGCCACGCCGCACCGCGACGCCGTGCTGGTCTTCGTCGCGAAGCTCGAGCACTGCGTGGTGATCGTCCCCGACGTCGCCTATCGCGGGCGCGTGTCCACCGCCGATTGGCAGGCGATCGTCGACCGCATGACGCCGCGGCTGGCCGCCGGCCGCGTGCGCGAGGCGTTCGGCGAGGGGCTCGCGGCGCTGCAGGCGTTGCTCGTCGCGAAGGGCTTCGCGCCGGACGACGGCCGCAGCCACCTGCCCAACCGCTTCGTGCGCGGAGATGAGAAATGAGCGCCGCCGGGCCGACCCAAGGCGCTCATACCGCCCCCTTGGGGGGCAGCGCAGCGGCGAATGCCGCAAGCGTGGGGGGACCATGCTAGCCGCCGCGCTGCGCCTGCTGGCGCTGGTTGCGCTCCTCGCGGCCGGGCCTGCGCCGGCAGTCGACGTCCCGTTCCTCACCGGCCGCGTCGTCGACAACGCGGAGATCCTGAAGCCGGCCACGCGCGCGAAGCTCACCGCCGACCTCAAGGCTCTCGAGGAGCGCACGACGCACCAGGTGGCGGTGCTCACCGTGACGACGCTCGCCGGCGAGAGCGTCGAGGACTTCGCGACCCGCGTGTTCGAGTCGTGGAAGCTGGGCGTCAAGGGCAAGGACAACGGCGTGCTCGTCGTCGTCGTGCCGCAGGACCGGCGCATGCGCATCGAGGTGGGCTACGGGCTCGAGGGCACGCTCACCGACGCGCAGGCCGCGCGCATCATCCGCGACCGCATGACGCCGGCGTTCAAGGCCGGCGACTACGACCGCGGCGTCGCCGACGGCGTGGCGGCGATCGCCGCCGTGCTGGGCGGCGAGAAGCTGCCCGAGGCGGCATCGTCGGGAACGTCGAGCGGCTTCGCTTCGTCGCTCGACTCCATCGAGCAGGACCTGCCGCCGTGGCCGATGCGCATCCTGCTCGGCGCGTTCATCTTCGGCGTCATCGGCCTCTTCACCGTGGTGGGCGTGCTCACGCCGGGCATGGGCTGGTTCCTCTACGTCTTCCTGATCCCGTTCTGGGCGATGTTCCCGATCATCATCGTCGGGGTGAAGGGGGCGCTGGTGCTGCTCGCGACGTACATCGTCGTGTTCCCGATCGCCAAGCTGATCGTCAGCCGCAAGCCCGAGTACCGCAAGGCGGCCGAGGAGCTCAAGCGCACCGGCCGCACGACCTACAACGGCGTGGTGATCACCAGCGGCGGGATGAGCTCGGGCGGTGGCTCGTCGTCGCGCTCGTCGGGCGGAGGCTTCTCGGGCGGAGGCGGCAGCTCGGGCGGCGGCGGCGCGTCCGGAAGCTGGTAGCGCCAAGTGTCCCGTACCGGAAGTTCCTTGCACAAGGACGAGCGAGAAATGACGCGCTGCATCGTTGCCGGTCCTGCGGGCATTCGCGATACCCGCTGCGACCGGCGTCGCGCAGCGCGCCATTTTCGTCGTCCTTGCGCGAGCGGAGGTGGTTGCTGCGCTGCGATAGGGCAAGGAACTTCCGGTACGGGACACTACCGCGCCCGCGCGCTCGCGGCGAAGCTGCGCTGGCCGCGCGGCCACGGCGAGGGAAGGATCGCGACGTCGGCGAAACCCGCGGCGCCGAGCACCGTGGCGACCTCTTCCTCGTCGAGCCAGGTCATGCCCAGCGTCTCGTCCTCGCGCTCGAGCGCGGCGCCGCGCGCGCGGCGCTCGTAGCGGTTGCGCATCGCGAGCTGCCGCGACGACGCGTCCACGGTCGTCTCGCTGCGCAGCGTGATGCGCGCGCCGTCGTCGAGCGTGACCGCGCGCACCTCCACCAGCGGCGCGCCGGGCGGGTTGACCGCGACGTCGGGCACGCCGAGGTCGAGCAGCAGCAGGCCGGGTGGAACGAGGTGCGCGCGAATGCGCTCGAGCGCTCGGCGCATCGCGCCGGGATCGACGAGAAGCTGCAGCGAGGACGCCGCGACGAACGCCGCGCCGTAGCGGAACGGCAGGTTCAGCGCGGCGACGTCCTGGCGGAACAGCGGGGTGGCGAGGCCCTGCGCGGCGAGCCGCGCCTCGCACGCCGCGAGCATCGCCGCGGAGTCGTCGGCGCCGTGGACGTGGAAGCCCTCCCGCAGCAGCGGCACGAGCAGGCGGCCCGACCCGCACATCGCCTCCAGCACCGGCCCCGCGTCGCGCGGCAGGCGCCGCGCGTACCACGCGACCTCGTCCCCGCCCGCGAAGCCCTTGTCGGCGTCGTAGAACTGCCGGCAGAGTTCACCGTAGGCAGCCACGTCTCAAGACCCGAAGCGACGGCATGCGCCACTGCTGCTGCGCTGCGCTAGGGGCGTCCTGCCTCCGACGAAGATGACGCGAATGCCTGACATCCGTTCGTCGTCCCCGCGCAGGCGGGGACCCAGTGTCTCTGGATCCTCCGAACGTACAGCGGCATTGAACGTCGCTGGGTCCCCGCCTGCGCGGGGACGACGACGGTTGTATGCGCGACAGGCATGCGAGGCAGGGACAACGTATCGAAGCTTCGCTATTAGAGCTGCTCCCAGGGCAACCCTTCCTTACGCCATCCGCCGAGCGTCCCGCGATGGTGACTGTCGTCGAGCGGCCCCTCGAAGCCCTCGAGGACGTTGTAGACCTCCTTGAAGCCGGCCTCCTCGAGGGCGAGCCCCGCGTCGATCGAGCGGTGGCCGCTGCGGCAGATCAGCACGACGGGCCGGTGCATGCTCGCGATCTTCTTCACCTGCCCGACGAAGTGCGGGTTGACCTCCCAGTCGGGGCCGTCGTTCCACGCGACGTGCTGCGCGCCGACCGGGTGGCCGACGAACAGGTACTCCATCTCGCTGCGGCAGTCGATGAAGACCGCCTGCGGCTGTTCCTGCAGGAGCTTCTGGGCTTCGAGGGGCTTCAGGTGCTTCATGGCCGAGGGGCGCTAAGGGGTGCGGACGGGTGACGTTAGCACGGCGCGGCGGCGCGCCATAGGCGCGTGCGTCCGATCGTCATGGCCGGGAACTCGCGTCGAGCAGGTCGCGCAGCGCGGCGCAGATCGCCTCGACGTGCGCCCGGGCGGCCGGCACGGCGCCGGTCCAGCGCAGGAAGCCGTGGATCATGCCGTCGCAGGCGACCAGCCGCACCGGCACGCCGCGCTCGCGCAGCCGCCCCGCATAGGCGAGGCCCTCGTCGCGCAGCACGTCGGCCGCGGCGACCGCGACCACGGCGGGCGCGAGGCCGGCGACGTCGCCGGCGGCGAGCGGCGACAGTTCCGGGTCGTCGGCCTGCCCGTCGGGATCGTAGGCCTGCCAGTACCAGCGCATCATCGCCGCCGTGAGATTGTGTCCCTCGGCGAAGCGGTCGTACGACGCGGACTGCGCGCGCCGGTCGACGGTGGGGTAGAGCAGGAACTGCGCGGCGGGCTGCGGCGAGCCGTGGCGCCGCAGGCGCAAGGCGAGCGCCGCGGCCAGGTTGCCGCCCGAGCTGTCGCCGCCGACGACGAGCCGGCTCGCGTCGGCACCCAGCGTGGCGGCCTCGCGCTGCAGCCAGTCCCAGGCGGCGTGGACGTCGTCGAGCGCGGCCGGATAGCGGTGCTCCGGCGCGCACGCGTAGTCGACCGCCACGACGATCGCGCCCAGGCGATTGGCGAGCTGGCGGCACACGCGGTCGTGCGATTCCAGCGAGCCGGTGACCCAGCCGCCGCCGTGCGCGAACAGCAGCGCCGGCAGCGGCGCCTTCGCCGCCGGCCGATAGATGCGCGCCGGCACGACGCCGCGCGCGCCTCCTGCGATCGACGCGTCGCGGACGTCGTCGACCGGCTCGGGCTCGCCGCCGAGCAGCTTCGGCGCCGACTCGGCGGCCGAGCGCAGCGCCGCGACGTCGGGCGGCATCGCCGGCGGCTTGGCGAAGACGGTGGCGAGCAGGCGCGAGATGTCGGGGTCGAGCATGCGGCAAGCGTTTCGCACTCCGCCGGCCGCTGTCAAGCTGCGCGCCGCGGCCGCGGGCGCGCTGATCTACACTTCCCCTCCAGCGCCGATTTGATCCGCGGCTTCACGGGCCGCGCAGCTTGCGGGCGCTTAACAAATCCAGCTAAAGCGGCACGCGAAACCCGCTCATGCCGCCGGCTGAACGGGTTTTTTTGCGTCCCCACATAGCCATGCAGCCCGACCGCACCGAAGAGCTGAAGCGCCTGCTGGACGAACGCATCCTCGTGCTCGACGGCGCCACCGGCACGATGATCCAGCAGCTGCGCCTCGGCGAGGCCGACTTCCGCGGCCCGCCGTCGTGCGGGCTCGCGCACCACACGCACGACGTCGGAGGCGACAACGACCTGCTGTCGCTGACGAAGCCGGACGCGATCGCGGCGATCCACGACGCGTACTTCGCCGCCGGCGCGGACGTGATCACGACGAACACGTTCACCGCGACGTCGATCGCGCAAGCCGACTACGCGCTCGAGGGCCGCGCGCGCGCGATGAATCGCGCTGCCGCGGCGATCGCCCGCGAGGTCGCCGACCGCTGGACGGCGCGCACGCCGGACCGGCCGCGCTTCGTGGCGGGCTCGCTGGGGCCGACGAACCGGACGGCCTCGATCTCGCCGGACGTCAACGACCCCGGCGCGCGCAACACCTCGTTCGACGAGCTGCGCGACGCTTACCGCGACGCGGCCGAAGGGCTGATCGACGGCGGCGCCGACCTGCTGCTGGTCGAGACCGTGTTCGACACGCTGAACGCGAAGGCGGCGCTGTTCGCCATCGAGGAGGCGTTCGACGCGCACGGCAGCCGCCTGCCGCTGATCGTGTCGGGCACGATCACCGACGCGTCGGGCCGCACGCTGTCCGGCCAGACGCCCACGGCGTTCTGGCACTCGGTCCGCCACGCCCGGCCGCTCGCCGTCGGGCTCAACTGCGCGCTTGGCGCTGCGCTGATGCGGCCCTACATCGAGGAAATCGCGCGCGTGGCGGACACCTACGTCAGCTGCTACCCGAACGCGGGGCTGCCCAACCCGATGTCGGAGACCGGCTACGACGAGACGCCGCAGGAAACGGGGCGCTTCGCGGCCGACTTTGCGCGCAGCGGCTTCGTCAACCTGATCGGCGGCTGCTGCGGCACGACGCCCGAGCACATCCGCGCGATCGTGGAAGCCGTGCGCGGCGTGGCGCCGCGCCGTTTCGCGCGCGAGGCGGGATGATGCGCCCGGGTGCGCGCCCCCTCACCCCCGGCCCCGCCTCCGCACGGTCGGCGCGAACGCGCGGCGTCGCGTGTCGGCGGGCTGCGGCGACTCGCTCTTGCCGTCGATCCCCGCTTCGCGGGGGCCCTCGCCGGCTGCTCGCGCCGCTCCCTCCCCGCTGCCGCGGGGCGAGGGGAGACTCCTTCTCCCCTCTCCTGCCGTCAGGCGGGAGAGGGGCCGGGGGTGAGGGCCGATGAACTCGCGCCCCATGCTCCTCGCCGGCCTCGAGCCGCTCGTCATCGGCGACGACGCGCTGTTCGTCAACGTCGGCGAGCGCACGAACGTGACCGGCAGCAAGGCCTTCGCCCGGCTGATCCTCGCCGGCGACTACGCCGCGGCGGTCGAGGTGGCGCGGCAGCAGGTGCAAAGCGGCGCGCAGATCATCGACGTCAACATGGACGAGGCGATGCTCGATTCGAAGGCGGCGATGGTCCGCTTCCTGAATCTCATCGCCGTCGAGCCGGACATCGCCCGCGTGCCGGCGATGATCGACTCGTCGAAGTGGGAGGTGATCGAGGCGGGGCTCAAGTGCGTGCAAGGCAAGCCGATCGTCAACTCGATCTCGCTCAAGGAAGGCGAGGAGGCGTTCCTGCGCCAGGCCAAGTCGGCCATGCGCTATGGCGCGGCCGTGGTCGTCATGTGCTTCGACGAGAAGGGGCAGGCCGACACGCTCGCGCGCAAGACCGGCATCGCCAGGCGCAGCTACGACCTGCTCGCAGGCATCGGCTTCCCGCCCGAGGACGTCGTGATCGACCCGAACGTGTTCGCGATCGCCACCGGCATCGACGAGCACGCGAACTACGCGGTCGACTTCATCGAGGCCACGCGCTGGATCCGCGCGAACCTCCCGCACGCGAAGGTCTCCGGCGGCATCAGCAACGTCTCGTTCAGCTTCCGCGGCAACGAGCCGGTGCGCGAGGCGATCCACACGGTGTTCCTCTACCACGCGATCCACGCCGGGCTGACGATGGGCATCGTCAACGCCGGCCAGCTCGGCGTCTACGACGAGCTCGACCCGGAGCTCCGGGAGCGCGTCGAGGACGCGGTGCTGAACCGCCGCCCCGACGCGACCGAGCGCCTGGTGGCGTTCGCCGAGGGCTACAAGTCGGTCGGGAAGAAGCTCGAGGAGGACCTCGCGTGGCGCGAGGCGCCGGTCGGCAAGCGCCTCGAGCACGCGCTGGTCAAGGGTGTGGCGACCTGGGTCGTCGAGGACACCGAGGCCGCGCGCCTCGAGGTCGCCGCCCGCGGCGGCCGGCCCATCGAGGTGATCGAGGGCCCGCTGATGGCGGGCATGAACGTCGTCGGCGACCTCTTCGGCGCCGGGAAGATGTTCCTGCCGCAGGTGGTCAAGAGCGCGCGCGTGATGAAGCAGGCGGTCGCGCACCTCGTTCCGTACATCGAGGCGGAGAAGGCGGCGGCGGGCGACGCCGCGCGATCGAAGGGCACGATCGTCGTCGCCACCGTCAAGGGCGACGTGCACGACATCGGCAAGAACATCGTCGGCGTCGTCCTCCAGTGCAACAACTTCGACGTCGTCGACCTCGGCGTCATGGTCCCCGCGCAGAAGATCCTCGCCGCCGCGCGCGAGCACAAGGCGGATGCGATCGGGCTCTCCGGCCTCATCACGCCCTCGCTCGAGGAGATGGCGCACGTCGCCGGCGAGATGCAGCGCGAGGGCATGACGCTGCCGCTGCTGATCGGCGGGGCGACGACCTCGCGCGTGCACACCGCGGTCAAGATCGCGCCCCACTACGGGGGGCCGACCGTCTACGTCCCCGACGCGTCGCGCGCGGTCGGCGTGACCACGCAGCTGCTCTCGCGCGATGCGCGCGCGCCGTTCGTCGCGGAGGTGGCGGCGGACTACGAGCGCATCCGCGAGCAGCACGCGCGGAAGAAGGGGCCCGCGCTGGTGCCGCTGGACGCCGCGCGCGCGAACGCGTTTCGCGCCGACTGGGCGGCGTACGCGCCGCCGCGGCCGTCGTTCACCGGCCGCCGCGAGTTCCGCAACGTCGACCTCGCGCAGGTCGCGGAGCTGATCGACTGGGCGCCGTTCTTCCAGACCTGGGAGCTGTCGGGCCCGTACCCGGCGATCCTCGACGACCCCGTCGTGGGCGAGCACGCCCGCGCGGTGCTGGCCGACGGCAGGAAGATGCTGAAGCGCGTCGTCGAGGAGCGCTGGCTCGCGGCGAACGGCACGGCCGGCTTCTGGCCCGCGAACGCGCGCGGCGAGGACGTGGTGCTCTGGCAGGACGATGCCCGCTCGACGCCCGCGCTGGTGTGGCACGGCCTGCGCCAGCAGGGCGCGCGTCCCGACGGCAAGCCGAACTACGCGCTCGCCGACTTCGTCGCGCCGGAGGGCGGCCCCCCTGACTGGATCGGCGCGTTCGCCGTGACCGCGGGACTCGGCATCGAACGCAAGCTCGCCGAGTTCGAGCGCGCGAAGGACGACTACTCCGCGCTGATGCTGAAGGCGCTCGCCGACCGCCTCGCCGAGGCGTTCGCCGAGTGGCTGCACCGCAAGGTGCGCCGCGAGCTGTGGGGATACGCGCCTGCCGAGTCGCTCGGCGCGGACGCGCTGGTGCGCGAGGAGTACCGCGGCATCCGCCCCGCGCCCGGCTACCCCGCCTGCCCCGACCACGCGGTGAAGGGGCCGCTGTTCGACCTGCTCGGCGCGAAGGCGCTCGGCATGTCCGTCACCGAGAGCTTCGCGATGCTTCCGGCATCGTCGGTGTCGGGCTTCTACCTGGCGCACCCGCAGGCGCGCTACTTCGCGGTCGGGAAGATCGGCGACGACCAGCTCGCCGACTTCGCGCGGCGCACGGGGCTGCCGCTCGACGCTGCGCGCAGGCGCCTGGCGCCGAACCTGTCCTAGTGCAGCGACCTGCAATTGAAGAAACGTGCTGGCATGGGCACAACCCATTGTCGTCCCCGCAAACGCGGGGACCCGGCGTCTCTCGACGACGCTGGGATCCCGCCTGCGCGGGAATGACGCCGAGAATGAATGCACGTTTCGACATGCGTGAGTCGGTCAACTAGCGCGGCTGCCCGGGCACGCCGTCGACAATCTGTAGCCCACGGGACGACGCGTCGATGTCCGGGCACGAAGAATGCGTGTCCAGTGCGCGTGGAACCGGAGAACAAGCGCGCGGCTTCGCCCGAGCTCGAACTCGTCGACTATGTGCCGACCAACGTCACGCGTGCGCCGGTCGATTGCGCGAATGACGCGATCGACGTCGACTTGCCGCGGGTCGCCGTAGCGCACATCGATCCTCATTTCGCGGCGGCGGCACGCGAGCATTCGCGTGGCGTGGTCGACCCCGCTTTGTGGAAACGCGCGGTGTCGCTGGCCGATGGCGACGAGGCCGCTGCCGTCGCGCCGTACCTGCGGGCGCGGGCGACGATGCTCAAGCTCGCGCAGCAGCGCCGGGCTTCCGCGCGTCCCGCGTCGCCGCCGCCACCGCCGCAGGAGTCCCCGAATCCTGGACGCGAACCCGGGTCGGCCGGGGCGGCCGCGTGGTCCTTGCTCGAGCCGCGGCGCCGCGTCTTGCTGTTCGCTTGCGCTGGCGTCGCCGCCGTGGCGCTCGTCGTGACGGCGTGGACTTGGCCCGGGCGAGACGCATCGCCCGTCACAGCGGTGCCCGTGAAGACCAGCGCCGCGCCCAGGGCGCCGGCGCCCGCTCCCGTCGCCGTGGTGGCGCCGCCCTCGAGCACGGACTTCGCTGCAAAGGTCGAGGACCTGCGCAACGCCGGCAACTGGAACGTGCTTGTCCTGCACGCTGCCGAGTGGACGCGCAAGGAGCCGGCAAACGCCGCTGGTTGGGCGGCGCTCAGCGCCGGCTACGCGAAGCTGGGCCAGATCGACGAGTCTTTCGAGGCTGCGAAGCAGGCCGTCGCGCTCGACGGCGCCAACCCGGCGCACTTGCGGCGCCTCGCCGACGCCTACGTCGGCCTCGACCGCCCGGCGGATGCGCTGGTCCACGTCGAGAAGCTGCTTGCGCTCGACGCGCGCGACGTGGGCGCGCTCGCGCAGGCGGGCACGCTCTACCTCGCGCTCGGCAGGCTGCCGGACGCGCGCAACGCGTTCGATCGCGCACTGGCGCTCGATCCGTCGGGCCACGTGCCGGCCTGCGGGGCCGTCGAGGTCGCACGGCGCCAGGGGCGCACGAAGGACGCCGAAGTCCTCGCGAAGGGCCTGAAGGACGCCGGCTGCGGCGCGGCGCCGGCGGGGCGGGCCGAGTCCGTTCCGGTGCCCGCCCGCGCGTTGCCGTCTGCTGCGCGCCGCTGATTCGGTTGCGCGCGGCACGCTGACCGCTTGCGGCAGTGCGGCTCGCGGAGCTGCACCGGGAACCCGCCCGGCGCCCTGAGGCAGGTGCCGGGCCCGTAGCCGTGGTCCTCGATGCCTTGAACGATGGGCAACTCCACCGCACCGAGTTCCAGCAAGTCACGTTGTCACGGATTGACGCTGGCGAGCCGACCGGGACATGGAGTGGTTGCGCGTCGTCGCGGAGGTGTTTCGCCGCGTTGCGCGGGAGACGCGCGCCCGCCGACGTGCGCGCCGGTTGACATGCCGGGAGTCTTTCACGGACGCCCGTCAAACTGCTGAACGCTGCGCTACGGGATCAGCCAGCCGGATTGCCGATCCATGCCAGCACCTCCGCGATCGCCTGTTCGGACGGCAACGCCGCCCCTGCCGCAACGGTGGCCGCTGCTGCACCTTCTCCCAGCACCTCACGGCATGCCGCGATGATCGCGTCGTATTGCTCCCGCGTATCGTGCGTTCGTGGCGTGGCGATGGCGTGGCGCAAGGCGTCGGCGGCGCCGCACAGATGGGCCGCCTTCTCGTGCGACGCCTGCCGTGTCATCAGCGCCGCCACGGCTTCGAGGCAAAGCACGACTTCGTGCTGATTGCCGATCTCCTTGCTGGTTGCGAGAGCGCTGTGGAAGTGCGTGCGGGCCAGTGCCAGGTCGCCCTGAGCGAGGGCGATCTCGCCCAGGTGTCGCACCAGTTCCAGTTCGAATTCGCGGACACCGAACTCTCGTGCCGTCGCCAGCGCCCGCTCATGCAGCATCCGTGCTTGCGCAAACTCGCCTTCGCGCTGCGCCAGGAAACCGAGGTGACTCAACGACGTCGCTTCTTCCATCGGATTGTCGAGCGCGCGGCTGAGCTCGAGGGAGCGTTCCGCCGCTGACTGGGCCTCGCGGAATCGTCCACGCGTCACGGCGAGCGCGGCGAGGTTGTTGAGCACGCGAGCTTCCATGCCGCGGTTGCCTGTGGCCTGGTGAATGGCTACTGCTTGCTCGAGAAAGGCCTGGGCACCGACGTCGTCGGCCTGATGGATCGCCACCCCTCCCAGGTTGCTCAGCACGCGGCCTTCTCCCGTGCGGTCGCCGAGTTCACGGCTGAGTGCCAGCGCGGCCTCCAGCTGGGATCTGGCAGCGGTGATGTCGCCGAGTCGCCAGGCAAGCGTGCCGGATGCGTGCAATGCCTTCAGGTAGGCGGAGGTACCGGACTGGCTGGTGGCGTGGGCCAGTGCGGCAAGGCACCACCGAAGACCCTCGCGCGCGTGGCCGCGGTGCGCCCAGAACCGGTAGAGCGCCCCGCAAAGGCGCAAGCCGGTCTCGTCGTCGTCTGTCCCGTCGATGCTGAAATCGAGCGCCGCCCGCAGGTTGTCGTGCTCGACATCGAGTCGCGCCATCCAGCCCGGCTGCTCCTGCCCGCCCTCCAGGTACGGCTCCGCCGTTTCGGCAAGCTCCAGGAAGCAGCCGACATGGCGCATGCGGACGGCATGGCGCGTGTCCAGCTTGTCGAGGCGATCCCGCGCGTACTCGCGGATGGTTTCCAGCATGCGATAGCGCGCCCCGTCGCCGTCCGGCACCACGAGCGACTTCTGGGTCAGGCTGACCAGGAGCTCAAGCACGTCGTCCCGTGCAAGATCCTGATCTGCACACACGGCTTCTGCAGCCGGCAATGTCCAGCCGCCAACGAACACCGATAGCCGGGCAAACAGCATCTTCTCGCCGGCACCGAGGAGGTCGTAGCTCCAATCGATCAGCGCCCGCAGCGTTTGCTGGCGTGGAAGCGCGCTGCGGGCCCCTCCGGTCAGCAGGCGAAAACGGTCGTCGAGGCGCCCGCAGATCGTCGCCACGCTGAGCACGCCCACGCGGGCCGCAGCCAGTTCCAGCGCCAGCGGAATGCCATCCAGCCGGGCACAGATCTGCGCGACCAGGTGCACGTTGCCCTCGCTCAACGCAAACTCCGGCAGTCGGAGCCGCGCTCGCTCGACGAAGAGTCGGCCGGCGTCGGAACGCGCCGCGTCCTCGGCACGCGACTCGGGTCCCGGCAGTGCAAGCGGCGGCAACGGAAACGTCTGTTCGCCGGAAACATTGAGCGGCTCGCGGCTGCTCACGAGCACGCGGACATGGGGCGCGGCGTGCAGCATCGCGTCGACCAACGTGGCGCAGGCGCCGACCAGATGCTCGCAATTGTCGAGAACGAGAAGCAACCGGCGTGAAGCGAGATGCTCACACACGGTCTCGACAACGGATGTGCCCGTGGCCTCCCGCAGGCCCAGAACCTGCGCCACCGCCGTCGGCACCAGCGTAGCGTCGACGATCAACGCGAGTTCGACAAGCCAGGCACCATCCGGATAGGAGTCGAGGAGGTCGGCGGCGATCTGCAGCGACAGACGGGTCTTGCCGATGCCGCCCGGTCCGACGATGGTCAACAGGCGCGCGCCCCCGAGCAGCGCGCGAGCCTGGGCAAGTTCCCGCTCGCGACCGATGAATGAAGTCACCTGCTGGGGCAGGTTGTGCGGGATGGCCTCGAGCGAGCGCAGGGGTGGGAATTCCCGCCGCAGATCTTGATGCACCACCTGATAGGCGCGGGCCGGCGCAGCCAAGCCACGAAGCCGGATCATCCCAAGGTCGCTGAGCGAGACCCCTGCCGGCAGGCGGCCCGCCAGAAGTTCGGCCGCGCTTTGCGAAAGCAGCACCTGCCCGCCGTGCGCTGCACCCATGATGCGCGCTGCCTGGTTGACTGCAGTGCCGAAGTAGTCGCCATCGCGGTGCTCGACGGCGCCGACGTGCAGCGCACAGCGAACCCTGACGGGTATGCCGGAGGTTGCTGCAGGATCGGCCAACGCCCGCTGGATCGCCAGTGTTGCTTGCAGTCCGTTGAGCGGATCGTCGAAGGCGGCAAAGATGCCGTCCCCCGTCGATTTCAGTATCGTGCCGAGGCTGGACTCCACTGCTGCGCGCAACATCGCATCGTGGCGTGCCAACGCGTCCCGCATCCGATCCGGCTCCTTCGCCCACAGACCGGTGCTCCCCTCGATGTCGGTGAAGAGCAAGGCCCTGACCACGGAGGCGTCATGCACGCGGCAGTTCCTTTCAAGGGCCGGCGCCGAATGACCAAGGATAGGCAACACAACCGCACCGAGTCCAGGCGGATCAGGCGATCACGGGTTGACGCGGGCGAGCCGACGGGCACAGGGAGTGGTTGTGCGTCGCCATGGGGGTGTCTTTGCGCGTTGCGCAGGTGGCCCGGGCCGGTGGCGTGATCGGCTCACCGAGGTGGGCGAGGATGTCGCGCACGCGAAGGCGAATCCCGGCAAGCTGGCGCTGGGCAGCGCCCGCGCGGGCTTCAGTCGGCCTTCGCCCCCACATCCTTCGCGATCTTCGTCCACTTGGCGATTTCGCTCGCGATGAAGCGCGCGAACTCGTCGGGCGCGCCGCCGACCACGTCGAGCCCGCCGCCGGCGAGCTTCGCCTTGACGTCGGGCATCGCCATCACCTTGTTGAACGCGTCGTTGAGCTTGCGCACGACGTCCGGCGGCAAGCCCGCCGGCCCGACGACGCCCTGCCACGCCGTGGCCTCGAAGCCGGGGAGGCTCTCGCCGATCGTGGGAAGCGCGGGCGCGTTCGGCGAGCGCTTCGGGCTCGCCACCGCGAGCGCCACGAGCTTGCCGGTGGCGACGTGCGGCATCAGGTTCGCCTGGTCGCCGATGACCACCTGGATCGTGCCGCCGAGCAGGTCGGTCACCATCGGCCCGCCGCCCTTGTAGGGCACGTGCGCGAGGTCGGTCCCGGTGCGCGACTTCAGGAGCTCGGTCGCCAGGTGCGGCAGGCTGCCGCTGCCGGCGCTGCCGTACGCGAGCTTGCCGGGGTTCGCCTTCGCGTGGGCGACGAGCTCGTTCACCGATTTCACCGGCACCGAAGGGTGCGCGACGAGCACGTAGTTGACGTCGACCGTGCGCACGACCGGGGTCAGGTCCTTCAGGGGGTCGTACGGCATCTTCGCGTAGATGCCCACGTTGATCGCGAGCGAGGCGATGTTGCCGAGCAGCAGCGTGTACCCGTCGGGCGGCGACTTCGCGACGAACTCCGCGCCGACCATGCCTGACGCGCCCGCCTTGTTCTCGACCACGACCGTCTGCCCGAGCGCCTCGGAGAGCGGCTGCTGGACGACGCGAGCGTAGAAGTCGACGGCCCCGCCCGGCGGGAAGGGGACGATCACGCGGACCGGCTTCGACGGGAACGGCTGCGCGACGGCGCCGGCTGTGACGGCGAGGGCGGCCGCACCCAGCACCAGCGCCGCCCTGTGAGCGAACTTGATCAGCATGCTGTCTCCTGTTCCAATCGCTGTCGTGGCGCGCTTCGGCGGCCTGCGCGGGTGCTGCGCTCTCGCGTCCTCCCGCAACCCGTTCCAGCCCTTCGCCCATGACCAGTATCGCAAAGATCGACCGGTGGGTGTTGCGCGCCCCCATCGAGCGGCCGCTCGCGAACGCATTCGGCGCGATGAGCAACCGGCCCGCCCTGTTCGTCCGGATCACTGCGGACGACGGCGCGTGGGGGTGGGGCGAGGTCTTCTGCAACTTTCCCCAGGTCGGCGCCGAGCACCGCGCGCGGCTGCTCGACTCGGTCTTCGTCCCGCTGCTCGCCGCAGCTGCCGACGATCCCGCGACCGTCCGCGCGATGCTCGACAGGCGGACGCGCCAGATGGCCATCCAGTGCGGCGAGCCGGGACCGTTCGCGCAGATTGCCGGCGCGATCGACCAGGCGCTCTGGGACCTCGCTGCGCGCCGCGCGGGCGTTCCGCTCTGGCGGCACCTCGGCGGCAACGACCGCGCTGCTGCGGTGTACGCGAGCGGCATCGGTCCCGACGATGTGGTCGACGTCGCGCTGGCGAAGCGCGATGCCGGCTACCGTGCGTTCAAGCTCAAGGTGGGGTTCGGGCCGCAGCGCGACGTCGCGAACCTGCGCGCGCTGCGCGTTGCGCTGGGCGAGGGCGCGACGATCATGGCCGACGCGAACCAGGCGTGGTCGCCCGACGATGCGGTGGCGCGCATCGCGGAACTGGCGCCGCCGCGTCCGCACTGGATCGAGGAGCCGATGCTGGCCGACGTTGCGCCCGCCGCGTGGCGCGCGCTGGCCGCGCAGAGCCCCGTTCCTCTCGCGGCCGGCGAGAACCTGCGCGGGGCGCAGTTCGCCGAGGCGATCGACGGCGGCTGGCTGCGCTTCGTGCAGCCGGACGTCGGCAAGTGGGGCGGCGTGTCGGGCGCGCTGGAAGTGGCGCGGCACGCGCGCGAGCGCGGCATCGCGTTCTGCCCGCACTGGCTCGGCGGCGGCATCGGCCTCGCGCACTCGCTGCACCTGGTCGCCGCAGCCGGCACGAGCGCGAGCTTCGCCGAGGTGGACGCCAATCCGAACCCGTTGCGCGAGCGCGTCTGCCCGATGACGGTCGAGGAGGGCGCGGTCAGGCTCGGCGATGCGCCCGGCATCGGCTTCGAGCCGGACCTCGCGGCGCTGGCGGGATTCGTCGTCGACGCCGGCGCGCGGACGCCGGGGCGTTGAGGCCCCGCGCTTCAGCGCCGCGCCCGGCGGGGCGCGGCATTCGCGTCGGCACGCGTGCCGGTGTCGCGCACGGTGCCGCGAGCCGTCCGCGGACGCGGCGCGCCGTGCAGGATCTGTCGAGCCTGCGACCAACCGATCGGGGACAACCCGCTCGGCCAGCCGCTATCGTGCCGGCTGGTCGCGGCGTGCCGACGATTGCCCGGGCGGCGGCGCCGGCCTGTCGGGCGAGAGCTGCAAATCCGGGGTTCGCGAAGGGGCGTCCGGAACGGCCGCGCCGCGCCGCTCCGGTTCAGCCAGGGCTCCGGCGACGAGTTCCCGCAGGTCCGGCGACAGGCCGTCCTTGCCGGCGACGAGGGCCTCCAGCGTGCGGCGCGCCTCCTTTGCGTCCGCGCCCAGCGCGGCAACGTAGAAGACGTCGCGCCTGAAGTCGAAGAACGCGTTCAATGTCCGGGCATCGCTGGCTTCCAAACTGCGCAGGTCCCGCGCAAGCAGCTGGTCCATCATCGCGAGGCTTCTGGGCAGGTCGGCGCGCTTGCGATCGATGCACGCCCGCATGGCCTCCCACAGTCGCTCCGAGCGAAGCGCATAGTCCAGCCGCGCCTCGCTCCTGGCCGTCGACTCGAAGCACATGTGCTTCAGCAGGGCGGCGCCAAGCACGGGTCGTTCGTCCGACAGCAGCTCGGCAAGATGCGGCAGCGCTTCGGGGCCGTACCACTCGAGCGCCGAGGCGGTTAGCCAGGACAGGCGCTCCGGCGCGGCACCCCATTGCACGGCCAGCTTGTCGAGGTAGGCCTTCAACAACTCGCGCTGCGAAGCGGGCGTCAGCAATTCGAAGCCGTCGCGAGTCGCCTGGCGCGACCCGGTTCCCACGGCGCCGATCGGCATCTCGAACTTCTCGCCGGAGCGGGTCTCCAGCAGCAGCGGCGGCAGCGCCGCAGCGCCGCTCCCGACTGCGCGCGCGTCTCGGTCCTTGCGCGAGTGGATCGCCTGCGGCAGAGTTGCCGTCGCATCGTCCAGCCTCGCCTCGATGCCCAGCACTGCGAGGTCCACGGTGTCGTAGCGGATGACGACGTGCTGGCTTTGCGGCGGGCGACCGGGCGTGCGCAGGCTATGTTGCCGGCAACGCAACTCGGTCACCTCGCCGGTCTTGCCGCGAAAGCCGACGCGGTAATGCTGCTTCGGCACGTCGCAATCGAACCGCCAGCGCGCGAGCAGCTCGATGGCCTCGTCGGCGTCCCGCAGCGGCGGGCGCGGCGCCGCCTGCAGGCGGCGCACGCTGACCGGCTGATGAATCGCCGCTGGGCGGAGCATCGCATCGACCACCCGCGCGTAGCTCGCCACGCTCGGATACACGGCGCCCGGGGCCGCGAAGCGCTGGCAGGCGCCCGACAGCTTTGGCGAATCGAAGAACGCATACCGGCAACCGGACTCGGCGAACTCGACGGCGCCGTTGCGGCGGAACCCGAACTCGACGGTGTCCGTACGCGACAGGATTCCCCCGGGCGCCCTGAAGCTGCGCTCGCAGCGCAGGTGCTCGGCACCCGCGTTTCCCCCTGCGGGAGTCACGGTGGCGCAGGCGAAGTCGAGGTCGCCCATGAGCGCGGTCAGCTCCTCGATATCGACGTACTGGTGAAACCAGTAGCCGGTCGCCGCGGGGAACCACGCGCCGCCGCGCATGAAGCTGCGCGGCGCCGGGACGTCCGCTGCCACGACGTCGGCGACGCGTTCGCACGCGGCCAGGCCAAGCGCGGCGGCGAGCACGAGCCCCGCCGCCGCGATCGCGCGCCTTCCTCGCCCGCGCGCAAGCGCGAGTCTCATCGCGTCGCGTTCCTTCGCGCCGGCTCGGCCTCGGGTGCTCGTCGAGCGCGGGCAAGGACGTAGAGCAGGCGCGCGTGCCAGACAAGGGAGACGACGCAGAATGCGACGAGAACGCGTGCGCTGTGCGTGTCGAACGCGAGCCCGGGCCGTTCCACGAGCCAGGCCGCGAGCAGGAGGCAGCCGACCGCCGACCAGCACGCGATCAGCGAGTGCCGTCGCGCGAAATTCGGCGTGCGGCCGAGGAGGATTCCGATGCCGGCAGCGGTCGTCAGCGCGTGCGGCGAAATCAGCAACGCGAGGCAGACGAACACGAACATCTTCAGGAGCCCGTCCGCGTCCGCCACGCCCGGTCCCGCCCCGACGTCCAGCAGTGTCGTTGCGCCGAACACGTCGTGCAGGCGCCACAGCACCGCGACGGCTGCGATGCCGAGCAGGATCTCGACGCACGCGCCGATGACGACGGCGCGCGGGTGCTTCGTCTGCGCTGGCGCCGCAGTGGTCGCCGCCGGCGCGGCTTGCTCCGGGCGCGCCGGTTGCGGTCGCCCCCGGAACTGCAGCTGTACGTACGGGCGGCCGAAGTACCAGAAGTACGCGGCGGAGAAGACGAGCGTCGTGCCGGCCAGCAGTGTGTTCGAGTCGAATTGCCAGGAGGCGGCCTGGAGGGCGATCTGTAGCGCGACGACGCCGGCGGCGAACAGGAACACGCCCCGGGCGACGCGGCGCGACCACTCGCTCCTGAGCATCAGGCCGACGCCAAGCGCCACGGCGAGCACGTTGCCGGGCGCGAAGAACAGCTGCATCGCGAGCACGAGCCCGCGCGACGTGGTAAACGGCGGCTCCAGCAGCGTGAAGTACGAGAGCGCCGTCAGGTGCAGCCATTGCAGCAGCGGGTTGACGATGAGAACGGCTGCCAGCAGCGTTACGCCACCCTTCCCCGGCGGTCCTGCCGGCCCCGTTTCCGCGCCGGCCCGGCCGACGGTCACGGCGTTGCTCCGGCGCGGCTGCCGTGCATCGAACTGCGTGGCGCGCGCCGTCGGAGCGCTGCCTTCGTCAGACGCAGCCCACGCCGTAGCACTGGAAATGCTCCATTTGGAGGAACGTGCAGTGTCCCTGCGGCCCGCCCGGCCTCTGCGCGCCGATCGGCAGGATGAACGTGCGAGCGTTGGCACCGGCCAGGCCCGCGGGAAGGTCGAAGGGCTGGAGGACCACGTAGGTGTCGTCCTTGCGCAGCCGCCAGTTGATGCGGCCCCGGTACTGGTCCGCCGGCTGCCCGAGTCGTTGTGCGGCGCCTTTCACCCAGGCGGCGATGTCCTCGTCGGTTGCCGGCCGGATGGCCCGTTGGCTCAGGAGCCGCTCGATGCCCCGGGTGCCTCCGGGCAGCACGTTGTCGCCCAGGGCGACGCTCTTCAGGGTCACGTCCGGCGAGTACGCGATATCGCCGTTCGCCTCGCCCACCAGAAAGTGGCCGCCGGCCTTCTTGTTCAGGAACGTGCCGATGCCGCGACCGAAGAGCTCCCGGATCCTGCGCTGGACCGCGCGATACTCGCTGCTGTCCGGCCTTTCGGCCGTGAAGTGCTGGCATGCGTTGGGACCGTCCGACGTCGAGTACGTCGACAGCGGCGTCGACTTCGGCAGGCCGATCACGACCTGGCGATACATGCCTTCCGCAAGCACGCCCGCGATGCGCGCGCCTTCGGTCCGCCCGACGTTCCAGACGATCGGGTCATGACCCATGAGGACGAGCACGATAGGCTTCGGCGTCGTGCCGATGACGACGTCTTCACGGGCCACGTCGTGGCCGCTCTGGTCGAGCGCGACGTCGAGCGGGGTCGATCCCCGCCTGACGCTCACGACCACCACGTCGAAGTCGCCGGCAAGTCCCGGGATGCCGCAGGGGTCGGAACGCGGGGCGGCGACCGCGTCCGCTTTCTGATGCTGGTACATGAGCTCGTTGGCCGGATGCGCGGACACCAGCGCCGTCAATGCGCGCTCGAGGGCCTGCTCGTCGAACGAGGCCTTGGGCCCGGCGGCGTAGAACAGGCGTCCCTCGTCGAGGAAGACGAAGACGACCGTGTTCCACGCGCCGTAGCTTTGAGCCGTCCCGCGGTACGCGGCGACCTTCCTGCCGCCCGCCTGGATGTAGACCGGCTGCAATGGCTCCGTCTGTCCGTCGCCTCCCGTCATGCCGGCGATGGCCTCGCGCACCTCGTTGCGATCGCTGCGCCTGGACTGCGCCGCGAGGAAGATCGTGGAGGCGCCGGGACTGAATCGAATCTCGCCGCGGCCGCCCTCGAAGATGTCGGAGGCCTTCGCGCCCTTCGGAATCAGCGCCACGAGCTGCATGTGCTTCTCTCCGAGCAGCTCGACGCTGAACCCGAACGCGCCGACGTAGCCTTCGGGCGGCGCGATCCCGAACGACGTCCGCAGCGATTGCGCGACCTCGTCCGGGTCCTTCGTCACCTTGTACGGATTGAGGCTCCGTGCAGTGCTCGCCACGCGGGAGACCACGTTCGAAGCGTCCGCGACGAAGGGCGCCACGTTCTCGCGATAGAAGCCGAGCGCGCGGTAACCTATGTAGGCAAGGGCCAGCAAGGCGACGACGGCAACGAGCGTGAGCATCGCCCCGCCGGCTTGCCCGGTCCTGGCAACAGACTTCGCGGTCATGGGGTTCCTTCGCAGGATTCGCGCATTGCTGCCGTCACATCCTCTGTCCCGGGACTCTGCGAGACTGCACAAGAGCCCATCGTGCCTTGAACCCATTTGCTCGACATGGTTGTCGGATAGACGAGCGGGCTGGAGAGACAAGTGGCGCGCTGCCCGCCGATCGACGCGAGCCTGAAGGAGACTGAAACGGTGGCCCTGGCCGATTTCATGGCCGGTACGGAGGATCCCGGACCGCGGCTTCGGTTCGTCGGCCGGCCTCGGCGGGGCCCGGCCGGCTCCGGCCGTCCGTGTCCACACAGGCCCGTGTCGGGAGTGACCGAAGCCGAGTCGAGGGGGGCACGGCTCGACCGCGTGGCGCGATCGCATGGTTCTGCCAGCGACCGTTCACGGATTCCTTCCGCCCGGCCGCGTGGAAGGGCGCTCGAGTGTCCGCTGGTTCCGCAATCGAAGCGGCGCGGGCCGGATCGACGTCGCCGCGCTCGAGCGCGCGGCGCGCTTCGAGGCGCGCGTGGACGGGACCGTGCGCGAAGTGCACTCGAGCCGGCGCGCTCCCGGCGTCGAGCGCCTCTGCGTGCCCGGCGAGATGGAGGCGGAATCCGAGGCGCGCTGTCGCCGCGAGGGCGTCCCGCTGAACCGGCAGTCCCTCGCCGACATCGAGGATGCCGCGGCGCGGCGGCGCAGGGGCAACGAGACGCCGGGGTCCCGCTTTCGCGGGAACGACGACGGGGCGTGCGCACGAGGCATGGCGAGCGCACCAGAGGGCAGGATGACAACTAGCGCCAGCCTGCGCCACGCCGCGCTCGCTGCCGTCGCGCTTGCGGGCGCGGTCGCGCTGGCCGGCTGCGAACCGAAGCCGACCGGGCCCTTCAGGCAGGTCGACGGTGTCTGGCACTACCGGGACACGCCGATCCCGCAGGTCGACGCGCGCACGTTCACGCCGCTCGACGACCAGTACGCGAAGGACGCGGCGCGCGCCTGGCACGCGCGGGGCACGCGCGACGCGAAGGAGTACTACCTGATCCGCCGCGACGCTGTCGCCGCGCTGGAGGGTGCCGACGCGGCGAGCTTCGTCGTCCTCGGCCACGGCTACGCGCGGGACGCGCGCCACGCCTGGTTCGACGGCGCGCGTTTCGCGGTGCGCGACGCCGCCAGCCTGCGCGTGATCGATTCCGTGTACGCGCTGGACCGCGAGCGCGTGTACTTCCACCAGGCCGAGATCGCGGGGAGCGACCCGGCGACCTTCGTCCGGCTGGACGATCGCCACTGCAAGGACGCGGCGAGCGTCTATCACGGCCGCGTCGAGCCCTCTCCGGGCGCGCCGGTCATCCGCGTGGGAGCGATCGCGGGCGCCGACGCGGGCTCCTTCGAGGTGCTCGAGGACCGCTACGCCCGCGACGCGAAGCGCGCGTATCACGACGGCCGCCCGCTCGGCAGCGCGGAGGGATTCGCGGTGCTCGGCTTCGGCTACGCCGCGTCGCGCACCGCGGTCTTCCACGGCGGCGTCCCGGTCGCCGGGGCCGACCCGGCGACGTTCCGCATCCGCGCGGACGCGATCGCCGATGGCGTGGACGCCGAAGACGCGAAGGCGCGCTACCGCAGCGGTGCGCGTGTCCCGGGTCGACCGTAGGACGCTACTTGCGGTAGCGCGGCTCGTAGAGCTGCACGGAGAACCCGCCGGGCACCCTGAAGTAGGTGACGAGCCCGTAGCCGTGGTCCTCGATGGCCTGGGTGAACTCCACGCCCTTCGCCTTCAGCGCCCCGACGGTGCCTTCGATGTCGCGGCAGAAGAAAGAGATCTCCGCGGTCCCCGAGGGCGGCCCCTCGCTGCCGGTCGGGTGCACGCCGAGGTCGGCCTTCGGCGCGTCGAAGATCAGCCACCCCTCGCCGACGTCGGTGCCGCTGAAGCCGAGCTTGTCGCGGATGAATTCGCGCAGCGCCTTCGCCTCGTCCGTGTAGAACATGCCGTGCATGCCTTCGATCACCGCGGCTCCCCTTCGTCGTGGACTCCCGTCGCGCACGCGCGGCACAGGCAGGCGCGGCCGCGCGCATCCTCCGGCACGCGCGCCAGCGCTGCCGGATCGACCGTGACGCCGGCGCACCAGCACGGCATGTCGAAGCTGCCTCCGGCCGCGGGGATGCAGCCGTTGGGTCCGCCGCAGAGCGGGCAGATCTCGTTGGGCAGCGGCTGCATGCGGCGCGAAGCCTGCGGCGCGGCGTCCACGAGCGTCAACGCCGCTCACCGCCAGCGCGGAGCGCGCTTGGCCAGGAAGGCGTCGACGCCTTCCGCGAAGTTGCCGTGGCCGCCAAGCCGGACTGCCTCCTCGAGCTCGATCGCGAGCCCCGCTTCCATCGGAACCGCTCCGCCCTCGGTCACGCAGCGGCGGATGGCGGCGAGCGTCGCAGCCGGCTTCCCGATCAGCATGGCCGCGTAGTCGGCGACCGCGGCGCGCAGCTGCGCCGGCGGCACCACGACGTCCACGAGGCCGATCGCGAGCGCTTCGCGCGCGCTCATCAGCGTGCCCTCGTAGAGCACGCGCAGCGCGCGCGAGCGGCCGAGCAGCCGCGCGAGCGCCTGCGTGGCGCCGATCGGCGGGATGAAGGCGATGTTGACCTCCGGCTGGCCGAGCTGCGCGTCCTCGGCGGCGAAGCGGACGTCGCAGTGCAGCGTGATCTCCAGCCCGCCGCCGACCGCCGTGCCGTGGATCGCGGCGAGCAGCGGCTTGGGCGAGGCGCGCATGCGCTCGACGATGCCGTGGCAGATCGTCACCCACTCGCGCACCTCGTCCTGGGTCATGTCCCGGAAGACCGCGAGGTCGGCGCCGGCGGAGAACCAGCGCTCGAGCATGCTCGCGATCACGACGACGCGGACGCCGTCGGCGCCGATCAGCTCGTCGAGCGCAGAGGGTACCTCGCGCAACATCCGCCAGTCGAAGCCGTTGCGCGGAGGGCGGTGGTACTCGATCCAGCCCACGCCGTCCGCGCTCCGCACGTTGAGGCAGGTGTAGTCCACGCTGCGCACCTCCGCTGATCGCCGGCGATCGCGAAGCCACGTCGCATGCTCGTTCCATGCACGGGGTTCCCGGCGGCAGCGGAGGTTACGCCGCCGCCCCTGCGACCGTCAACGGGCGCCGCTACTTCGCGGTGTACATCTTCAGCACGTCGCGGCGCGCGAGGATGCCGCGCACGCGATCGTCGCCGCCGACGACCACCAGGCGCTTGACGCGCTTGTCCTCCATGCGCTCGATCGCGGCCTCGAGCGTGTCGTCCTCGCCGATCGTCACCGGGTGGCCGGTCATCAGGTCGTCGACGACCGTGCCCATCGGCTTGCGGCGCGTCGGGTGGCGCACGTCGAGCGCGGACACGAAGTCCGCCTCGGAGATGAGGCCCACGAGGCGCCCGTCGACGTCGACGACCGGCAGGCCGCTGATCCTGTGCTTCGTGAGCAGCTCGGCGGCCTCGCCGAGCGGGCGGCCCGACCCGATCGTGACCACGTCCTTCGTCATCAGCTGGCCGACCTTCGCCGCGTGGGCGCGGCGCACCTGCGGCGCGCGCCTCACGTCCTTGCCCACGAAGCTCATCTTCGCCGACAGCAGCGGCACCTTCGACAGCCGGCCGGGCAGCAGCATGTTCCAGTACACCCAGCGGAACGCGAGCTTGCCCCAGTGGTTGAGCCGCGACTCGCCGAGCAGCGTCATCGGCCCCACGACCGGCAGCGGGAACTTGCCGGGGAGCGGCTCGAGGTCGTAGTTGAAGTCGATCAGCATCGCCTTGCCGAACCCGGTCTCGATGAAGCAGTTCGAGTGGCCGTCGAACGAGGGCAGCGGCTTCTCGCCGGCCATCTCGCGCAGCAGGTTCTCGACGACCGTCTCCGCCTCGAAGTGCGCGACGGAGCCCGCCTTCGACGTCGCGACGTTCGTGTTGTCGCCGATCACGTAGACGTTCGCCGCCTTGCGGGCCTTGAGCGTGCGCGGGTCGGTCAGCGCGAAGCCGCTCTCGTCGGCGAGCTTCGCGTCGACGAGCACCTCGGGGCCCAGATTGGGCGCGATGGCCACGAGCAGGTCGTAGTCGATGCTGCGGCCGTCGAAGGCCTTGATCCGCCGCCGCTCGCCGTCCACGCTGGCGAGCACGAAGTTCGGCACGACGTCGATGTTCTTCTCGACGAGGAGCCCGCTCAGCACCTCGGTGGCGACCGGCTTCGTGAAGCAGCCGGTGAGCGGCGTCACGAGCGTGATGCGGATGCGGTCGCGCCGGCCGCGCCGGCGGAAGAAGTGGTCGGCGAGGAAGACGAACTCGATCGGCGCCACCGGGCACTTGACCGGGTGGTCGGCGATGTCGAGCACCAGGTGGCCGCCGTCCATGCGCTCCAGCGCGTCCTGCATCGCCAGCGCGCCGTCGAGCGTGTAGAACGTGTGCGCGTTGCCGGCCTTTCCGGCCTCGACGAGGCCCTCGACTTCGCCGGCGCGGCCCTCGCAGCCCAGCGCGACGATCAGCCACTCGTAGTCGAGCGTTCCCGCGCTCGTCTGCACTCGCCGCGCCGTGGTGTCGATCGCCTGCACCTCGGCGTTGACGAAGCGCGCCTCGCGCGGCAGCGGCGATTCGATCGGCCGCGCGACGTCCTCGCGCCTCTCGTAGCCGGGCAGGCGGAACGGCAGGAACAGCAGTCCAGGCTGGTAGACGTGTTCGCGCGCGCGGTCGACCAGCGTCACGTCCCACTGCGCGAGGTCGAGCTTGCGGACGAGCAGGTTCGCGACCAGCGTCCCGGCCGTGCCGGCGCCGAGGATGAGGACGTTGCGTTTCACGGTGGCTGGCGGGGATCCTGGAGGTGAGATGCGTGGCGACGCATGCAGCCGCAGCCCGGCCGCCCGATCGATGCTACGTGCGCGCCGCGGGCGGGGGTTTGCCGCCGGTCAAGCGAGAGCGCACGGCGGGGGCACGAAAGCAAGGAGGCCGCGGTCGCCCGCGGCCTCCGCTTGCCGTTCCTGCGGCCGGGCTACATCCGCTCGATGACCGCGGCGATGCCCTGCCCGCCGCCGATGCACATCGTGACGAGCCCATAGCGCTTGCCGGTGCGGTGCAGCTCGTAGATGCACTTGACGGTGAGGATCGCGCCCGTGGCGCCGATCGGGTGGCCGAGCGCGACGGCCCCGCCGTTCGGGTTCACCTTCGCGGCGTCGAGCCCCAGCTCCTTCGACACGCCGAGCGCCTGCGCGGCGAAGGCTTCGTTCGACTCGATGACGTCCATGTCGGAGATCTTGAGCCCCGCCTTCGCCAGTGCGCTCTTGACCGCCGAGACCGGGCCGAGGCCCATGATCTTCGGGTCGATGCCGGCGTGGCCGTAGGCGAGCAGGCGCGCCATCGGCTTGTGCCCGGCGGACTCCGCCGCCTTGCGCTCCATCAGCACCAGGGCGGCCGC
>JAOUIA010000095.1 GCA_029884335.1 Betaproteobacteria bacterium
CTCATCGGCGGCGCGCGCATCCGCGTGGGCGACACCGTGATCGACGGGTCGGTGCGCGGCAAGCTCGCCGTCATGCAGCAGGCGCTGACGGCCTGACGTAGACACCACTCCAACGGCGCCGTGGGGATGCCGCGGCGACAGCGAGGACACCATGCAGTTGAACCCTTCCGAAATCGGCGAGCTGATCAAGAGCCGGATCCAGAACCTCGACGTCGGCGCGCAGAAGCGCACGCAGGGCACGGTGGTGTCGGTCACCGACGGCATCGTCCGCGTGCACGGCCTGTCCGACGCGATGCAGGGCGAGATGCTCGAGTTCCCGGGCAACACGTTCGGGCTGGCGCTCAACCTCGAGCGCGACAGCGTGGGCTCGGTGATCCTCGGCAAGTACGAGCACATCACCGAGGGCGACACGGTCAAGTGCACCGGCCGCATCCTCGAAGTGCCGGTCGGCCCCGAGCTGATCGGCCGCGTGGTCAACTCGCTCGGCCAGCCGATCGACGGCAAGGGTCCGGTCGAGGCCAAGGCGTCCGACGTCATCGAGAAGGTCGCGCCCGGCGTCATCGACCGGCAGAAGGTGGCGCAGCCGGTGCAGACGGGGCTCAAGTCGATCGACGCGATGGTGCCGATCGGCCGCGGCCAGCGCGAGCTGATCATCGGCGACCGCCAGACCGGCAAGACGGCGGTGGCGATCGACACGATCATCAACCAGAAGGGCAAGGACCTCATCTGCATCTACGTCGCGATCGGCCAGAAGGCGTCGTCGATCAAGAACGTGGTGCGCAAGCTCGAGGAGACCGGCGCGCTCGACTACACGATCGTGGTCGCGGCCAGCGCCTCGGAGTCGGCGGCGATGCAGTACATCGCGCCCTACTCCGGCTGCACGATGGGCGAGTACTTCCGCGACCGCGGCCAGGACGCGCTGATCATCTACGACGACCTGACCAAGCAGGCGTGGGCGTACCGCCAGGTGTCGCTGCTGCTGCGCCGGCCGCCGGGCCGCGAGGCGTACCCGGGCGACGTGTTCTACCTGCACTCGCGCCTGCTCGAGCGCGCGGCGCGCGTCAACGCGGACTACGTTGAGCGCTTCACCAAGGGCGCCGTCAAGGGCAAGACCGGCTCGCTGACCGCGCTGCCGATCATCGAGACGCAGGCCGGCGACGTGACCGCGTTCGTGCCGACCAACGTGATCTCGATCACCGACGGCCAGATCTTCCTCGAGACCGACCTCTTCAACGCCGGCATCCGCCCCGCCATCAACGCGGGCATCTCGGTGTCGCGCGTGGGCGGCGACGCCCAGACCAAGGTCATCAAGAAGCTCGGCGGCGGCGTGCGCCTGTCGCTCGCGCAGTACCGCGAGCTCGCCGCGTTCGCGCAGTTCGCCTCGGACCTCGACGACGCCACGCGCAAGCAGCTCGACCGCGGCCGCCTCGTCACCGAGCTGATGAAGCAGCCGCAGTACCACCCGCTGCAGGTCAACGAGATGGCGCTGACGCTGTTCTCGGTGAACCGCGGGTTCCTCGACGACGTGCCGGTGGAGAAGGCGCTCGCGTTCGAGTCGGCGCTGCGCATGTTCATGCGCGGCAAGTACGGGGCGATCATGGACGGCATCGAGCAGACGAAGGACCTGACGGCCGACGACGAGAAGGCGCTCGCCGCGGCGATCGAGGACTTCAAGAAGACTGGAACCTACTGACGTCGTCCCCGCGCAGGCGGGGACCCAGCGTCTTTCGCACGAAGAGCCACTGGGCTCCCGCTCTCGCGGGAGCGACGACGACGGGATAGCGGATGGCCGGCTCCAAAGAGATTCGCAACAAGATCAAGAGCGTGCAGAGCACGCGCAAGATCACCAAGGCGATGGAGATGGTCGCGGCCTCGAAGATGAAGAAGGCCCAGGACCGCATGCGCGCCTCGCGCCCGTACACCGAGCGGCTGTTCGGCATCGCGATGCACCTCGCCCAGGCGAACACCGAGTACCGCCACCCGTTCCTCACGCCGCGCGAGGACGTGAAGCGCGTGGGCGCCATCCTCGTCACCACCGACAAGGGCCTGTGCGGCGGCCTCAACACGAACATCCTGCGGCTGCTGATGCAGCGGCACAAGGACTGGAAGGCGAAGGGCGTCGACGTCGACTACGTCGCCATCGGCAGCAAGGGGCTCGGCTTCCTCAACCGCATGGGCGCGAACGTGATCGCGTCGGTCGCCCAGCTCGGCGACCGCCCCCACCTCGAGAAGCTCGTCGGCCCGGTGAAGACGCTGCTCGACAAGTTCATGGCCGGCGAGGTCGACGAGGTGGTCGTCTTCTACACGACGTTCATCAACACGATGAAGCAGGAGCCGCGCAGCGGCCGCATCGCCCCGGTGCCGCGCCAGTTCATCCGCCCGAGCGGCGAGGTCGTCAAGGCCGACGCCAAGGCCGGCGGCTGGGACTACATCTACGAGCCCTCGGCGCCGGAGCTTCTCGACGGCGTGATGCGCCGCTACATCGAGTCGATCGTCTACCAGATGCTCGCCGAGAACATGGCCTCCGAGCAGTCGGCGCGGATGGTGGCGATGAAGGCCGCGTCCGACAACGCCGGCAAGATCATCAGCGAGCTGCAGCTCATCTACAACAAGACGCGCCAGGCGGCGATCACCAAGGAGCTCGCCGAGATCGTCGGCGGCGCCGCCGCGGTCTGACGCGTCCTCACGGCATCCAGCGACAAACCGGTCAGGACTTCAACATGAGCCAGGGAACCATCGTTCAGTGCATCGGCGCCGTCGTCGACGTCGAGTTTCCGCGCGACAAGCTGCCCAACATCTACGACGCGCTCAAGATGGACGAGATCGGGCTGACGCTCGAGGTCCAGCAGCAGCTGGGCGACGGCGTGGTGCGCACGATCGCGCTGGGCAGCTCCGACGGCCTGCGCCGCGGCATGCAGGTGGTGAACACCGGCGCGCCGATCTCGGTGCCCGTGGGCACGAAGACGCTCGGCCGCATCATGGACGTGCTCGGCCGGCCGATCGACGAGCGCGGCCCGGTCGGCGCCGAGAAGACGATGTCGATCCACCGCTCGGCGCCGGTGTACGAGGAGCTGTCGCCCTCCACCGAGCTGCTCGAGACGGGCATCAAGGTCATCGACCTCATCTGCCCGTTCGCCAAGGGCGGCAAGATCGGCCTGTTCGGCGGCGCCGGCGTGGGCAAGACCGTCACGATGATGGAGCTCATCAACAACATCGCGACCGCGCACTCGGGGCTGTCGGTGTTCGCCGGCGTGGGCGAGCGCACCCGCGAGGGCAACGACTTCTACCACGAGATGATGGACTCGGGCGTGGTCAACAAGGACGACCTCGGCAAGTCCAAGGTGTCGATGGTGTACGGGCAGATGAACGAGCCGCCGGGCAACCGCCTGCGCGTGGCGCTGACCGGCCTCACGATCGCCGAGTCGTTCCGCGACGAGGGCCGCGACGTGCTGCTGTTCATCGACAACATCTATCGCTTCACGCTCGCGGGCACCGAGGTCTCGGCGCTGCTCGGCCGGATGCCCTCCGCGGTGGGCTACCAGCCCACGCTGGCCGAGGAGATGGGCCGGCTGCAGGAGCGCATCACGTCGACGAAGACCGGCTCGATCACGTCGATCCAGGCCGTGTACGTGCCGGCGGACGACCTGACCGACCCCTCGCCCGCGACGACGTTCGGCCACCTCGACGCCACGGTCGTGCTGTCGCGCGACATCGCCTCGCTGGGCATCTACCCGGCCGTGGACCCGCTCGACTCGACGTCGCGCCAGGTCGACCCGAACGTGATCGGCGAGGAGCACTACCAGACGACGCGCCGCGTGCAGCAGACGCTGCAGCGCTACAAGGAGCTGCGCGACATCATCGCGATCCTCGGCATGGACGAGCTGTCGCCCGACGACAAGCTGGTCGTGGCGCGCGCGCGCAAGATCCAGCGCTTCCTGTCGCAGCCGTTCACCGTGGCGGCGCAGTTCACCGGCGCGGACGGCAAGTTCGTCTCGTTGAAGGAGACGATCAAGGGCTTCCGCATGATCGTCGACGGCGAGTGCGACGCGCTGCCCGAGCAGGCCTTCTACATGGTCGGGCCCATCGAGGAGGCGTTCGAGAAGGCGAAGACGCTGCAGTAGGGCGCAAGCGGGGCGAGGATCGCGAGTGTCCTCGGCCCCGGATCCCGCCAGTGCACGCTCACCCCCCTTCCCGCACCCCCTCCCCGCAGTCCGAGCGAGGTAACGAGCGATGACCGCCCCCACCATCCACGTCGACGTCGTCAGCGCCGAGGAGCAGATCTTCTCCGGCGAGGCGGAGTTCGTCGTGCTGCCGGGCGTTGCCGGCGAGCTCGGCATCTACCCGCGGCACACGCCGCTGCTCACGGCGATCAAGCCGGGCGCGGTGCGCATGAAGATCCCCGGGCGCGCCGAGGAGGAGTTCGTCTTCGTGCAGGGCGGCTACCTCGAGGTGCAGCCGCACCGCATCACCGTGCTGGCCGACACCGCGATCCGCGCGAAGGACCTCGACGAGAAGGCGGCGCTGGAATCGAAGAAGGCTGCCGAGGAAGCGCGGGCCAACAAGACGACCGCCGAGGAAATCGCCCACGCGGAGGCGGAGCTTGCTTCCGCCATGGCGCAGCTCGAGGCGATCCGCAAGCTGCGCCACCGCGCGTAAGTGAGCGGCCGCTGACGTCAGCGGGGGCGGCCTTGGCCGCCCTCGTCGCTTGGAGGCCGCAGTCGGGGCGCGCATCGGTTTGACCTGCCGCACCCGGACGAGCGAGCCATCTGGAATAATTGCTGCATTGCAACATGGCGCCGGCCCCTCCCCGGGCGGCGGCATTGATGACGAGTTCCAACGTGACGATCGACCGGCCCGGCGCTTGGCGCCGGGGCGCGGCACCCCTCGGGCGCCGGCCGGCGCGTGGCGCCGCTTGCGAGCGGAGTCGCGCATGAACACGCGCGACGTCGCGAACCGCACGTTCGAGGAGATCGACGTCGGCGCGGCGGCAAGCGCCACGCGGATGATGACCGCCACCGACGTCGAGGCGCTCGCGCTCGCCGCCGGCGACGTCGACGGCTTCCACATCGAGGGCAGCGACCCGGGCGAGCGCCTGAGCGCGCAGGGCGCGGCCGCGGTCGCGCTGGTCGCCGCGCTGGTCAACGGCCGGCTGCCCGGGCCGGGCTCGCGCATCGTCGAGTCGCGCATCCGCTACGACGGCATCGTCCACGTCGGCGACACGCTCACCGCCGAGGTGACCGCGAAGGCCAAGGACGCGCGCGAGCGCACGGTCCTCTTCGACTGCCGCTGCACGAACCAGGACGGCGTGGAGCTCCTGAGCGGCGAGCTCACCGTCAGCGCGCCGAGCGCGCGCATCGCCTACTCGAACGTCGCCACGCCCGAGCTGATCCTGCGGCGCAACGACGGCTTCGCACAGGTGTTCGCTCGCTGCAAGCCGCTGGCGCCGGTCACCTGCGCCGTCGTGCATCCCTGCGAGAGGACGTCGCTCGCCGGCGCCATCGAGGCGGCGAAGGCGGGGCTGATCGTGCCGGTGCTGGTGGGCCCGCCGGAGAAGATCCGCGCGGCCGCGCTCGCCGAGCGGCTCGACATCGACTCTCTCGAAATCGTGGCCGTGCCGCACAGCCACGCCGCGGCCGAGCGCGCGGTCGAGATGGCGAACGCGGGCATCGTCGACGCGCTGATGAAGGGCAGCCTGCACACCGAGGAGCTGATGAGCGCGGTCGTCGCGAGCGCGACGGGGCTGCGCACGAGCAGGCGCGTTTCGCACGTCTTCGTCATGGACGTGCCCACGTACCCGCGGCTGCTGCTCGTCACCGACGCGGCGATCAACATCCTCCCCGACGTCGCGGCGAAGGCCGACATCTGTCAGAACGCGATCGACCTCGCGCACGTGCTCGGCATCGGGCAGCCGAAGGTCGCGATCCTGTCGGCCGTCGAGATCGTGAACCCGAAGATCCCGGGCACGCTCGACGCGGCGGCGCTGTGCAAGATGGCCGAGCGCGGCCAGATCACCGGCGGCATCCTCGACGGCCCGCTCGCCTTCGACAACGCCATCTCCGCCGAGGCCGCGCGCGCGAAGGGTATCGTCTCGCCGGTGGCAGGGCTCGCCGACATCCTGCTCGTCCCCGACCTCGAGGCCGGCAACATGCTGGCGAAGCAGCTGCAGTACCTCGCGGGCGCCGACGCGGCGGGCATCGTGCTCGGCGCGCGCGTGCCCATCGTGCTCACTTCGCGCGCCGACTCGGTCCGCACGCGGCTTGCCTCGACGGCGGTGCTCAAGCTCGTCGCACACGCGCGGCGCGAGCGGCTCGCGCGGCGGCCGGAGTAGACTTTTCCCGCATGGGCGCGGGACTAGCGGTTCTCAACGCGGGCTCGTCGAGCCTCAAGTGCTCGCTGTACGCGCTCGACGGCGACGCGCTCGCGCCGGCGTGGAAGGGGCAGGTCGAGGGGCTGGGTACGCCGCAGGCGCGCTTCGAGGCGAAGGATGCGGGCGGCGCGATCGTCGACTCGTACCGCTGGCCCGAGGGCGAGGCGCCGGCGCACGCCGACGCCGTCGCCCACCTGCTCGACTTTCTCCGCGAGTCGGGCGGTCCGACGCCGGTCGCCGTGGGCCACCGCGTCGTGCACGGCGGCACGCGCTTCGCGGAGCCCGTGCGCGTCGACGCCCAGATCGTCGCGGCGCTCGAGGAACTGGTGCCGCTGGCGCCGTTGCACCAGCCGCACAACCTGGCGCCGATCCGGGCGATCGCCGCCGCCGCGCCGGACCTGGCGCAGGTCGCCTGCTTCGACACCGCATTCCATCGCTCGCAGCCGGCGCTGGCCCAGGCGTTTGCGCTGCCCGCGTCGATCACCGAGCGCGGCGTGCGCCGCTACGGCTTCCACGGGCTCTCGTACGAGTACGTCGCGCACGCGTTGCCGAAGGTCGACGCACGCGCGGCGCGCGGCCGCGTCGTCGTCGCGCACCTCGGCAACGGCGCGTCGATGTGCGCGATGCAGGCGGGACGCAGCGTCGCCTCGACGATGGGCTTCACCGCCGTCGACGGGCTGGTGATGGGCACGCGCAGCGGCGCGCTGGATCCCGGCGTGATCCTCTACCTGATCGACGAGCTCCGCATGGATGCGCGCGCCATCGAGCGCCTGCTGTACCGCGAGTCGGGGCTGCTCGGCGTGTCGGGTGTGTCGAGCGACATGCGCACGCTGCTAGCGTCCGACGCCCCCGGCGCGAAGCTCGCAGTCGACCTCTTCTGCTACCGCGCGGGACGCGAGCTCGGCTCGCTCGCAGCCGCTCTCGGCGGGCTCGACGCGCTGGTCTTCACTGGCGGCATCGGCGAGAACGCGGCGGGCGTGCGCGCGCGCATCGTCGACGGCGGCACGTGGCTCGGCCTCGAGCTCGACCCGGCCGCGAATGCGCGCAACGCGCAGCGCATCACGACGCCCGACAGCGACGTTCCCGCCTACGTGGTGCCGACGGACGAGGAGCTGACGATCGCCCGCCACACGCTCGCCCTCGTCGAAAAGTAGGGTCAGACTCGACTTTCGGACGGATTTCCGAGCCGAGTCAGGGCATTGCCTGTTCTCCCGCGGCTGCGCAGAAAGTCGAGTCTGACCCTACTTTTCGGGGTGTAGCATCGCGGCATGACGGCACAGCGCATCGAACACGACTCGCTCGGCGAGGTGGCGGTGGACGCGGCACGCCTGTGGGGCGCGCAGACGCAGCGGTCGATCGCGAACTTCCCGATCGGCGTGGAGCGCTTCCGCTGGGGCCGCGCGGTGGTCCGCGCGCTCGGGCTGGTCAAGCTGGCCGCGGCGCGCGCCAACGCGAAGCTGGGCGAATTGCCCGCGGACAAGGCGGCGCTGATCGAGCGGGCCGCGCAGGAGGTCGTCGACGGCCGCCTGGACGCGGAGTTTCCGCTGGTCGTCTTCCAGACCGGCTCGGGCACGCAGACCAACATGAACGCCAACGAGGTGATCGCCAACCGCGCGATCCAGCTCGCCGGCGGCAGGCTCGGCAGCAAGGCGCCGGTGCACCCCAACGACGACGTCAACCGCGGGCAGTCGAGCAACGACGCGTTCCCCGCGGCGATGCACGTGGCGATCGTCGGGGAGGCGCGCGACGCTCTCTACCCTGCGGTCGACGCGCTGCGCGCGACGTTTGCGCGCAAGGCCGCGGCGTTCGCCGACGTGGTGATGGTCGGGCGCACCCACCTGCAGGATGCGACGCCGGTGACGCTCGGCCAGGTGCTCGGCGGCTACGCGACCCAGCTCGGCGCCGCGCTCGACGGGATCCGCGCGGCGGAGCGAGCGCTGCACGCGCTGGCGCTGGGCGCCACCGCGGTGGGCACGGGGCTGAACGCGCACCCGCGCTTCGGCGAGTGCGCCGCGCGCGAGGTCGGCGAGGCGACGGGCATCCCGTTCGCGCCGGCCCCCGACAAGTTCGCGGCGCTCTCCGCGCACGACGACGTGGTCGCGTTCAGCGCGAGCCTGCGCACGCTGGCGAGCGCGCTGATGAAGATCGCCAACGACGTGCGCCTGTACGCGAGCGGGCCGCGCGCCGGCATCGGCGAGCTCGTCATTCCCGACAACGAGCCCGGCTCGTCGATCATGCCGGGCAAGGTGAACCCGACTCAGGCCGAGGCGATGACGATGGTGGCCGCGCAGGTCTACGGCAACGACCTCGCCGTCGCGTTCGCCGGCTCGCAGGGACACTTCCAGCTCAACGCGATGAAGCCGGTCATGCTGCACAACGTGCTCGAGTCGATCGGGCTGCTCGCCGACGCCTGCCGCTCGTTCGACGAGCGCTGCGCGCGCGGCATCGAGCCCGACCGCGGGCGGATCGCCGCGAATCTCGCCGCCTCGCTGATGCTGGTGACCGCGCTCAACCCGCACGTCGGCTACGAGAAGGCGGCCGCGATCGCGCAGAAGGCGCACCGCGACGGCACCAGCCTGCGCGAGGCTGCGGTCGCGCTCGGCGTCGCCGGCGCGGACTTCGACCGCTGGGTCGACCCGGCGGCGATGGCACGGCCCGGCGCGGGCTGAACGAGGGTCGAAGCGGCGATTGCTGTTGGCTGCCGCCGCGCCCGCCGTCCACTCCGACGATCCATAGCGAGGAACGCAATGCGGCAGCTCGGCTTCATCGGTCTTGGCACGATGGGCGCACCGATGGCGCTCAATCTCCTGAAGCACGGCTTCGAGGTCACCGTCGCGGCGAACTCGCATGCCGCGACGCAACTCGTCGCGGCGGGCGCCCGGACCGCCGCTTCGCCGGCGGCGATCGCGGCGGGGAGCGAATGCGTCATCACCATGCTGCCCGAGCCGGCCGACGTCGAGGCGGTCGTGACCCGGCCCGACGGGATCGCGGCCGGCATCCGGCGCGACGCCGTCTACATCGACATGAGCACCATCGACCCGGATACCACGCGCCGCATCGGCGCGGTCATCGCCCAACGCGGCGCGCACATGGTCGACTGCCCGGTGGGCAAGACCGCCGAGCACGCCGTCCTCGGAACGCTGACGCTGCTGGCCGGCGGACCGGAACACGTCGTCGAGCGCGTTCGCCCTGTGCTGGCGGCCATGGGCACGGACTTCTTCTACTGCGGGCCCCTGGGAGCCGGCGTCACGATCAAGCTGATCAACAACCTGCTCGTCGCCTCGATCCACGCGGCCAACGTGGAAGCGCTGGTCGCGGGCGTGTCGGCGGGGCTCGCCCCGGAGTTGATGCTGAGCGTGTTCAAGACCACGATGGCCTGGAACAACGGCCTCGCCAACGGCATGCCCAAGCGCGGGCTCGTGGGGAATTTCGCCCCGGGGTTCAAGCTGAAACTGGGCCTCAAGGACGCGCGCC
>JAOUIA010000096.1 GCA_029884335.1 Betaproteobacteria bacterium
GTCGCCCTGCACCAGGCCGCAATCGACGAGGAAGCGCCGGCCGCCGGCCGCGACTTCGTAGCAGGAGCCGGTCACCTCGCCGGCCGCGCCGCGGAACGTGATCCCGATGCCCACCGCGCTCCTCCCACGGTCCGGGCGCTCATGCACCCTGCCGCATGTCCTTCGAACGAAAATCCACTGCCGCATCGCCGCCCGCGGGATTATCCTATGGGCGACGCAGCGGCGCGCACGACTCCGCGCGGATCGGCCGCGCGGCGGACGGAGCCCCGCGGCGCAAGGCGTGGCCCGACGACAATCGATGCCCCAGGAGGAGACGGACGTGAAGCTCACAGGTTGCATCCTTGCGGTCGCGGTCGCGACCGCCGCCGCCGGCGCATTCGCGCAGGGCGGCACCACGGAAGCCGATCTCGGCCGCAGCCTGGCCGCGACGTGCGCGAACTGCCACGGCACGAACGGGAAGGCCGTGTCGGGCAGCACGGTCGCCGCCCTCGCCGGCCGGCCGAAGGAGGAGCTCGTGCGGCTGATGAGCGAGTTCCGCGACGGCAAGCGCCCCGCGACGATCATGCACCAGCTCGCGAAGGGCTACACGCCCGCGCAGGTCGAGACGGTGGCCGCGTGGTTCGCGGCGCAGAAGTGAGGAGCCGGCCATGACGATGCCAAGACGCGATTTCCTGAAGGCCGCGCTGACCGCGGGCGCGGCGGGCGCGCTGCCCGGCTGCGCGACGATGCCCGGCGGGCCCTCCGCCGGACGCGTGGTCGTGGTGGGCGGCGGCTACGGCGGAGCGACGGCGGCGAAGTACATCCGCATGTGGAGCGGCGGGCGCGTCGACGTCACGCTCGTCGAGCCGAACGAGGCGTTCGTCTCCTGCCCGCTGTCCAACCTCGTGCTCGGCGGCAGCAAGACGATCGCCGACCTCACCGTGCCCTACGACGGCCTCGCGCGCAACCACGGCGTGAAGGTCGTGCGCGACATGGCCACCGCGATCGACACCGAGAAGCGGGTGGTGCGCATCGCGAGTGGTGAGTCGCTGCCGTACGACCGGCTCGTGCTGTCGCCGGGCATCGACTTCATGGCCGTGCCCGGCTACGACAGCGTCGAGGCGCGCGAGAGCATCCTGCACGCGTGGAAGGCCGGGCCGCAGACGGTTGCGCTGCGCGGCCAGCTCGAGGCGATGCGCGACGGCGGCGTGTACGCGCTCGTGATTCCCGTCGCGCCGTACCGCTGCCCGCCGGGGCCCTACGAGCGCGCCTGCCAGGTCGCCTGGTACTTCAAGCGCGCGAAGCCGCGCTCCAAGGTGCTGATCCTCGACGGCAACCCGGACGTCACGTCGAAGGGACCGCTGTTCAAGCGCGCGTGGGCCGAGGAGTTCAAGGGCATCGTCGAATACCGCAACAACTACGTGGCGACGCGCGTGGACGTGAAGTCGATGAGCGTGAAGTTCGATACCGCCGACGACGTCAAGGCCGACGTGCTCAATTTCATCCCGCCGCAGTCCGCCGGCGACATCGCCCGGCAGGCCGGCGTGATCACGGCGAACAACCGCTGGTGCGAGGTCGACTTCACCACGTTCGAGTCGGTCAAGGTGAAGGGCGTCCACGTGCTCGGCGACGCGATCCAGGTCGCACCCGGAATGCCGAAGTCGGGACACATGGCGAACCAGCACGCGAAGGTGTGCGCCGCGGCGATCGTGGCGCTGCTCACCGGGCAAGCCGTCAATCCGTCGCCGGTAGTGACCAACACCTGCTACAGCTTCGTGACCGACAAGGACGTGATGCACGTCGCGTCGGTGCACCAGTACGACCGCGACAAGAAGACGCTGATCGCCGTGCAGGGCGCGGGCGGGGTCTCGCCCGGCTGGACGGCCCTGGAAGGCGAGTACGCGTTCAACTGGGCGCGCAACATCTGGGCGGATGCGCTGGCGTGACGATCGGTGAAAAGCGCGGGCGAAGGGCATGCCCGCGCTTTTTCGCCGAGATGAAGTCAGGGCGGCGGCGTCGGGCGGCAGGGCGCCGCCGCTGCCAACGGCGCGCGACAACGAGCGAACGGAACTTCCCCAGGGGAACGCTTCGGCGAGACGCGGCGCGTTGCAAGACGCGCGGTGTTGCGTGCCGTTCGCGGCGGGCGCCGACGGGCCGCCCCTAGGCGCCCGCCCCGGCTTCTACCCGATGCAAAAGGCGCAACTCCGACCCCTCGAGTTCTCGCCTACCCCGCGAAAGCCTTTTGCATCGGCCTGAGGCTAAGCGACCGGCTCGGCCTCCTGCGGCGCTTCCTCGAACGTGAGCTTCACCGTGCCGGCGTCGTCGACGTCGATGGTCACCTTGCCGCCGTTGACGAGCTTGCCGAACAAGAGCTCGTCGGCGAGCGCCTTGCGGATCGTGTCCTGGATGAGGCGCGCCATCGGCCGCGCGCCCATCTGCGGGTCGAAGCCCTTCTTCGCGAGCAGCGCCTTCAGGTTCGGCGTGAACGAGGCCTCGACCTTCCTCTCGTGCAGCTGATTCTCGAGCTCGAGCAGGAACTTGTCGACCACGCGAAGGATCACGTCGTGGTCGAGCGAGGCGAAGCTCACGGTGGCGTCGAGCCGGTTGCGGAACTCCGGCGTGAACAGGCGCTTGATCTCGCCCATCTCGTCGCCGGCCGCGCGCTCGGTGGCGAACCCCATCGTCGTCCGCGCGAGGTCGGCCGCGCCCGCGTTCGTGGTCATGATGATGATGACGTTGCGGAAGTCGGCCTTGCGCCCGTTGTTGTCGGTCAGCGTGCCGTGGTCCATCACCTGCAGCAGCACGTTGAAGATGTCCGGGTGCGCCTTCTCGATCTCGTCGAGCAACAGCACGCTGTAGGGGTGCTTGGTGATCGCCTCGGTGAGCTGGCCGCCCTGGTCGAAGCCGACGTAGCCCGGCGGCGCGCCGATCAGCCGGCTCACCGCGTGGCGCTCCATGTACTCGGACATGTCGAAGCGGATCAGCTCGACGCCGAGGCAGTAGGCGAGCTGGCGCGCGACCTCGGTCTTGCCCACGCCCGTGGGACCGCTGAACAGGAAGTTGCCGATCGGCTTGCGCGGGTTGCCGAGCCCCGAGCGCGCCATGCGGATCGCCGAGACGAGCGCGTCGATCGCCTTGTCCTGGCCGAACACGACGTTCTTGAGGTCGCGGTCGAGCGTCTTCAGCGCATTGCGGTCGTCGGAGGAGACGTTCTTCGCCGGGATGCGCGCGATCTTGGCGACGATCTCCTCGACCTCGCCCTTGCCGATGACCTTCTTCTGCTTGCTCTTGGGCAGGATCTTCTGCGCCGCGCCGGCCTCGTCGATCACGTCGATCGCCTTGTCGGGCAGGTGGCGGTCGTTGATGAAGCGCGCGGAGAGCTCCGCCGCGCTGGTCAGCGCCGCGGGTGCGTACTTGACGCCGTGGTGCGCCTCGAAGCGCGACTTGAGCCCCTTGAGGATCTCGACGGTCTCGGCGACCGACGGCTCCGGCACGTCGACCTTCTGGAAGCGCCGCGACAGCGCGTGGTCCTTCTCGAAGATCTGGCGGAACTCGTTGTAGGTCGTCGCGCCGATGCACTTGAGCGCGCCGGTGGACAGCGCGGGCTTCAGCAGGTTCGACGCGTCGAGCGTGCCGCCCGAGGCCGCGCCGGCGCCGATGATCGTGTGGATCTCGTCGATGAACAGGATCGACTTCGGGTTCTCGGCGAGCTGCTTCAGCACCGCCTTGAGGCGCTGCTCGAAGTCGCCGCGGTACTTGGTGCCGGCCAGCAGCGCGCCCATGTCCAGCGCGTGCACCTGGTACTCGCGCAGCAGCTCGGGCACGTCGCCCTCGTTGATGCGCCGCGCGAGCCCCTCGGCGATCGCGGTCTTGCCCACGCCGGCCTCGCCGACCAGCAGCGGGTTGTTCTTGCGGCGGCGGCACAGCACCTGCACGACGCGCTCGAGCTCGAGCTCGCGGCCGATCAGCGGGTCGATCTTGCCGTTGCGCGCCAGGTGGTTGAGGTTGATCGTGTAGGCGTCGAGCGCGCCCTGCGACTCGTTGCCGCCCTCGCCCTCCTCCTTGCCGCCCTCGGGCTTCTCCGGCTTGGCCTGCGGAGTCTTGGTGATGCCGTGCGCGATGTAGTTGACGACGTCCAGCCGCGTCACGCCGCGCTGGTTCAGGAAGTAGACGGCGTGCGACTCCTTCTCGCCGAAGATCGCCACCAGCACGTTCGCCCCGGTGACCTCCTTCTTGCCGGACGACTGCACGTGCAGGATCGCGCGCTGGATCACGCGCTGGAAGCCCTGCGTGGGCTGCGTGTCGGCGTCGGAGTGCGGGGGCAGGCGCGGCGTGTGCTCGGCGATGAAGTCCGCCAGGACGCCGCGCAGCTCCTCGAGGTCGACGCCGCAGGCCTTCAGGACCTCGGCGGCGGAAGGGTTGTCCAGCATCGCGAGCAGCAGGTGCTCGACGGTGATGAACTCGTGCTGCTTCTGCCGGGCCTCGACAAAAGCCATGTGGAGGGAGACTTCAAGTTCCTGCGCGATCATGCGTTGCTCCGTGGCGCGAGGCCGGCTGCCGGGCGTGGGCCCGCTGTCCGTCCTTCAACGCTCATGTCTCCTCCATGGTGCACTGCAGGGGATGCTGGTGGCGCCGCGCCAGGTCGACGACCTGGTCGACCTTCGCCGCGGCGATCTCGCGCGTATAGGTACCGCACTCGCCCATGCCGTTGCGGTGCACCTGGAGCATCACGCGCGTCGCCTTTTCCCTCGACATGCCGAACACAGTCTGCAGCACCACGACCACAAAGTCCATCGGGGTGTAGTCGTCGTTCAACAGGAGGACCTTGTATAGCGGCGGCGGCTTCGCCTTGGTCTTCTCGGCCTCGAGGAGGTCGCCGCGTTGCTCGTGGACGGCCATGCTTGGGGGGAAAGCCGGGAAGCACCCGGAAGGTGGGGGTATGTTTGACGAATGCAACAGTTTTTACAAGGGGAACGGACGCCCGGGCGGGGCCGTCTTGACGCCCGGGAGGCATTCCGCGTAGAAGGGTGGCGTTCGGCAAAGGGAAGCCCGTGTTCCGGTCTGTCGCCGTCGCACGCCGTTTCGCGCCGTCACGTGTGCCTGCCGCCCGCAGTCGACCCTCCCGGACGAACTTCTCCATCCCTGTAAGGAACAAGCTGTATGGCAACCGGAACCGTCAAGTGGTTCAACGACGCGAAGGGGTACGGGTTCATCACGCCCGACGACGGCGGCGAGGACCTGTTCGCGCACTTCTCGGCGATCCAGATGCAGGGCTTCAAGTCCCTGAAAGAGGGTCAGAAGGTCAGCTTCGAGGTCACCCAGGGGCCGAAGGGCAAGCAGGCGAGCAACATCCAGGCCGCCTGAACTCGAGTCTCCGCCGCACCGTGCGCGGTGCGGCGGCGGCGAAAAAGCCCGCCTTCACCGGCGGGCTTTTTTTCGGCCGCGCGCCCCGCCGGAGCGCGAAGGCCCGCGCCACGGCGGGCCTTCGCCTTGCTGCCGGCGCGTCGCCGCGCTACATCCGCGCGATCATCGCCTGCCCGAAGCCCGAGCACGACACCTGCGTCGCGCCCTGCATCAGCCGCGCGAAGTCGTAGGTCACCTGCTTGTCGTCGATCGCCTTCTCCAGGCTCGCGACGATCAGCGCGGCGGCTTCCTTCCAGCCCATGTGCACCAGCATCATCTCGGCGGAGAGGATCTCCGAGCCGGGGTTGACGTAGTCCTTGCCGGCGTACTTCGGCGCGGTGCCGTGCGTGGCTTCGAACATCGCCACCGAGTCCGAGAGGTTGGCGCCCGGCGCGATGCCGATGCCGCCCACCTCGGCGGCAAGCGCGTCGCTGATGTAGTCGCCGTTGAGGTTGAGCGTCGCGATGACGCTGTACTCGGCGGGGCGCAGCAGGATCTGCTGCAGGAACGCGTCGGCGATCACGTCCTTGACCACGATGTCCTTGCCCGTCTTGGGGTTCCTGAAGGACATCCACGGACCGCCGTCCACGAGCTTCGCGCCGAACTCGCGCTCGGCGAGCGCGTAGCCCCAGTCGCGGAACGCGCCCTCGGTGTACTTCATGATGTTGCCCTTGTGCACCAGCGTGACCGACGGCTTGTCGTTGTCGATCGCGTACTGGATCGCCTTGCGCACGAGGCGGTCGGTGCCCTCCGAGGACACGGGCTTGATGCCGATGCCCGACGTCGCCGGGAAGCGGATCTTCTTGACGCCCATCTCCTTCGTCAGGAACTCGATGACCTTCTTCGCCTGCGGCGAGTCCGCCGCCCACTCGATGCCGGCGTAGATGTCCTCGGAGTTCTCGCGGAAGATCACCATGTCGACCTTGCCCGGCTCCTTGACGGGCGAGGGGACGCCCTTGAACCAGCGCACCGGGCGCAGGCACACGTAGAGGTCGAGCTCCTGGCGCAGCGCGACGTTGAGCGAGCGGATGCCGCCGCCGACCGGCGTGGTCAGCGGGCCCTTGATCGAGACGACGTACTCCTTGAGGATCGCCAGCGTCTCCTCGGGCAGCCAGACGTCGGGGCCGTAGACCTTCGTCGACTTCTCGCCGGCGTAGATCTCCATCCAGTGGATCTTCCGCTTGCCGCCGTAGGCCTTCGCCACCGCCGCGTCGACGACCTTGATCATCACCGGCGTGATGTCGACGCCCGTGCCGTCGCCCTCGATGTAGGGGATGATCGGGTTGTCGGGGACGTTGAGGCTGTAGTCCTTGTTGACGGTGATCTTCGCACCGCCCGCGGGGACCTTGACGTGCTGGTAGCCGGGCATGGAATCTCCTGGAGGAAAGCGGGAGCCGGAAGGAATCGCGACGGCGCGACAGGAAGCCGCGGCGTTGATGGAGCGCTCGGGGCTTCCCGCGTCGGGAAGCGGCCAAGAAAACACTGGATTATCGTCGATTTTGCCGAGCCCCGTCACCCCGCGCCCGCCCCGCCTTTCCGGGAGCGTCGTGCTGGTCAACAAGCCCTGCGGCGTGCTGTGCCAGTTCACCGGCGCCGACGGCGCGGCGACGCTGCGCGATTTCGTCCCCGTCCGCGGCGTCTACCCGGCAGGCAGGCTCGATGCCGACAGCGAGGGCCTCGTCGTGCTCACTTCGCGGGGGGACGTGCAGGAGCGCATCGCCGACCCGCGACACAAGTTGCCGAAAACCTATTGGGCGCAGGTCGAGGGCACGCCGGCGCCGGAAGCGCTCGCCCGGCTCGCCCGGGGCGTCGTCCTGCGGGACGGCCCTGCGAGGGCAGCGCGCGTGCGGGTCATCGGCGAGCCGCCGGGACTGTGGCCACGCGACCCGCCGATCCGCAGCCGGAAGGCGATACCCACGGCGTGGCTGGAGATCGTGCTCCGCGAAGGACGCAACCGCCAGGTGCGCCGCATGACCGCCGCAGTCGGCCTGCCGACGCTGCGCCTGGTGCGGTGGTCGGTGGGGCCGTGGACGCTGGCGGGACTTCGCCCCGGCGAGTGGCGACGGGGCGACCTCGCCGACCTCGCACCGGAAGGCGGCACCGCTGCGCCACCGCGGAGGGAGAGCCGGTGAGTGGCCACTCACACATCCGGGGGGCTGCCGCCGCCGCGTGTTACCATCGTCCGCCCTCCGCGCCGCCCCTTGCGACGCGCGCCGCCTCGCCGCACCCTTCCCCGCCGCAACCCCGCCGCCGATGATCCGCCGCCTGCTCGCCCGGTTCGTGCCCGGCCTGCGCTCCGACGCGCCGCGCGTGTACGGCCCGGACAAGCACCCGGTCCGCGCCGGGCAGGTGAGCGCGGGCGCACGGCAGGTCACCCGCCGCCTCAAGGAGGCCGGCTTCAAGGCCTTCATCGTCGGCGGCGCCGTTCGCGACCTCATGCTCGGCATCGCGCCGAAGGACTTCGACATCGCCACGGACGCGCACCCCGAGCAGGTGAAGCCGCTGTTCCGCCGCGCGTTCGTGATCGGCCGCCGCTTCCGCCTCGTGCACGTGCACGCCGGCGGCGACGTGATCGAGGTGTCCACGTTCCGGGCGGCGCAGGGCACCGACGCCACCGACGAGCACGGCCGGCTCATCTCCGACAACGTCTACGGCACCCAGGCCGAGGATGCGGCGCGCCGCGACTTCACCGTCAACGCGCTGTACTTCGACCCGGAGACCGAGGAGGTCTGGGACTACGTCGGCGGCGTCCCCGACGTGCGCGCGCGGCGCATGAAGCTGATCGGGCCGCCGGTGACGCGCTACCGCGAGGACCCGGTGCGGATGCTGCGCGCCGTGCGGCTCGCCGCGAAGCTCGGCTGCACGATCGAGAAGAAGACCGCCGAGCCGATCCCCCGCCTCGCCGACCTGATCGGCAACGTGCCGCCGGCGCGGCTGTTCGACGAGGTGCAGAAGCTGCTGCTCTCCGGCCACGCCGTCGAGACGCTGCGCTCGCTGCGCGAGCACGGGCTGCACCGCGGGCTGCTGCCGATGATCGACGTCATCCTCGACCAGCCGGGGGGCCAGCGCTTCATCGGGGTCGCGCTCCGGCACACCGACGAGCGCGTGCGCGAGGACCGCAGCGTGTCGCCGGCGTTCCTCTTCGCCACGCTGCTGTGGCACGAGGTGCTCGGGCAGTGGGCCGCGGCGAAGGGCAAGGGCGAGCGGCCGCTGCCGGCGCTCTTCGACGCGATGGACGCCGTGCTGTCGCAACAGGCGCAGCAGCTCGCGATCCCGCGGCGCTTCGAGGCGACGATCAAGGAGGTCTGGTCGCTGCAGCCGCGCTTCGAGCAGCGCGCCGGGCAACGCCCGTTCCGGCTGCTCGAGCACCCGCGCTTCCGCATGGCCTACGACTTCCTGGTGCTGCGCGCGGAAGCGGGCGAGGCGCAGCAGCCGCTCGCCGACTGGTGGACGCGCTTCCAGGAGGCGGGCGACGAAGAGCGCGCGGCGATGCTGAAGCCCGACGAGGCGCCGAAGAAGCGCCGCCGCTCGCGCGGCCGCGGCCGCAAGCGCCGCGAGGACGGCGCGCCCGAGGAGCGCTCCGGCGCTCCGCCCGGCGACGACGAGCCCGGCTGAACGCGCGCGCGACCCCGCATGACGCTGGCCTTCGTCGGGCTGGGCAGCAACCTCGCGCACCCGCGGCGGCGCATCGCCCGCGCGCTGCGCGGCCTCGCCGCGCTGCCGCGCACCCGCCTAGCGGCCGTGTCGCCGAACTACGTGTCGGCACCGGTCGGCACGAGCATCCCGCAGCCCGACTACGTCAACGCGGTCGCGCTGCTCGACACGCGGCTCCGCGCGCGCGACCTGCTCGCGCGGCTGTTCGCCATCGAGCGCTCGCAGCGCCGCCGGCGCGTCGCCGGCGTGCGCAACGCGCCGCGGACGCTCGACTGCGATCTGCTACTATTCGGCCGCCTGCGGAAGGCCACGCGCGAGCTCTCGCTGCCGCATCCGCGCATGCACGAGCGGGCCTTCGTCCTGCGGCCGCTGGCGGACATCGCGCCGGCCGCGCGGGTGCCGGGCCGGGGCGTGGCCGCAGCGCTCGCCCGCCAAGTCGCCGGACAGCGCATCGCCCGCACCCGCAGCCACCCGCGCTACCGCTGATGCAACTCGCAGGCTGCCGCTACGTCGTCGTCGAAGGGCCGATCGGCGCGGGCAAGACCAGCCTCGCGCGCGCGCTCGCGCAGCACATGGGCGCCGACGTCCTGCTCGAGCTGCCCGAGGACAACCCGTTCCTCGCGCGCTTCTACGCGGACATGGCGCGCTACGCGCTGCCCGCGCAGCTCACCTTCCTGTTCCAGCGCGTCGA
>JAOUIA010000097.1 GCA_029884335.1 Betaproteobacteria bacterium
AGACAGGTAACAGGTAACAGGTAACAGGCAACAGATGACAGGCAAGAGCGGCGGGAGCGGCCGGGTGCTACGCTATCGCCGCCGTCGTTCGTTCTCTGTTCCCTGTTCCCTGTTCCCTGTTCCCTGAAATGGATTTCGCGTTCGTCCTCGACCCGCTGCCGCTGCTCAAGGCCTACAAGGACTCGAGCGTTGCGATGATGCGCGCCCTGCGCGACCGCGGGCACGCGCTGTGGTGGCTCGGGCAGGGCAACATCCGCTGGGAGCAGGGCGTCACGCGCGCCCGCGTGCGCCGGCTCGAGGTGCGCGACGACGACCACGACTGGTATCGCGAGGGCCGCGAGGAGGTGCGCCGGCTGGCCGACTTCGCGGCGGTGGTCATGCGCAAGGACCCGCCGTTCGACATGGAATACGTCTACTCGACGTACCTGCTCGAGGCCGCCGAGCGCGAGGGAGCGCGGGTGTTCAACGGACCGCGCGCGATACGCGACCACAACGAGAAGCTGGCGATCGCGAAGTTCGCGCAGTTCACCGCGCCCACGCTGGTGACGCGCGACACGGACGAGCTGCAGGCGTTCGTCGACGCGCAGGGCGACGCGATCGTGAAGCCGCTCGACGGCATGGGCGGCGCGTCGGTGTTCCGCGTGCGCGCCGACGACCCCAACCGCAACGTGATCCTGGAGACCGTCGGCCGCGAGGGCGAGCGGACGGTGATGGCGCAGCGCTACATCCCGGAGATCGCGCACGGCGACAAGCGCGTGCTGCTGATCGCCGGCGAGCCGGTGCCCTATGCGCTCGCCCGCATTCCCAAGGCCGGCGAGACGCGGGGCAACCTCGCCGCGGGCGGCAAGGGGGTGGCGCGGCCGCTCGACGAGCGCGACCTCGCGATCGCCCGCGCGCTCGGGCCGGCGCTTTGGGCGGAGGGCCTGCTCGTCGTCGGGCTCGACGTGATCGGCCCGTACCTGACCGAGGTGAACGTCACCTCGCCGACGTGCTTCGTCGAGATCGCGCAGCAGACCGGCTTCGACGTCGCGGGACGGTTCGCCGACGCGCTCGTCGCCCGGGCCGCCGGAAAGTAGGGTCAGACTCGACTTTTCCCCGGCTCCACAGCCACACTGGCTGCAATGGGCGGCGAAAGTCGAGTCTGACCCTACTTTCGAGGGGAAAGTCGAGTCTGACCCTACTTTCGGGCGTTGTATCATCGCCGGGACATGATCGGCGTCCTCATCATCGGCCACGACGCGCTGCCGGCGAGCCTCGCCGCGGCCGTGGCGCACGTGCTCGGCGAGCGGCCGCCGCAGTTCGACGTGCTGTCGGTCGCATGCGACGACGACCCGCTCGACGTGCTGCCGCGCGCGCGCGCGGCGGTCGCGCGGCTGGACACCGGCGACGGCGTGCTGGTGTTCTCCGACATCTACGGGGCCACGCCGTGCAACCTCGTCGGCAAGCTGGTCGAGGCCGGACGCATCGAGGCCGTCGCCGGCGTCAACCTGCCGATGCTCGTGCGCGCGCTCACCTATCGGGACAAGGGCCTGGAGACGATGGCGAAGAAGGCCGTCTCGGGCGGATGCGAAGGCGTGCTGAGGCTCGAAGCCGGTCCCGTCCATGCTGCGACGCGAGGTTGAGGTCGTCAACAAGCTTGGCCTGCACGCGCGCGCGTCGGCCAAGCTCACGCAGCTGTCCGCGAAGTTCGCCTGCGACGTGTTCATCGAACGCAACGGCCGCCGGGTGAACGCGAAGAGCATCATGGGCGTGATGATGCTGGCGGCCGGCAAGGGCGCGATGCTCACGCTGGAGACGAACGGGCCGCGCGAGGAGGAGGCGATGGAAGCGATCGTCGCGCTGATCGGCGACTACTTCGGCGAGGGGCAGTGACGCCCCCCGGGGGGGCGCGGGCGACGCCGGCGCGCGTTGCCGACGCCGGCCGCCGGGCGGGGCGCGAGGCCCCGCCGGTGACGTTCGCCCTGCACGGCGTGGGGGTGTCCGGCGGCATCGCGATCGGCCGCGCCCACCTCGTCTCGCACGCGATCCTCGAGGTCGCGCACTACACGGTCGAGAGCGACAAGGTCCCCGGCGAGATCGCGCGCTTCGAGACGGCGGTCGCCGAGGTGCAGCGGGAGATCGAGGCGCTGCACGGCGCGATGCGCGGCGAGGACCTGCCGGGCGAGTTCGGCGCGTTCCTCGACGTGCACTGGATGATCCTCAACGACCCGACGCTGTCGGACACGCCGAGGCGGATCATCGCCGAGCAGCGCTGCAACGCCGAGTGGGCGATCACGCAGCAGATGAACGTGCTCGTCGAGCAGTTCGACGAGATCGAGGACACGTACCTGCGCGAGCGCCGCCACGACGTCGTGCAGGTGGTCGAGCGGGTGCTGAAGCGCCTGATGGGCAAGCCCGGCTCGCTGCCGCCGGCCTCCGCCGAGGAGCAGACGATCCTCGTCGCCCACGACCTCTCGCCGGCCGACGTCATCCAGTTCAAGTCGCACCGCTACGGCGCGTTCCTCACCGACCTCGGCGGCGTCACGTCGCACACGGCGATCGTCGCGCGCAGCCTGAACGTGCCGGCCGTCGTCGCCACGCACAACGCGCGCTCGCTGATCCGCGACGGCGAGCTCCTGATCGTCGACGGCGACCACAACGTCGTCATCGTCAACCCCGACAAGGCGATTCTCGCCGAGTACCGGCTAAAGCAGAGCGAGCTCGACCTCGAGCGGCAGAAGCTGAAGCGCCTGCGGCTCAAGCCGGCCGAGACGATCGACGGCGTGCGCGCGGAGCTCTACGCGAACATCGAGCTGCCCGACGACCTCGAAGCGGCGGTCGAGGCGGGGGCCAACGGCGTCGGGCTGTTCCGCTCGGAGTTCCTGTTCCTCAACCGCCCGGGCCTGCCCGGCGAGGACGAGCAGTTCGAGGCCTATCGCCGCGTCGCGGAGGGGATGGACGGCAAGCCGGTGGTCATCCGCACGTTCGACCTCGGCGCCGACAAGACGAAGGAGGGCCTCGACGGGCTCGCGCGCGTCGCGCCGAATCCCGCGCTCGGCCTGCGGGCGGTGCGCTTCTGCCTCGCCGAGCCGCGGCTGTTCCAAACGCAGCTGCGCGCGATCCTGCGCGCGTCGCACTACGGCAAGGTGCGCATCCTGATCCCGATGCTCGCCTCCGCGAGCGAGATCGACCAGTCGCTCGCGGCGATCGCGCTGGCGCGCGAGACGCTGCGCGAGCAGGGCATCCCGTTCGACCCGAACGTCCCCGTCGGCGGGATGATCGAGATCCCCGCGGCGGTGCTCGCCATCGGCGCGTTCCTCGCGCGGCTCGACTTCCTCTCCATCGGCACCAACGACCTGATCCAGTACACGCTGGCCGTGGACCGCGCCGACGAGGCGGTCTCGCACCTCTACGATCCTCTGCACCCGGCGGTGATCAAGCTGATCGCCAGCGCGATCGTCGCCGCCAGGAAGACGCGCGTGCCGATCGCCGTGTGCGGCGAGATGGCGGGCGACGTGCGCCTGACGCGCCTGCTGCTCGGCATGGGGCTCACCGAGTTCTCGATGCACCCCACGCACATCCCGGCCGTCAAGCAGCGGGTGCTGACCACCGACGTGGAGAACCTGCGGCCGATCGTCGCGCGGATGCGGCGCACCGACGACCCGGCGCGCGTAGCCGTGCTGCTCGACAGGATCAACGCCTGACCGCCCTCACCGCCGGCCCCTCTCCCCGCTGTCGCGGGGCGAGGGGAGTGCATCGGGCCGGCGCCGGCGCGCCGCTCCCCTCTCCCGCTGCCAAGCCGTAGAGGGGCCGCGGGCGAGGGGCGGGACTCCCCTCGCCCCGCGACAGTGGGGAGAGGGGCCGGGGGTGAGGGGAATGCGACGTCGGCCCGCGCTGTTGTGCCGTTCGTCCCCTCGGCGCGCAAAGGCGGCTTGCCCTCCGCATACAATGCCATTGTCATGAAGCGGGCCGCCTTCCTTCTCGCCGCCGCGCTGGCCTTTCAGGCGCACGCGCTCGCCCCCGGCGAGGGCGCCCCGCCGCTCGCGCTTTCCACCGCCGGGGGCGAGCGGGTGTCGCTGGAATCGCTGCGCGGCAAGCTCGTCTACGTCGACTTCTGGGCGTCGTGGTGCGCGCCCTGCAAGCGCTCGTTCCCGTGGATGGCGGAGATGCAGCGCCGCTACGGCGAGCGCGGCTTCGTCGTCGTCGCCGTCAACGTCGACAAGCAGCGCGCCGACGCCGAGCGCTTCCTCAAGGCCACTCCGGCAGCGTTCACCGTCGTGTATGACGACAGCGGCCGCACGCCGCAGGCCTGGCAGGTGAAAGGGATGCCGAGCTCGTACCTCGTCGACCCGACCGGCAAGGTGCTGCTCGCCGAGTCCGGATTCCGCGACGAGCGCAAGGACGAAGTCGAGGCGCGCATCCGCGCCGCGCTTCCCGCGCGCTGAACCCACGATCCCCGAGGTGTCACGCATGCGCCGACTGTCGATCGCCCTCGCCGCCGCACTGCTGTGCGGATGCGCCGCCTACGCCCCGCCGCAGGCGTGGGAGAAGCAGTACCTGGCGCGCCCGGAGATGCAGTTCGACTACGACCGCCTCGACGCGAAGAACGTGCAGCACGTCTACGTGAGCAAGGAAGGCGCCGGCGGCGGCTACGGCGTCGGCGGAGGCGGCTGTGGCTGCAACTGAGCGCGTCGCGGGACCCGGAGCGCTCGTCGCCGCCGCGCTCGCCCTGCCCGGCGTCGCGCTGTCGCCCGCCGCGCAGGCGCAGTCGGCGCCCGACGCGGCGTTCGTCCAGTTCAAGTACCTCGACTACCGCGACTGGCAGGGCGGCGGGCGGCGCATGCGCGTGGACAGCCCCGGCTTCTACGCGGTGAAGCCGCTGTCCGACTCGCTCGTCGTCGAGGGCTCGCTCGTCTACGACGGCATGTCCGGCGCCTCGCCGCTGTACTTCAACGCGCTCTCCGGCGCTTCGGGCGAGGGCGTGCGCGACTACCGCACCGCCGGCGACGCGAAGGTCACGAAGTACTTCGAGCGCTTCGCCGTCGGCGTCGGCGGCGCGTACTCGCACGAGCGCGACTACATCTCGCGCGCGGGAACCGTCGAGGTGCGCGCGTGGACACAGGACCGCAACCGCACCTACGCGTTCGCGTTCTCGGGCGCGGCCGACCGCATCCACACCGAGTCGGGCGCGGCCGACCGCGAGAGCAAGTACGTGCTCGACTTCCTCGCCGGCGTGACGCAGGTGGTCAACCCGACGCTGATCGTGCAGTCCAACGTCACCTACTCGCGCGGCCACGGCTACTTCACCGACCCGTACAAGCTGCTCGACCGGCGCCCCGACCACCGCCGCGTGCTCGCCTGGCTCACGCGCGCGAACCAGCACTTCCCGGATTCCGGCGGCACACTCAAGGCGGCCTACCGCTACCTCGACGACTCGTTCGGGGCCGACTCGCACATGCTCGAGGCGGCGTGGCACCAGTCGCTGCCGCAGGGCTGGAGCGTGACGCCGAGCCTGCGCTACCTCTCGCAGAAGGCCGCGTGGTTCTTCTACGGCCCCCCGGTCGGCAGCGGCCTGCGCCCCGGCCAGCCCTACACCGCGGACGCGCGCCTCTCCGCGTTCGGTGCGCTCACCCCCGGCATCCTCGTCGCGAAGCAATTGGACGACGGCTGGGTGGTCGACCTCAAGGTCGAGTACTACCAGCAGAAGTCGTCGTGGAAGCTCGGCGGCGAGGGCAGCGAGGGCATCCTGCCGTTGTCGGCGAGGTGGATCCAGCTGGGCGTGGGCCGGAGCTTCTGAGCGGCGGGGCGGGGGATGGGGTGCGCCATGCCGCGCGTCCGCGTTTCCTTCCGCGCGATGGCCGCGGAACACGAGATCGTCGTCGACCACGACGACGAGCGCGGCGCGCGCGAAGCGATCGACGCCGCGATTGCCGACGTGCGGCGCATCGAGGCGAAGTTCTCGCGCTATCGCGACGACTCGGTGACCGGCGCGATCGCCCGCGCGGCAGGCGGTGCGCCAGTGGCGATCGACGATGAGACCGCGGCGCTGCTCGCCTACGCCGCCACCTGCCACGCGCTGTCGGAAGGCGCGTTCGACGCGACCTCGGGCGTGCTGCGCCGCGCGTGGGACTTCCGCGCGCAGCCGCCGCGCCTGCCGGATCGGTCGGCGATCGCGGCGCTTCTGCCGCTGGTCGACTGGACGGCAGTCGAGCGCACGCCGACCACCGTGCGGCTGCCGCGCCCCGGCATGCAACTCGACTTCGGCGGCATCGGCAAGGAGTACGCGGCCGACCGCGCCGCGGGGCTCATCGCCGCGCGTGGCGTGCGCCACGCGCTCGTGAACCTCGGCGGTGACATGCGCGCGATCGGCGGGCAGGCCGACGGCACGCCGTGGCGCATCGGCATCCGCCACCCGCGGCCGGGGCCGGATCGACCGGCCGCGATCGCGTGGGTCGAGCTGGCGGATGCCGCGCTCGCCACTTCCGGCGATTACGAGCGCTGCTTCGAAATCGATGGCGTGCGGTACTCGCACATCCTCGACGCGCGGACGGGCTGGCCGGTGCGCCACTGGCAATCGGTGTCGGTGCTCGCCCCGCTTGCCGTCGTCGCGGGCAGCTGCGCGACGATCGCGATGCTCCTGTGCGAGCGCGCGCCGGCGTTTCTCGCCGGGCAGGCCGTGGCGTGGCTGGGCGTCGACGGCGCCGGCGTGCTGCGCGGCACGCTGGCCCCGTAAACAAGAGCGCCCGGCGGGGGTTAGCCGCGCGGGCGCAAGCTCACGTCAGAGAAAGTAGGGTCAGACTCGACTATTCGTCAGAAGCCGTTACAAATCAGCGGGTTCGCGCTCGGGGTCGCTGCGGGGAAAAGTCGAGTCTGACCCTGATTTCAGGGCGGCGAGCAGAACGCGACGCCCTGCGCGCCGAAGCCCTCGGGGACCCAGCCGCTCGCCATCATCGCTGCGCGGACGTCGGAGTCGGTCGTGTAGCGGTGGTTCGGCGCGCCGCCCTGGCCCGAGTTGTAGAGGCGGTACACGGGGCTCGTGCCGCCGGGGCACGCGCCGGCGGCGTCGGAGAGCTGCACGTAGAACGCGTCGCCTTCGTACTGCCAGACGCGGGGGTCGCCGCGCAGGCCGGAGCACTCCGATGCGATCGGCGTGTAGAAGTGCGAGCTCTTCGGCGCGAAGGCGACGGTGAAGAAGCGGCACACGACGGTCAGGCCCGTTCCCCCCGACGCGTAGGCCTTGAACGTCCGGCCGGTGCGCGCCCAGCCCGCAACCTGCCCGCCGTCGAGCGCGCTGATCTCGCCTGCGATGCCGGTGACGAAGTAGTGGCCGAAGCCGGCGTGGAGGTACTCGACGACGGTCGTCGTCGGCGCGGTGACGGGAGGAGGAGGCGGCGGCGCGGAGTTCGCCACCGAGCGCAGCCACGCGGCGATGTCCTGCGCCGCGGTCTGGTCGGAGATGAACGTCGCGTAGAGGTGGTTCATCTCGGTGCGCGTCACCGAGGCGAACTCTATCGTGCTAGGACTGCCCGCGCCGTTCATCACGTTGCGCAGGTTCTCGAGCGGGTTCGCGCCGTGGCAGTTGCCGGCATCGCAGCCGAGCACCGTGTAGAGCGATGCCCCGCGCGAGATCGACTGCGCTGCCGAGGGCGCGGCCGCGAGCAGCGCGGCCAGGGCCGCGCCCGCCGCGAGGACGCGGATCGGGCCGGCACAGCGGCGGCTCACGGCGTTCATGTCCTCTCGATCAGAACGGGACGCAGAACGACACGCCCTCGGGCCCGTAGCCCTCCGGCGTCCATCGCTGACCCATCATCTGCGTGCGCAGCGCGTGGTCCGTCGTGTAGCGGTGGTTCGGCGCGCCCGTCTGGCCATCGTTGTAGAGGCGATAGACCGGCTGCGTGCCGGTGGGGCACGACCCGCTGACCGGGTCGGCGAGGCGCACGTAGAAAGAGTCGGCCTCGTACTGCCAGTCGCGGCTCGAGCTGCGCAGCCCGTTGCACTCCTCGGCGCTGGGCGTGTAGAAGTGCGAGCTCTTCGGCGCGAACGCCGCGGTGAAGAAGCGGCACACGGGGGCCTGATTGCCGTTGGTGGCCGAGTAGGCTAGGAACGAACGCCCGGTGCGCGCCCAGCCCGCGACCGCCCCGCTGTCGAGCGCGCCGATCTCCGCGGGGAAGCCGGTGATGAAGTAGTGGCCCATGCCGGCGTGGAAGTACTCGACGACCGTCATCGTCGGCGGCGGCGTCTCGGGCGGCGGCGCGGGCGGCGGCGGCGGCGGCGGCGTGCCGCCGGGCGTGGTCCACCCGACGGTCACGCTCGCCGGGGAGCTCGCGCCGCTCGCGTTGGTGGCGGTGACCGAGTAGGTCACGTTGCCGGCGACCGAGCGCGTGGTCGTGCAGGTGGACGTCGTGCTGGTGCAATTCGTCCACGCGTAGCCGGTCGGCGAGTTCGTGCACGACGCGGTCAGCGTGATCGAAGTGCCCGTATTCGGCGTCGGATTGCTCGCCGTCAGGCTGCAGGACGGCTGCGAGCCGCCCGTGACGAGCGTGAGCAGCCAGGCCGCGATGGCGTCGATTTCGGCCGGCGTGTAGTTCGAAAGTGCCGCCTGCATGCCGGCGTCGCGCGAACCCATGATCGTGCCGGCGCTGCCCGCGCCACGCATCGCGCGGCCCTGCGAGTCGTTGAGCGGGTTGCGGTTGTGGCAGCCGGCCGCAGCGCAGGAGTTCGCGAGCCCGGGCGCCGCACTGGGGCCGCAGGTCGAAGTGCTCTCGCCCTGGCCGCAGTAGTAGCGCCGCCCGGCCTGGGCTTGCGCATCCGGCACGGAAGCGAAGATGGCGAGCGCGGCGATCGCCGCGGCGAAGATCGTTTGCCTCATGAAGCGTGCTCCGGCGCGGCCCGGCAGCGGGCGCGCAGCGATGGCGTCGGGCGGTCGTTCGCCGCCCATTCCGGTGTCATATTATGCAGTCGTCATGACGGCCGGCGAAGGGCCGGCCGCGCCGTTCGTCGGGCGCGGGCGACCGGCTTGGCTCCCGGCGACGCTTCCCGGCGCCGGACGGGTGGCTCGTCAGGGCAAACAGCCCCTGGCGCTGCCGGATTCCCCGGCGTTGGCCGCGGGAAGCCGGCATGGCTTACACTTGCGGCGGTTCGGCGCCGATTTGAGTCCAGCTTGCGGGCGCCGGGGGCTTCGCGGCCCCCGCAGAAATACGGCTAAAGCGGAAGGGGCGCGGCGAAGCAACCCGACCCGCTTGGCGAAGCTGGGCGGGTTTTTTGTCGTCTGCGCCAGCCCGAAGCCACGCATGCCGTCCTTCGCCGCCACCACCGGGGGCACCCAGCCGAGCGCCGCGCGGGGCGGCTCGGTGGGCGCCGTCGTCGCGCAAAGCGCGCACTTCACCGAGCCGCTCGAGCTCGCCTGCGGCCGCCGGCTCGACTCGTTCGACCTCGCCTACGAGACCTACGGCACGCTGAACGCCGACGCGAGCAACGCGGTCCTCGTCTGCCACGCGCTCAACGCGTCGCACCACGTCGCCGGGTACTACGACAGCGACGAGGACAACGTCGGGTGGTGGGACAACATGGTCGGGCCGGGCAAGGCGCTCGACACCGAGCGCTTCTTCGTCGTGGGCGTCAACAACCTCGGCAGCTGCTTCGGCTCGTCGGGCCCGACCACGGTCAATCCCGCCACCGGCCGCCCGTGG
>JAOUIA010000035.1 GCA_029884335.1 Betaproteobacteria bacterium
GTCCCCGCGGCCGCATTTCGGTGTTGCTCGTTGCTTGTTTGGGTCAACCAAACGGCGCGCCTCGCGCCTAGAACTGCGCCCGCGGGAATCCCGTCGCACGCGTGGATGATTGTGAGATAGGTTCTAGGGTCGACGGTAGAAGTCCTCGCGCGTGAGCGGGTGCGGCAGGCGGCCGTCCGCGTGCGCCTTGCCGCCGAGCACCTGCCACAGCGACAGCCAGCCGCGCTCGAACGCGTGGGCCGAGCCCGCCATGTAGATGCGCCAGACGCGGTAGCGCTCCTCGCCGACCTCGGCGCGCGCGGCCGCGGCGTTCGCCTCCAGCCGCTCGGTCCAGTGCCACAGCGTCTTAGCGTAGTGCTCGCGCAGCGCCTCGGCGTCGAAGGCCTCGAGGCCGGCCTGCGCCATCGCGCGCATCACCGTGGACACGTGGGTGAGCTCGCCGCCCGGGAACACGTAGTCCTCGACGAACTCGCCGATGCCGCTGCCGAGGCTCTCGCCGTGCAGGGCGTTGTGCGTGATGCCGTGGTTGAGCACGAAGCCGCCGGGCTTGAGCGCGTCGCGCAGCTTCGCGAAGTAGCCCGGCAGGCGGGCGACGCCGACGTGCTCGAACATCCCCACGCTGGCGATCTTGTCGTAGCGCGCGTCCCCGGGCAGGTCGCGGTAGTCGGTGAGCTCGGCGCGCACGCGCCCGCCGAGGCCGCGCCGCGCGATCTCGCCGCGCACGTGCTCGAGCTGGTTGCGCGAGAGCGTGATCCCCGTCGCGTCGACGCCGTAGCGCTCGGCCGCGTGGAAGATCAGCCCGCCCCAGCCGCAGCCGACGTCGAGGAGCCTCTCGCCGGGCGCGAGCCGCAGCTTGCGGCAGATGAGGTCGAGCTTCGCCTCCTGCGCGGCGTCCAGCGTGTCGTCGGCGCTTCCGAAGTACGCGCACGAGTACACCATGCGCTCGTCCAGCCACAGCCGGTAGAACGCGTTGCTGACGTCGTAGTGGTGCGCGATGTTCCTGCGGTTCGCGCGCCGCTGGTGTACCCACAGCTTCGCGCGCCCGGTGAGCGACGGGCCGTGGCGGATGTCGCCGACCATGCGCTCGGCGACGGCGAGCATGCGCCGGGCGTTGCCGTTGAAGTCGATGTCGTTGCGCACGTACGCCTGCGCGAGGCGGCCGAGCGCCGGCCGCGCGAGCGCGGCGAGCCCGCGCGCGGTGCGCGCGATCACCTGGACGTCCGGCGCGTCGGCGAGCCGCACGCGCCCGCCGTCGGGCAGGACGACCTCGATGGGGACCTGCGTACGGCCGTAGCGGTTCTCGATCAGACTCGCAAGGGTCGCGGCCATGGCACGCTCCTCCTGGGAAATCGCAATCGGAATTGAATAGTCTAGCGCCGATCGGCGCAGATGGCATCGGGGGAGGGCCCGTTGGCGCCGAAACCGCGCACTGTCGATTGACGGTCGCCGCGCCCCCGCCTACCATCGACCGCCCTTCGCCCCTCGAAGCGATTTCCGGCAGCGCCCGGCCTGCCGCCCGCTCCCTTGCCTTCCCAGCCCCCGCCTCTACAGCCCGACCCGCCTGACTTCGGCGAACGCGCGTTCCGCGATGCCATGTCGGAGTTCGCCACCGGCGTGACGATCATCGCGACGGGCGGCGGCACCGCGAGCTTCGCCGGATTCACCGCGAACTCGTTCAACTCGGTGTCGCTGGCTCCGCCGCTGGTGGTCTGGAGCCTGGGCTACGACGCGGGCACCCTCGCCGCCTTCGAGCGCTGCGAGCGCTACGCGATCAGCGTGCTCGCGCAGGACCAGGTCGCGCTCGCGCGCCGCTTCTCGCGGCCGCACGCCGACCGCTTCGCCGGCGTGCCCTACACGCTGGGCTGGGCCGGCGCTCCGCTGATCGCGGGCGCGGTCGCGTGGTTCGAGTGCCGGCACCACTCGCGCCAGGTCGCCGGCGACCACGTGCTCTTCGTCGGCGAGGTGGTGCGCTGCCGGCGGCGGCACGGCCCGGGGCTCGTGTTTCACCACGGCCGCTTCCGCACCACTTCGCCGCTGCCATGAGCGCGCGGGCCCTCACCCCCGGCCCCTCTCCCGCCTGACGGCAGGAGAGGGGAGAGGTGGCCATGCGGGGACGCGCCTTCCTCTCCTCGCCCCGCGTCAGCGGGGAGAGGGGTCGGGGGTGAGGGGAGTCAGCGCGGCTTGCGCGCCTGGAACACTTCCCACATCCGCCGGAACACCGGCCCCGGCTTGCCGCCTCCGAACGGCCTGCCGTCGACGGTCGTGACCGCGAGGACCTCCTTCGTCGACGAGGACAGCCACATCTCGTCGGCGGCAAGCGCTTCCTCCCTGCGCACCGGCCTGATCGTCACCGGCAAGCCGGCGTCGCGCGCGAACTCGACCGCCGCGTCGTAGGTGATCCCGGGCAGGATGAGGTTGTCCGTCGGCGGGGCGACGATGGTCCCGCCGATCGCCAGCAGCACGTTCGACGCGGAGGCCTCGGTGAGGAAGCCGTCGCGGAACATCACCGTCTCGACCGCGCCGGCCTCCGCGGCGAGCTGGCGCATCAGCACGTTCCCGAGCAGCGACGTCGTCTTGAGGTCGCAGCGCCGCCAGCGGTTGTCCTCCGCCGTGACCACCGCGACCCCGCGCTCGACCTGCTCGCGCGTCGGCACCGCGAGGGGGTTCGACATCATGAACACCGTCGGCGCGACGCCCGTGGGGAACGCGTGGTCGCGCTTCGCCACGCCGCGGGTCACCTGAAGGTAGACCGACTGGTCGGCAAACGCTTGCCGCGAGCACAGCTCGGCGACGAGGCGCTCCCACTCTGCGTCCGTGTGCGGGTTGGCAAGCCCGATGCCGTCCATGCTCCGCCGCAGGCGCGCGAGGTGCTGCGGCATGCGGAACGGCTTGCGACCGTAGACCGGGATCACCTCGTAGACGCCGTCGCCGAAGATGAAGCCGCGGTCGAGCACGGAGATCTTCGCGTCGCCGAGCGGCACGAAGACGCCGTTGAGGTAAACGATCGGTTGCGCGTCGGTCATGGGTCATCCTCTCATGCGTCGCTCCCGCGCAAGCGGGAGCCCAGCTTCTTGTGCGCTGCGAAGACTCTGGATCCCCGCTTCCGCGGGGATGACGACAATCCACAGCGTCGCCCCCGCGGAGGCGGGGGCCCAGTGTCGTTTCCACGCGGAGCAAGGACTCTGGATCCCCGCCTCCGCGGGGATGACCGCCGCGTCCGCGGCGGTCACTTGAACCACAGCCGCACCGTGTCCCACGCGCGGCCGAGCAGGCTCGCGGTGCCCACGTCCTCGAGCGCGATCAGCGGGAACTCCGCCGCGGTCCGGCCTGCCAACGTGACGCGCACGAGGCCCACGCGCTGCCCGCGCTGCACCGGCGCGATCAGCCGCTCCTGCGCGACGAGCGTCAGCTGCAGCCTTTCGGCCTGCCCCTTCGGCAGCGTCAGGTGCCGGTCGGCGACGAAGCCCGCCGCGACCTGCCGGGCGGCGCCCTTCCACACGTCGAGCGCCGCGACCGGCTTGCCCGCCTGGTAGAGCTGCACGGTGTCGAAGGCCTGGAATCCGTAGTTGAGGAGCTTCTGGCTCTCCGCCGCCCGCACGGCGTCGGAGGCCGCGCCGAGCACCACCGAGAGCAGCCGCCGCTCGCCACGCCGCGCCGAGGCGATCAGGCACCAGCCGGCCTGCTCGGTGTGGCCGGTCTTGACGCCGTCGACGTGCGGGTCCGTCCACAGCAGCCGGTTGCGGTTCGCCTGCGTGATGTTGTTGTAGCGGAATTCCTTGAGCGCGTAGAGCGGGTAGTACTCGGGGTAGTCGCGGATCAGCGCGCCGGCGAGCTTCGCGAGGTCCTCGGCGGTCGAGTGGTGCTGCGGGCCGGACAGCCCGGTCGCGTTGGCGAAGCGCGTGTTCGCCATGCCGAGCCGCGCCGCCGCCTCGTTCATCGTCACGACGAACTGCTCCTCGCTGCCGCCGATCAGCTCGGCGAGCGCGATCGACGCATCGTTGCCCGACTGCACGATCATGCCCTTCAGCAGCTCCTCGACCGACACCGTCCGGCGCGGCTCGATGAACATCCGCGAGCCCTCCGCGCGCCACGCCTTCTGCGAGACGCTCACCATCTGCGACGGCACGATGGCCTTCTGGCGCAGCGCGCCGAAGGCGAGGTAGGCGGTCATCAGCTTGGTCAGCGACGCGGGGTCGCGCTTCTCGTCGGCGTTTGCCGCCACGAGCGTCTGCCCGCTGGCGAGATCGACGAGGACGTGCGCTGCCGCAGCCACCGCCGGAGGCGAGATCGCCGGCGCGACCGCCGCGGCGCCGGGCACGGCCTGGGCACGCGCGTCGGGCGCCAGGGCAAGCGCGAGCGGGAGCAGCGCGGTGAACGCTGCCGCGAGGGAACGACGAAGCATGTGGACAGCGACCGGCAAAGCGTCGAATTATAGACGCCCACCGCTTCGACGCCCGCCCCATGCCCGCGCTCGCCGCCCCCCTCGCCCTGGCAGCAGCTCTCCTCGTATCCGCTTGCGGCACCGCGCCGCGCGCGACCGGCGAAGCGCACGCGTCGCTCGTCGCCGCCGAGCGTGCGTTCGCGCGCGACGCGCTCGACGCCGGCGTTCGCGCCGCGTTCCTGCGCCACTTCGCGACCGGCGGCCTCCTGTTCGTGCCGGCTCCCGCGCGGGTGGAGGACGTGTTCGCGCGGCCGCCGGCGGACCCGCACGCCGCGCTGCTCGAGTGGGAGCCGGTGGCGAGCGGCGTCGCCGCGTCCGGCGACTTCGGCTACACGACCGGCCCCGCGCGGTTCTCGCGCCGCGACGGCAGCTCGCCGGTACGGCACTCGACGTTCTTCTCCGTGTGGAAGCGCGGCGATGGCCAGCCTTGGCGCGTGGTCATCGACGCGGGCGTGACGTCGCCCGCACCGGTCGCGCACGAGCGGCTCGCGCCCTCCCCCGTCGTGCGTGCGGCCGCGCCGGGGGTCGACGCCTCGCTCGAGGCGCTCCTCGCCGGCGAGCGCGGCGCGCGATGGACTCGCGAGGACTTCCTCGCGCGGCTCGCCCCCGACGCGCTCGCGCAGCGCAGCGGCGAGTGGCACGCGGCCGGCGCACCCGCGATCGCTGCTGCGTGGCCGGCGCACGAGGAGTCGCTGCAGCCGATCGGCGGCGACATGGCTCGCAGCGGCGACCTCGCGTACACCTACGGCACGACGAAGTCCGCCGCGGGCGGCGGCCACTACCTGCACTTGTGGACGCGCGATGCGACCGGTCGCGCCTGGCGCATCGCCGCAGCGCTGCGCCTGCCCTGACGATCAGGTCCAGGGCTTGAGCATCGCGCGCTCGACGATCGCGCCGCTGCCGCGGTCGACGATCACGGCGAAGTCGCGGTTCGGCGCGCGCGCGGGCAGGAAGCCGAGCTGCGCCTCCACGCGGCCTGACTTCGCGACGACGGCGTCGATCCGCGCCGCGGCCTCCGGATTGAGCTTGCGCAGCTCGGAGAGCGGCTGCGCGCGCTTCGCCGCGTCGGCGGCGACCTCGTCGTAGGGCACGTAGAAGCGCGGCTGCTGCGGCAGGTCCACGCCCCCCAGCGCGAGGAACAGCGACTCCTCCTTGAGCTTCGGGTCCGCAGGCACGCGCGCGCCGACGGTCGGGGGCATGGCGAGCAGCCGCGCGTTCCACGGCGGGGCGGCCTTCGCGAGCTCCGCGTCGGAGAGCTGGTTGTTCATCACGAGGTCGAAGCGGTCGACGGCGTAGACGAGGTAGGCCGGCCGCGCGACGAACATCACGTGCACGCCGTAGGCCAGCGCCGCCAGCTGGCAGAGGCCGATCACCGCGAGGTCGAAGCGCAGCTTGCGCATGCCCTTGCCGGGATTGAACACGGCGAGCGTGAGCAGCGGGCCGAGCGCCACGTCGACGCCGACCATCAGGAGGACGAGGTCGTTGCCGCCAGCCGCCTCGAAGTAGGGAGGCGGGTACCAGACGAAGATCATCGCCGCCAGCACGGCGACGCCGATCGCGGCGGAGATGGCGAGGTGGCCGCCGCCGGCCTGCCATCGGGAGATCGAAGCGAGCTTCAGCACGTGTCGCGGAAGACGGTGCGTTCGACGGAAGCGATTCTAAGGCCGTGTCGCAGGATGCGCCCGGTACGACCGTACGATCGGCTGGTGGGCGGGGACGAGCGGCGGGTCGGCGCGGAAGCGGCGCATGCGGAGGCGGGCGCGAAGGGGCGGGCGCGGCCCGCTTCCACAGCGCCGCCAAGACCTGCAGACTGATGGCGACCGCGGGCTCGCCCCATCACGACGAGCTCCGGCGGCTGCGCTCAGGCGGTCTCCGCCACCGGGATGCACGAGCAGAACAGGTTGCGGTCGCCGTAGACGTTGTCGACGCGCGCGACCGGGGGCCAGTACTTCACCGCGTCCTGCCCGGCCGCCGGCCACGCCGCGATGCGCCGTGAATACGCGTGCGGCCAGTCGTCGGCGCCGGCCATCCTCGCGGTGTGCGGGGCGTGCTTGAGCGGGTTGTCGGCGCGATCCATCTCGCCGCGCTCGATCGCGGCGATCTCGCCACGGATCGCGATCATCGCGTCGACGAAGCGGTCGAGCTCCGCCTTGCTCTCGCTCTCGGTGGGCTCGACCATCAGCGTGCCGGGGACGGGGAAGCTCATCGTCGGCGCGTGGAAGCCGTAGTCGATCAGCCGCTTGGCGACGTCCTCGACCTCGATCCCGGCCGCGGCCTTGAGCGGCCGCAGGTCGAGGATGCACTCGTGCGCGACGAGCCCGCCCGGCCCCGCGTAGAGCACCGGGTAGTGGCCCGCGAGGCGCTTCGCGACGTAGTTCGCGTGCAGGATCGCCGTCTCGGTCGCGGCGCGCAGGCCCTCGGCGCCCATCATCGTCACGTACATCCACGAGATCGGCAGGATCGACGCGCTGCCGAACGGCGCCGCAGCCACGGGACCGATCGGCATGGCGGACGCGCCGGCGCCGTCGAGCCGCGGCGGCATGTGGCGGTGCCCGGGCAGGAAAGGCGCGAGGTGCGCCTTCACCGCGACCGGCCCCACGCCGGGCCCGCCGCCGCCGTGCGGGATGCAGAACGTCTTGTGCAGGTTGAGGTGCGAGACGTCGGCGCCGAACTTCCCCGGCGCCGCGAGCCCCACGAGCGCGTTGAGGTTCGCGCCGTCGACGTACACCTGCCCGCCGTGCGCGTGCACGATGTCGCAGATGCGCACGATGCCGGCCTCGAACACGCCGTGCGTCGACGGGTAGGTGACCATGATCGCGGCGAGGTCCTGCGCGTGCGCCGCCGCCTTCTTCTCGAGGTCGGCGAGGTCGACGTTGCCGTCCGCGTCGCACGCGACGACGACGACGCGCATGCCCGCCATCTGCGCGGAGGCCGGGTTGGTGCCGTGCGCCGAGGAGGGGATCAGGCAGACGTCGCGCCGGCCCTCGCCGCGCGAGGCGTGCCACGCCCGGATGATCAGCAGGCCCGCGTACTCGCCCTGCGAGCCCGCGTTGGGCTGCAGGGACACCGCGTCGTAGCCGGTGCACGCGCACAGCATGCGCTCGAGCTCCTCGACCAGGGCGAGGTAGCCTTCCGCCTGCTCGGCGGGCGCGAACGGGTGCACGTGCGCGAATTCGCGCCACGTGACCGGCAGCATCTCGGCGGTCGCGTTGAGCTTCATCGTGCACGAGCCGAGCGGGATCATCGCCCGGTCTAGCGCGAGGTCGCGGTCGGCGAGCCTGCGCAGGTAGCGCAGCATCTCCGTCTCGGAGCGGTAGGCGTGGAACACCGGGTGCGTCAGGAACGGCGAAGCGCGCCGCAGCGCGGACGGCAGCGCTTCCTGCGCCTCCCCGTCGAGCGCGTCGACGGCGAACGGCAGGTCGTCGCCGGCGAACGCGAGCAGCACGCGCCGCAGGTCCTCGACGCGCGTCGTCTCGTCGAGCGAGAGGCCGAGCGAGGTCGCGTCGATGCGGCGGAAGTTCATGCCCAGCGCGACCGCTTCGCGGTGGATCCGCCCGGTGCGCTCGCCGGTCGCGACGACCAGCGTGTCGAAGAACGCGGCGTTGCGCACGTCGTAGCCCAGGCGCACGAGCCCCGTGCGCAGGATCGCCGTCAGGCGGTGCACGCGGCGCGCGATGGCCGCGAGCCCCTCCGGCCCGTGCCACACCGCGTACATGCCGGCCATGACGGCCAGCAGCACCTGCGCGGTGCAGATGTTCGACGTCGCCTTCTCGCGCCGGATGTGCTGCTCGCGCGTCTGCAGCGCGAGCCGGTAGGCCGGGTCGCCGTTGGCGTCGATCGTGACGCCGACGAGCCGCCCCGGCATCTGCCGCTTGAACTCGTCGCGCGTGGCGAGGTAGCCGGCGTGCGGCCCGCCGTAGCCCATCGGCACGCCGAAGCGCTGCGCCGAGCCGACGACGACGTCCGCGCCCCACTCGCCGGGCGGCGCCAGCAGCGCGAGCGCGAGCAGGTCGGCGGCGACGATCACCCGCACGCCCTTCGCGCGCGCGGTCGCGGCGACTTCGCGGAGGTCGCGCACCTCGCCGTCGGCGCCCGGGTACTGGAGCAGCACGGCGAACGCGTCGACGTGGCCGGCCGCCGCCGCGGGGCCGGTGACGACTTCCACGCCGAGCGGCGCGGCGCGCGTGCGCACGACGTCCAGCGTGTGCGCGAACACGTCGTCGGCGACGAAGAGCGTGCGTCCCTGGCCGCCGGCGCGCAGGCACAGCGCCATCGCCTCGGCTGCTGCGGTCGCCTCGTCGAGCATCGACGCGTTGGCGATCGCCATGCCGGTCAGGTCGCACACCATCGTCTGGAAGTTGACCAGCGCCTCGAGCCGCCCCTGCGAGATCTCCGGCTGGTAGGGCGTGTACGCCGTGTACCAGGCGGGGCTCTCCAGCACGTTGCGCAGGACCACGCCGGGCGTGTAGGTCCCGTAGTAGCCCTGCCCGATGAAAGACTGCAGCGGCTCGTTGCGCACCGCGATCGCGCGCAGGCGGTTGAGCGCCTCGGCCTCGTCGACTGCCTCGGGAAGCTCCAGCGGCGCGCGCGCGCGGATCGCGGCGGGCACGACCGCGTCGATCAGCTCGGCGCGCGTGGCATACCCCAGCGTGCGCAGCATCGCGGCCTGGTCCGCGCCGGCGCTGCCGAGGTGCCTTGCCGCGAACGCGTCGCGCCGCTCGAGGTCGCGCACCGCCTCCCGCCTCGCCGCGCTGCCGCGGCCGCCGTTCTCGCTCTTCAGCATCGTCCCCTCGCTGCGTTCGCCTGATTCAGTCTTGGCCGACCGTCGCCTCGTAGGCGGCCGCGTCGAGCAGCTTGCCGGCGTCGACGGCACCCGCGGGGCGGATGCGGAACAGCCACGAGGCGTAGGCATCCTGGTTCACTGCCTCGGGTGTGGCGACGATCGCGTCGTTCGCGTCGACGACCTCGCCCGTCACGGGCGCGTAGACGTCGGAGGCGGCCTTGACCGACTCGACGACCGCGACGGCCTCGCCCGCGGCCACCTTGCGTCCGGGCCTGGGCAGCTCGAGGAAGACGAGGTCGCCGAGCGAGGACTGCGCGTGATCGGTGATGCCGATGGTCAGCGTGCCGTCGGCTTCGCTGCGGATCCACTCGTGGCTCGCGGTGTAGCGGAGATCGGCGGGGAGTTTCATGCGTTTCGCTCCGGCGGAAGAGGTGGGATGGAGAGAGTCACAAACGGCGGAACATGATCAGCTTGTCGTGGGCCACGCCGGCCACGCGCACGGCCTCCGGCTCGCGGCCGGCGACGGCGAACCCCGCGCGCTCGTAGAGCCGCACCGCGGCGTCGTTGCCGTCGGTGACCGTGAGCGAGAGCCCGGTGAGCCCGGGAATCGCGCGGGCGCGCTCGACCAGCGCGTCGAGCAGCGCGCGGCCGATGCCTTCGCCGGCGCGCTCGGGCACCACGTACATGCCGACGACGAGGCCGCGGTGGCGCAGCTTCGCGCGCATGTCCACCGTCATGCCGATCGTGCCGACGAGCGCTGCGCCGTCGAACGCGCCGAGCATGCCGTCGTGCGGCGCCTGCGCGGAGGGTTCGAGGCGGCGCGCGATGCGCGCATCGCCCTCGGGAGTCGCCTCCTCCTCGAACGACGAGGAGAACGCCTCCGGGTGCTCGGCGAGGCCGCGCAGCCGCACGGCGCGATAGGCCGCGAAGTCGGTGGCGACGAGCGGGCGGATGGCGATCATGTCGTCCCGCCGCCTCGCCGAACACGTTCGGCGATGCGCATCGCAGCATGTCGGCGGCGTGCCGCGATTCGCCTTGCCGTCGATCCCCGTGCGCCGGCGTCCGTGAAGTGCGGAAACGGGCGTTGCACGGGGCCCCCCGCCGGGCGGCTCATTGGACTACCCTCCGCGCTTCGCGCTGCGGGGCTCGTTCGCCCTTGGGACGGCCCAGCGGGCTCACGCGGCCACCAGCGCCTTGCCGTTGCGGGCGAACGGCGGCTTGACGACGCGCGCCGGCAGCCTCTTGTCGCGCACCTCGACTGCGACTGTGTCGCCGACGGCGACCGCCGCGGGCACGCGCGCGAATGCGATCGAGCGGCCGAGCGTGGGCGCGAACGTGCCGCTCGTGACCTCGCCTTCCCCGTGCGCCGTGTGCACCTTCTGGTGCGCGCGCAGCACGCCGCCGCCGTCGAGCACCAGCCCGACGAGCGCGCGGTCGCGCGGGGCCGCGGCCAGCGCCGCCTTGCCGACGAAGTCGCGCGGGCTTGCCATGTCCACGGTCCAGGCGAGCGCGGACTCGAACGGGCCGACGCTCTCGTCCATGTCCTGGCCGTAGAGGTTCATGCCCGCCTCGAGGCGCAGCGTGTCGCGCGCGCCGAGGCCGCAGGGCCTCACGCCCGCCGCTTCCAGCGCCCGCCAGTCGTCCGCCGCGCTCGCCGCCGGCGTGACGATCTCGAAGCCGTCCTCGCCGGTGTAGCCGGTGCGCGCCACGAAGCGCTCGCCGACCGCCGCGGCGGTGAACGGCTTGAGCGAGGCGGTCGGCGCCTGCGTGTCCGGCAACGCCTGCCACACCTTCGCACGCGCGTTCGGCCCCTGCACGGCGATCATCGCGAGGTCGCCGCGCTCGCGGAACGCGATCCCGGGCGCGCTCCGCGCGGCCAGCCCGCGCAGCCACGCGACGTCCTTGTCCGCCGTCGCGGCGTTGACGACGATGCGGAAGAAGCCCTCGTCGAGGAAGTAGACGATGAGGTCGTCGAGCACGTGCCCGGCGTCGTCGAGCAGGCAGGAGTAGAGCGCCTTGCCCGGCTCCTTCAGCTTGTCGACGTTGTTGGCGAGCGCGTGGCGCAGGAAGCCGCGGACGTCGGCTCCCGTCGCGTCGAGCACGCGCATGTGCGAGACGTCGAACATGCCCGCGTCGCGGCGCACCGCGTGGTGCTCCTCGACCTGCGAGCCGTAGGAGAGCGGCATGTCCCAGCCGCCGAAGTCGACCATGCGCGCGCCGCGTTCGCGGTGCAGCTCGTGGAGCGGTGTGTGGCGGGGCACTGGCGGATCTCCGGAGACAAGGGTGACGGGGCCGCCGGCCCGGCTGCGCCAGGTGCGCCGCCGTGCCTCGAGCCCCCTCTGTCCTTGTACCTGAGAGATTGCGGCGGGCCGGCGGCCCGTCGCGTGCCCCTTCGGTGGGCCGCACGCGCGCGCGATGCGTTTCGCGCTCGCCGGCCGCTCTCCAGATGGCGATGCCGTCCCGACAGTCCTCTTTGCCTGAGCGATCCGGGGATTACGCCTTCGGCGGCATCGCGCGGTGCTGCTGCGCGGCGCTCTCTCCTGCGGGGACAGGAGAGAGGTTACCGGCTGGGACGGCAAAAAGCAAAGTCGGGAGAAGGGCCCGGGACTCGCGTGCCCGCGTTCGCCCTGCGGAGGGCACCCGCGAGCCCACTCCGTCCGCGCGCCGCCCCTCCGCAGTCCGCCCCGTGCGCTACTTCGTGAGCGCCAGCACGAACGCGACCATCTTCGCGATGTCCGCATCCGGCACCGCGGCGTTCGGCGGCATCGGCACCGCGCCCCACTTGCCGGAGCCGCCCTTCTTCACCTTCTCGGCGAGCGTGGCGGCGGCCTTCGCGTCGCCCTTGTACTTCGCGGCGACGTCGTTGTAGGCGGGGCCGACGCCCTTCTTGTCGATGGAGTGGCAGGCAGTGCAGGCGTGCTTCTTCAGCAGGTCCTCGGCGCTCTGCGCCTCGGCGGCGCCGGCGGCGAGCAGCGCGGCGGCGGCGAGAGTTACGGACAGTCTCATCGAGTGGCTCCGTCGTGGCGGGTGAAAAGGCGCCGAATGTTATCAGGAACGCCGCGCGTCGAGGATCGCCCGCAGGTCAGGCAGCGAGCCGACCGGCGGAAGGCAGGCCGTCGCCTCGCACACCCACGCGACCGCGCCCTCGCCGGCGGCGGGGCCGCGGCGCAGCTCGTCGGGCAAGTCGATCCCGCCGACGTCGTAGGCGTGAACGCCCGGGCGGATCTCCTGCTCCAGCGCCGCGTGCCACGCCGCGGTCGCGTGCGGTTCGCCGGCGAGCAGCACCACCGCCGGCGGCCGCTCGAGCGCCTGTAGCGCCGTCACCAGCGTCGCGTAGCCGCGCGGCGATTGCGCGATCCGCGGGCCGAAAAGGCGCAGCGCGCGCTCCGCGGCCGCGAGGTAGCGCGGCTCCCCGGCGAGGTGCCCGAGCGCGATCAGCCCGAGCGCCGCCATGCCGTTGCCCGAGGGCGTCGCGTCGTCGTGGCCCGGCTTCGCGCGGTGGATCAGCGCCTCGTGGTCGTGGCTCGTGAACCAGAAGCCGCCGTCGTCGGCGTCCTCGAAGCGCGCGAGCAGCGCGTCGGCGATCTCGCGCGCGAAGGCGTAGTCCTCGAGGCGGAAGCGCGTGCGCAGCGCCTCGTCGAGCGCCACCAGCGTGAACGCGTAGTCGTCGAGGTAGGCGTTGAGGTGCGCGCGCTCGCCCTTGCGCGTGGCGAGGAGCCTCCCGTCGCGCCAGGCATGGCGCCGCAGGGCGTCGAGCGCGGCGAACGCGAGGTCGGCGCAGTCGGGCCACGCGAGCCGGCGCGACGCCCGCGCTAGCGCCGCGATCGCGAGCGCGTTCCACGACGTGAGGACCTTGTCGTCGAGCCCGGGTCGCACGCGCCGCGAGCGCGCCGCGAACAGCTTCGCGCGCGCCGAACCCACGAGCCGCTCCGCGTCGCCGGCATCGATGCCGAGGCGTGCCGCCACGTCGTCCAGCGGCCGTGCGATCGCGAGGTTCCACGCGCGCCCCTCGAAGTTCGGCGCACGGTCGAGGCCGTAGTGCCGCGCGGCGACCGCGTACTCCTCCTCGTCGAGCAGATCGCGCACCTCGCCCGCCTGCCAGACGTAGAAAGCGCCCTCCTCGCCCTCGCTGTCGGCGTCGAGGCTGGAGAAGATCCCGCCGTCGTCCGCGCGCATCTCGCGTTCCAGCCAGAGCACGATGCCCTCGGCCGCGTCGGCGAAGAGCACGCTCTCGCCGTGGCCGTCCGCTCGAGCGAGGTCGGCGTACAAGCCGAGCAGCGCCGCGTTGTCGTAGAGCATCTTCTCGAAGTGCGGGACCTGCCACTGCCCGTCGACGGAGTAGCGGCAGAACCCGCCGCCCAGCTGGTCGTGGATGCCCCCCTCGGCCATCCTGCGCGCGGTGTGCGCGGCGATCGTCATCGCCCGCCGCGAGCCGCGCCCGACGCCGGCGGCGAGCGCGAAAGCGAGGTCGGGAACGTGCGGGAATTTCGGCGCGCCGCCGAAGCCGCCGTGCTCGGCGTCGAACGTCGCCTCGAGGTCCTCGAGCAGGCGCGCGGCGGCGTCGCGGGGGAGGTTCGCGCCCTCGTCGCGCGACGGCTCGAGGCTTGCGAGCGCGCGCCGCAGCTCGTCGCCCTGCACCGCGATCGCGTCGCGCTTCTCGCGCCACGCCTGCGCCACGCGCGGCAGGAGATCGAGGAAGCCGGGCAGCCCGTAGCGGCCCTCCTTCGGGAAGTACGTGCCGGCGAAGAACGGGTCGCCCGACGGCGTCAGGAACACCGTCAGCGGCCAGCCGCCGCCGCGCCGCGACATCAGCGCGTGCGCCGTCTGGTAGATGCGGTCGACGTCGGGGCGCTCCTCGCGGTCGACCTTCACGTTGACGAAGTCGCGGTTCATCGCCGCGGCCACCGTCTCGTCCTCGAAGGACTCGTGCGCCATCACGTGGCACCAGTGGCACGCCGAGTAGCCGACCGAGAGGAGAATCGGCTTGTCCTCGGCGCGCGCGCGGGCGAACGCCTCCTCGCCCCAGGGGTGCCAGTCGACCGGGTTGTCCGCGTGCTGCCGCAGGTACGGGCTCGTCTCGCCCGCCAGGCGGTTCATGGCGTCGCGACCGCGGCGGCGGTCAGTCGTTCTCTTCGAACGCCACGCGCTCGAAGTCCGCGCCGCGGTGCAGCAGCTTGACGAGCTTGAAGGAGCGCTCCGGCCCCGAGTTTATCGAGCGCAGCTGGCGGCCGGGCGAGAACGTGCGCGGCGGGACCAGCAGCGACGCCGGCTCCTCCGGCGAGGCGACCAGCTCGATCAGGGGCATCGGCGGGTCCTCGGAGAACGCCGACAGCAGCGAGCGCGCGGCGATCGCGCGCGGGTTGCCCGGCCACAGGCGCACGTTCGCGGAGAGCACCCCGTCCGCGTCGAGCGAGATGCGCGTGACGTGCCCGAGCCGCGTGCGCTCGTCGTCGCGCAGCGTGACGAGCTGGTCGAGGAACCACTTGTGCGCCGAGGCGGCGGACCGCGCCAGCGACGCCTCGCGCCACTCGTAGCGTCCCTGCCAGCGCTCCCACGGCAGCGAGCGCTCAGCTTCCTCGCGATTGCGGTCGTAGTCGGTGAGCGCGCCGAGCGTGGCCAGGTGCTGGGCGTTCTGGTAGCTCATGCGGCCGAGGGGGTCCTTGCGGTCGAACGTGCGCCCGCCCACGCGGAAGTACGCGCCGGGCAGGCCCCCCGTGCACATCTCCACGCTCATGCGTTGCGACTCGCGCGGCGGCCGGATCTGGTACCAGTGGGCGTCGAGATGCGACAGCAGCGCCACAGCCTGCTCGGTGGAGACGTCGTGGCCGAGCGTGAGCTCCGCGGGCGCGGCCCCCTGCGCGAGGCGCTTGAGGCGGCCGCGCACGCTGGTCGCGAGCTTGCCCGGATAGCAGTAGCGCATCGAAGCGGCGCCCTCGCGGGGCGCGGCGACCATCAGCGTCGCGCCGGCGCCGGCGTCGAGGTCGACGACCATCACGAGGCCCTCGGTCTCGCGCTGCTGCGCGTAGGGGAACACCTTGCGCGCCCAGCCGCCGAGCCAGCGGTCGGCGATCTCGATCTGCCGCACGCTCATCGCCCAGGGGTCGGCGAGCGCCAGCAGCACCGCGTGGCTCCACGTCGAGTAGCACGACAGGCCGACCGCCTGCGGCGCGTGGTCGTCGGACACCGCCTGCACCGCGCAGTCGAGCATCTCGGCGATGCGGTAGTACGCGTGCAGCTCCTGCCACACGGACGGCGGCGGCACGCGTCGCGCCAGTCCGTGCACGAGGACGATCTGCTTGCCGACGGCGAGCCCGCGCTGCACGAGCTTCGCCTTGACGCCGGCGAGCTCGGTGTCGCCTTCGAGCAGCGGCTTGAGGCAGTGCGAGTACTGCTCCCACATGCCCTGCCACAGCGCGAGCGCCTGCTCGGCCGCTTCGAACTCGCGCTCGCCCGCAGGCTGCGGCTTGCCGGCGAAGCGGCGCGCGAGCTCGGTGTGCAGGTGCATCGCCGGGTCGCGCAGCACCTCGGTGAGCGTGGCCCGCTCGCGCGGCGGCAGCTGCGCGGCGCCGAGCGCGCGCATCTGGCCCATGAACGCTTCGTAGGCCTGGCCCACGGAGAGCAGCGGCAGCGACTTCGCCCAGCGCTTCGCGCTGTCGACGTCGGTAAACGCGAGCGGCGGGGCGTCGTCCATGTCGGGGGAGAGGCGGGGAGCGGGCTCGGTCATGGCGTCGGAATGCTAGGCCCCTGCGCGGCGCGGCGCCAGCCGTCGCCGCGCGCCGGTTTCCGGCGCGTCTCGCCCGCCGCGGGACGCAGCGCCGTCGGGGCGGTTTCGTAGCCTACCGCATGCCGGGGATCCGGCTGCCGGAGTTTCATGCCATTAGCATAAACCGGTTCCGCTTCGCCGGTAAGCCCGTCCGTGCGCCGCGGACGAACGGCGGGCGGCCGGGCCTCCGGCTGTTCACGACAGCGCGATGGGCTCGCGTCAGAGGAGCACGCGCTCGATGCCGCCGCGGTTGGCGCGCTCGACGTACTCGGCGAGCCAGTTCTCGCCGAGGACCCGCCGCGCGATCTCGACGACGACGTAGTCGGCGGACGTGCCCGCGTCGTCCGCGTAGCGCGCGAGCCCCTGCAGGCACGACGGGCAGGAGGTCAGCACCTTCACCTCGCCCGCGTCGCCGCCGGCGCGCAGCTTCGCCGCGCCCGCCGTCATCTCCTCCTCCTTGCGGAAGCGCACCTGCGTGGCGACGTCCGGGCGCGTCACCGCGAGCGTGCCCGATTCGCCGCAGCAGCGCTCGTTGAGCGCGACCGGCGCGCCCATGAGGTCGCCGACGACCTTGAGCGGCGCGTAGGTCTTCATCGGCGTGTGGCAGGGGTCGTGGTACATGTAGCGCACGCCCGCGGCGCCCCGGAGCGCGACGCCCTTCTCCATCAGGTACTCGTGGACGTCGAGGAGCCTGCAGCCGGGGAAGATGCGCTCGAACTCGTACTTCATCAGCTGGTCCATGCACGTGCCGCAGGACACGATGACGGTGCGGATGTCGAGGTAGTTGAGCGTGTTCGCCACGCGGTGGAACAGCACGCGGTTCGACGTCGAGATCGCCTCGCCCTTGTCGCGGTTGCCGGACGAGGTCTGCGGGTAGCCGCAGCAGAGGTAGCCGGGCGGCAGCACGACCTGCGCGCCGACGTGCCACAGCATCGCCTGTGTGGCGAGCCCCACCTGCGAGAACAGCCGCTCCGAGCCGCAGCCGGGGAAGTAGAACACCGCCTCGGCCTCGTCGGCGGCGCGCGCCGGGTCGCGCACGATCGGCACGATGCGCTCGTCCTCGAGATCGAGCAGTGCGCGCGCCGTGCGCTTCGGCACGCCCGCGGGCATCGGCTTGTTGAGGAAGTGGATCACCTGCGCCTTGAGCGGCGCGGCGCCGACGGTCGAGGGCGGGCGCGTCGTCTGCGCGCGGGCGAGTCCCAGCCGCTTCGCGAAGCCGTAACCCAGCCGCTGCGCCCGGAAGCCCCAGTCGATCATCACCTTCTTCGCCGCGCGGATCGTCGTGGGATCGGTGGCGTTGAGGTAGAGCAGCGACGCCGCCGCCCCCGGCCGCCAGCGCTTCTTGCCGGCCTTGCGCAGCAGATTGCGCATGGCGATCGACACGTCGCCGAAGTCGATGTCGACCGGGCACGGATTCGCGCACTTGTGGCAGACCGTGCAGTGGTCCGCGACGTCGCCGAACTCGTCGAAGTGGCGCAGCGACACGCCGCGGCGCGTCTGCTCCTCGTACAGGAACGCCTCGATCAGCAGCGACGCGGCGAGGATCTTGTTGCGCGGGCTGTAGAGGAGGTTCGCGCGCGGCACGTGCGTGGCGCACACCGGCTTGCACTTGCCGCAGCGCAGGCAGTCCTTCACCGAGTCGGAGATCGAGCCGATATCGCTCTGCTCGAGGATCAGGCTCTCGGCGCCCAGCAGCGAGAAGCTCGGCGTGTAGGCGTCGGTGAGGTCCGCCGGCCGGCCCTGGCCGCGCTCGAACTTGCCGGCGTTGAAGCGCCCCTGCGGGTCGACGGCGCGCTTGTACTCGGCGAACGGCGCGAGTTCCGCGTCGCTCAGGAACTCGAGCTTCGTGATGCCGATGCCGTGCTCGCCCGACACCACGCCGCCCAGCGAGCGCGCCAGCGCCATGACGCGGCGCACTGCGTCGTTCGCCTGCTGCAGCATCCGGTAGTCGTCGGAGTTGACCGGGATGTTGGTGTGCACGTTGCCGTCGCCGGCGTGCATGTGCAGCGCGACGAAGAGCCGTCCGCGCAGCACCTCGGCGTGGATCTCGCGCAGCCGCCTCGCCACCGGCGCGAACGCGCGGCCGTCGAAGACCTCCTCCAGCGGGTCGCGCAGCTCCGTCTTCCACGAAGCGCGCACGCGGTGGTCCTGCAGCGCGGGGAACGTCTCGTCGAGCCGGCCGGCGAGGTCCTGCCAGCGCGCGCGGACTTCGCCGACCAGCGCGCGCGCCTCCTCGACCTTCGCGTCGAGCAGGTCCTGCGGCGGCCGCGCCTCGGAGTCCGGCCCCCAGCAGTGCTCCAGCGCGCTCGAGGCGAGGAACGCGTCGATGCGGCCGGCCAGCTCGATCTTGTTGGCGAGCGAGTGCTCGACGTTGATCCGCTCGACGCCGTCGGTGTACTCGCCGAGCCGGTCGAGCGGGATGACGACGTCCTCGTTGAGCTTGAACGCGTTCGTGTGCCGGGCGATCGCGGCGGTGCGCGCGCGCTCCGACCAGAACTTCTTCCGGGCCTCGGGCGAGGCGGCGACGAAGCCCTCGGCACCGCGCGCGTTCGCGATGCGCACGACCTCCGAGGCGGCCCGCGCGACGCCGTCCTCGTCGTGGCCGACGACGTCGGCGATCAGCACCATGCGCGGCCGGCCGTGGCGCTTGGCCTTCGTCGCGTAGCCGACCGCCTTGACGTAGCGCTCGTCGAGGTGCTCGAGGCCGGCCAGCATGGCGCCATGCGGCCTGCCGTCGAGATACGACTTCACCTCGACGATCGCCGGCGTGGACTCGCGCGCGGCGCCGAAGAACTCGAGGCACACCGTGCGGATCGCCGGCGGCATGCGGTGCAGCACGAAGCGCGCGCTGGTGACGATGCCGTCGCAGCCCTCCTTCTGCACGCCCGGCAGGCCGCCGAGGCACTTGTCGGTGACGTCCTTGCCCAGCCCCGCCTTGCGGAACGCGGCGCCCGGGATGCGCAGCGTCCGGCTGCGCAGCTGCCTCACGCCGTCCGGCCCGTACCAGCGCAGGTCGAACGTCGCGACCGCCGCGTCGTGGATCTTGCCGAGGTTGTGGTCGAGCCGCGTGACCTCGAGCCACTCGGCCTGCGGCGTGACCATGCGCCACGACACGAGGTTGTCGAGCGCGGTGCCCCACAGCACGGCCTTCTTGCCGCCCGCGTTGACGGCGACGTTGCCGCCGATGCAGCACGCGTCCGCCGACGTAGGGTCCACCGCGAACACGTAGCCCGCTTCCTCGGCGGCGTTGATCACGCGGCGCGTCACCACCCCGGCGCCCGCCTCGATCGTCGCGTACTCGACGCCGTTGCCAGGGAGCGGCCCGACGCTCGGCGCCGACAGCCGCTCGAGCTTCTCGGTGTTGATCACCGCCGAGCGCGCGGTCAGCGGGATCGCGCCGCCGGTGTACCCGGTGCCGCCGCCGCGCGGGATGATCGTCAGTCCCAGCTCGCCCAGCCCCTCGACGAGCCCGCGCACCTCCGCCTCGCTGTCGGGGCAGAGGACGACGAACGGGTACTCGACGCGCCAGTCGGTCGCGTCGGTGACGTGCGACACGCGCGCCAGGGCGTCGAACGCGATGTTGTCCTTCGCCGTGTGCCGCGCCAGCGTGCGCACGACGCGCTTGCGCAGCGCGATCGTCTCGGGAAACCACGCAGCGAAGCGGTCGACCGCGGCGGAGGCGGCCGCGACGAGGGCGCCCACCTTCGCGTCGCGCTCGGCGTCCCCGCCGCCCTGCGCGCGGCGGCGCTCGATCTCCGCGAGCCGGTGGCGCATCGCCTCGACCAGCATCGCGCAGCGCTTCGGGCTGTCGCAGAGGTCGTCCTGGAGGTAGGGATTGCGCTCGACGACCCAGATGTCGCCCAGCACCTCGAAGAGCATCCGCGCCGAGCGCCCGGTGCGCCGCTCGCCGCGCAGCTCTTCGAGCAGGCGCCACATGTCGGCGCCCAGCAGCCGGATGACGATCTCGCGGTCGGAGAACGACGTGTAGTTGTACGGAATCTCGCGCAGCCGCGGCGCGTCGACGCACCGGTCGTCCGCGGGGTCGGGGGCTGTGGCTGCGGCGCTCATTGCCGCTCGATCATACCGCAGTGCAGCAAAGGCAATCCCTTGAATATCGGGCGAAAACCGTACTGTGCGTGACGAGGCGCCGTCACGCCGCGCGCGGCCACCAGGCCAGCACGGCCCCTGCGACGGCGACGTAGCGCGCGAGCTTGCCCAGCCCGATCGCGAGCCCCGCCGGCAGCCAGCCGTGGCGCAGCCATCCCGACGCCACGCAAAGCGCGTCGCCGATCACCGGCAGCCACGAGAACAGCAGCGCGGCGACGCCGTAGCGCCGCATGAGCGCGAGCGCGCGGCCGGAGGTCCGCGGCTGCGGCAGGAAGCGGCCCAGCGCGAACGACGTGAGCCCGCCCAGCGTGTTGGCGGCGCTCGCCACGCCGATCGCCAGCGCGACGCGCTCCGGCCAATGCCGGACGAGCGCGACGAGCACGGCCTCGGAGCCGCCCGGCAGCAGCGTGGCCGACAGGAACGCCGAGCCGGCGAGGCCGGCGAGCGCGGCGGCGAAGTCGCTGTCCATGCGCCGATGGTAGACGAGGCGGCGCTCCCGGGAGCCCCCGGCGCGGCGCGCGCCAGATGGCGCTCGCGCTGCGGCGGGGGCTTGTCTATACTTTTTGCCAGCGCAGCAGCGCGCGGAAGGCCGTTTCGCACAGAAGCTGCCCCCACCCCGGCCCTCTCCCGCCAGCGGGAGGGGGAGTACGTCTCCGCCTCCCCCGGCACGGGGGCGGGCAGCGGGGGGAGCGTTGCAATGTCCCGACCCATGGAACCCGCCCCCCGTCACGCCGCAGTCCTGTTCGCCGACGTCGCCGGCAGCACCCGGCTCTACGAAACGGTGGGCGACGCCACGGCGCTGGCGATGATCGGGCGCTGCCTCGAGGTCATGCGCGCGGTCAGCGAAGAGCGCGACGGCCGCGTGGTCAAGACGATCGGCGACGAGATCATGGCCGTGTTCCCCAGCGCGGCCAACGCGGGCTACGCGGCGAACGACATGCAGGCGCGCATTGCCGCGCTCGCCGAGGGCGGGGGGCCGCCGCTTGCGATCCACGCCGGGTTCCACGCCGGCGACGTGCTCGAGAGCGCGGCGGACGTGTTCGGCGACACGGTCAACGTCGCCGCGCGGCTGTGCGCGCTCGCGAAGGGCGGCCAGACGCTGATCGACGCGGCGACCATGGCGGCGCTGCCCATGGCGCTGCGCACGCGCACGCGCTGCCTCGACGTCTCGTCGGTCAAGGGCAAGGAAGCCGACGTCGAGATCCACGAGCTCATGTGGCAGGAAACGCAGGAAGACCTCACCACGCTCGCGCCGCGGCGCGCGGGGCGCAACGCGCGCCTCACGCTGCGCTACCGCGACCAGGAGATCGACGCCGCCGAGCTCGCCGCGCTCACGTTCGGCCGCGACGGCCACAACGACGTGGTCATCCTCGACCGCAAGGCGTCGCGGCTGCACGCGCGCATCGAGCGCCGCCGCGACAAGTACGTGCTGATCGACCACAGCACGAACGGCACGTTCCTCTCCGTGCAGGGCGAGGGCGAGGTCGAGCTGCGCCGCGAGGAGCTCCTCCTGCGCGGCCGCGGTCGCATCTACTTCGGCCACCCGTCGGTCGAGGACCCCGGCAGCGAGGCCGTCGAGTTCGACACGGGCGCGCAGGGCGCCGCCGACTGACTCGCCGCGAAGCGCCGCCGGCCCCGGGAACGGGCAGGGTTGGCATCCGGGCGCGGAAGAGGGCAAACTTGCCCTGGCTGCGCAGTCGCCGCGGCTCCGACCCGGGAGTTTCATGACGATCGCTCGTCCAGGTGCCGCCGCCCGCGCGGCTCTCGTCGCCGCGGTATTGCTCGCCGCGGGCTGCGCGTCGACTCCCGACTCCGGCCCGGCCAAGCCTGCGCCCGCCGCTCCCGCAGCGCCCGCGCCAGCCGCGGCTGCGCCAGCACCGCCGCCGGCCGCCGAGCCCGCGCCCGCGGAGGTCCCGCCCGCCGTCGCGCGGCCGCAGGCGCAGAAGCTGGCGCTCGAAGCGGTCGACCAGCTGCAGAACGGCGAGGAAGCGGCCGCCCGCGCCACGATCGAGCGCGCGCTCGCGCTCGATCCCGCGAACGACCTCGCGCGCAAGCTCTCCGACCAGATCCGCGCCGACGCGCAGAAGGAGCTCGGCCCGGTGTTCTTCCGCTACACGGTGCAGAAGGACGACACGCTCTCGAAGCTCGCGCAGCAGTTCCTCGGCGATCGCTTCCGCTTCTACATCCTCGCCAAGTACAACGACATCGCCAACCCGTCGCGGGTCGCTGCCGGGCAGGTGATCCGCATTCCGGGTCGCGCTCCGCCGCCCGGCGCCGTCACGCCCGCCGCCGCGGCACCGGAGTCCCCGCCCGCCGCGGCGGCACCGCCACCGACGCCGGAGAAGCCTCGCGACGAGGCCGCGGAAGCGCTCGCCAGGGCGGCGCAGATCGAGAAGAGCGGCAACCTCGAAGGCGCGTACGCCGCGTACGCCGAGGTCGCCGGGCGCTACCCGGGCAACGCCGACGCGGCGAAGCGGCGCGACGCGGCGAAGGCGAGCCTGGTGCGCTCGCTCGACCGCGAGGCGTCGACCGCGTTCCAGCGGCAGAACCTCGACCTCGCGATCGCGAAGTGGGATCGCGTGCTCGAGATCGACCCGAACAACAAGAAGGCGCGGCTCGAGCGCGAGCGGGCGGCCGACCTGAAGCGCAAGCTCGACAAGAAGTTCGGGGGTACGGCGAAGTAGCGCAGAGCAGGGTCGGACCCGGCTTCCGGTGGAAGTCGGGTCCGACCCTACTTGCCGAGCCGCTCGAGCTTCTGCTGCGCCGCCTTCGCCTCGCGCAGCCGCTCGCCGGCGTGCGGGTGCTGCGGGTCGTAGCGCAGCGCGCTCTCCCAGTGCCTGATCGCCGCGGCGAGATCCTTGCCGCGCGCGCGCATGCCTTCCGCGTACGCGTCGTCCGCGAACGCGCGGCGCAGCGCCGCGGCGCGCTTGCCCGCCTCGGCCTGCGCAGTTCCGCCCAGCGCTACGGCTTGTTCGTAGAGCGGCAGCGCCCACTCGCGCTGGCCCTTCGCGTCGAGGTCGCGCGCGCGCTCGGCGAGCGCCGCGGCGAGGCGCGCGCGGCCCGCGCGGTCGCCGGGGTTCGCGTCGGCCCACGCGCGAGCCTCGCGCAACGCGATCGAGGCGTCGCTCGAACGCACCAGCTCGATGCGCTGGTCGAGGTCGGCGCTGCCGTTGTCCGCGCTCGCGCGCGCGCGCGCGCCGGCGACGATTTCCTCCATGGAACGCGCGCGCGCCGCGCGATCGGCCTGCGTGCGCGCCATCGCCTGCTGCTCCGCTTCGCGCAGCGAGCGCGCGGCTTCGGCATTGGACGGGTCGAGCGCGAGCGCGCGCAGCCACGCCTCGCGCGCCTTCGCGGCGTCGCCCGCCTTCCGCGCCGCGGCGGCCGTGCGCAGCTGCTCCTGCACGCCCTCCGCGATGGCCGCCTGCGTCGCGCGCACCGCTTCGCGGTGCGCGGGATTGCCGGCGTCGATCAGCGCGAGCACCGCGTAGTGCTCTGCGGCGAGCGACAGGTCGCCGGCGGCGCGCGCCGCGGCGGCGAGCTGCGCGTGCCGCGTGATGGCCGCCCGTCGCGGCGCATCGTCCGCCGCCGGCGCTTCCGCGCGCGCCACGCGGGCAGGCTCCCGGACGGCCCCTCCCTCGGGCGGCAACTGGGCGCAGCCGGCCAGCGCGGCGGCCACCGCGACCGCCGAGCGCAAGCGGCGCAATCTCACGGCTTGCCCACCGGCAGCGTGGTGACGAGCTTTGCGCGGAACGCGTCGAGGTCGTCGCCGCCGAATACCATCGTTCGCCGCAGCATGTACGGCGGCGCAAAGAACGCGTTCCCGCCCGGCGTGACCGTCGCGCCGAGGGCCACGCCGCGGGCGCGCAGCTCCCCCGCGACGGCGTCGTTGACGTCGCCGTAGGGAAACGCATAGGCGGTGCTGCGCGAGCCCAGCTGAGCGCGGATCGCCTCGACCGGCCCCTCGACCTCGCGGCGAACGCGCTCGCGGTAGCGCGCGTCGGTCTCGTCGGGCTGGCGGATCGCGAGGTTCGTGTGCGTCTTGCTGTGCGGCTGGATCTCGACGAGGCCGCCGGCGATCATCTCGCGCATCTGCGCCCACGTGAGCGCGTCGGGAGCGCCGGCGAAGTCGGTGTAGAGGAACACGGTCGCAGGGAAGCCGTGCTTGCGCAGCACCGGCCAGGCGACCTCCCAGGTCGAGCGGTAGCCGTCGTCGATGGTGATCACCACCGCCTTGGGCGGCAGCGCCTCGCGGCCCTCGAGGAAAGCGGCCAGCCGCGTGAGCGGCACGACGCTGTAGCCGTTGCGCGCCAGGTAGGCCATCTGCGCCTCGAACGCCTGCGGCGTCACGGTGAGGCTCGACGACTTCGGGCCGAAGCGGTGGTAGCACAGGATCGTCACCGCCTGCGCGCCGGCCATCGTCACGCCCTTCGGGTCCGCGCCCTTGAGCGGGATCGCCACGGCTTCGCCGGGGCGCGCCTCCGCGACGCCGTTGAAGCGCGCGATGGCGTCTCGCGCGGACGCGTCGCCACGCCAGCGTTGGGCCAGCGTCGCGAGCGTGTCGCCGGGCTGCGCGACCACGACGACGTAACGGTCGTCCTGCGCGATCAGCGGGCCGGGCGCGGCTGCGCGGCGGGGCGCCGCGGCGGGTTCGGGCGGCAGCGCGTCGCGCTGCGGCGCCTGCGCGCAGCCGGCCAGGATCGCGACGAGCGCGAGCGCGGCCCCGGAGGACCGCATCACGTGGTGGCCTTCGTCGCGCCCGACGGGCGCGAAGTGGCGATCAGCGTGCCTTCGCCGGGCGGCATCGCGGGCTCGGGCGGCTTGTCGTAGCGCGCCTCGAGCGAAGCTGCGGCGCGGTCGAACGCGCCGAACACCTCGCCCAGCTCGTCGCGGCGCTTGTCGTTGATGCGGAAGTCGTAGCGGCCGGCGCCGATCTCCGCGAGCCCGAGCTTCAGCGCGCGCAGCGGCGTCGCGAGCCGGCGGGCGAGGAAGTAGGTCGCGAGCGCCGCGGCGGCGATCGTCACGGCGGCGAGCACGGCCAGCATGACGAGGATGAGCCGCGCGATGCGCGAAAGCGGCTCCTCGAGCACGCCCAAGTGCACGTCGCCGATCTTGTTGCCCTGGAAGAGGATCGGCGTGCCGAAGTCGAGCACCTTGCGGCCCTGCCCGTCGGCGAGCGCCTGCACCGCGATCGACTTGTCGGGCGTCGGCACCGGCGTCCCCTTCGGGGGCTGGTACTTCGCGCCGATCTGCGCCGGCTCGTTGCTCCCGCGAATCGTCCCCTCGTCGTCGACGACCACGAGATAGGGGAAGTTCTGCCGCGTCATCGTCTCCTGGATGAACACCTCGATCGCGGCCCAGTCCTCGGCGAGCAGCGGCACCGCCGACTGCGAGGCCATGAACTTCGCCAGCGACTCGCCGTAGCCCATCACCTGGTCCATCATCGCCTGGTACTGGCGGTTGTAGAGGACCGTTCCGGCGATGCCCATCGTGAGTGCCACGAGCAGCGCCATCAGCGCGGCCCAGCGCACGCCGAGCGGGATGCGCTGTCCCTGCGTGCGGCGCTCTTCCTCCTCGTTGAGCTCGCGCGCGACGCCGATCAGCGCCTGCGCCATCTCCTCGCCGGTCTGGAATCGCTTGTCCGGCGACTTCTTCAGCGCCCGCTCGATCACGCGGCGCAGCGACGCGGGAACGTCGTGCGCGAGCTTGTCGACCGACGGCGGCTCCGACTGCGCGATCTTCACGGCGACGGTGATGATCGAGTCGCCCTCGAACGGCAGCGCGCCGGTGACGAGCTTGTACAGGACCACGCCGGCGGAGAAGAGGTCGGAGCGCGCGTCGACCTTGAGCCCCATCACCTGCTCCGGCGACATGTAGTTCGGCGTGCCCAGCACGTCGCCGAGCGCCGTGTGCTGCGTCAGGTCCGTCTGGTCGCCGGCGGCGTCGATGCGGCAGATGCCGAAGTCGGCGACCTTCACCGTCGTCGTGTTCGACAGCAGCATGATGTTGCCGGGCTTGACGTCGCGGTGGACGATGCCCTTGCGGTGCGCGTAGTCGAGCGCCCGCGCGAGCTGGATGCCGATGTCGACGATTTCCCGCGGCGAGAGCTTGCGCCCCGAGCGCATCACGTCGGCCAGGGTGGCGCCTTCCACCAGCTCCTCGGCGATGTACGGGTGCTCGCCGTCGACGCCGACGTCGTAGATCGTGACGATGTTCGGGTGCGACAGGATCCCCGCGCCCTTCGCCTCGCGCAGGAAGCGCAGGCGGTACTGGTCGTCGCTGGCGAGCTGCGCCTTGAGGAGCTTGACCGCGAGCGTGCGGTTGATCTCGGGGTCGTAGGCCTTGTAGACGCGCGCCATCGCCCCTTCGCCGACGATCTCGATCAGCTGGTAGCGCCCGAGCTTGTCCATGACTTTCCGGCGATGCCGCGTCGCGGCGGGTCAGCGGAGGATAACCGCGCCGCGCGCGCGCGCAAAGGGCGCGGCGCCGGGTGGCGGGAGTTGCGCGACGATCGCACCGACCGCTCGCAAGGCGGCCGCCGCGCGCGCCGGCGCGGTTCGCCCGCTGCGCCCGCCACGCTCGCGCCGGGCGCAGCCGGCGCGAGTCAATGCTTCAACGACCGCGCGTCACACCGGGAACTGCACGTACGGCTTCGGCGGCTCCCTGTCGGCGGGCACGAACGCCGGCGCGGGCGCGCCCGCAGGGCCGAGATGGCGGATGTACTTGTAGATCGCGCGCACGTCGGCCTGCGACATCGCGTTCAGCGAGTGGTACGGCATGGGCGGACGCCGCTGCACCTCCTTCGCGACCTGCACCCACTGCTCCTCGGTGACGCCCTGGAAGTACAGGCGCAGGTTCACCGGATAGGTCGTGCCCCAGGAACCGCGCCATCCGGTCACGCCGCCTGTCAGGTACTCCTTCTCGGGCGAGCGGCCGCCGTTCACCAGGAAGTCCGGCGTGTGGCAGCCGTGGCACCCCGCGATCGTCACCAGGTACTTGCCGCGCTCGACTTCCTTGCTCACGGGTTTCACGCCCGCCTTGGCCGGCGCATCGGCCGCGATGGCGGCCCACGGCGTTGCGGCGAACGCCAATGTGACGATGATCTGCATTACGCGACGCATGTTCGTGCTCTCCTCTGGGATGACCCGAGTAAACCCGCGCCCGCGAAGCTGAGTATAGGACCATAACCATACCCGACGCATGGTTTTTCGGCCGGGCCGCCACGAAGCCGATGCCCCGCGGCGACGCGTCCCGGAAGGCGGCCGGGCAGGCTGGAATCTCCGTGTCGACCGGGGCCGATCGCGCGAGGTCGCGCAAGGACGTGTGCACGCCGCCGGCCATCACGTGCGGTCGAAGCGCCGGCAGCCGATCGCCTCGGCGACGTGCTCGCGCGCGACGTGCGTCGAGCCGGCCAGGTCGGCGATCGTCCTCGCGACCTTCGCAATGCGGTGGCACGCGCGGGCCGACAGCGTGTGGCGCGCGACCGCCTGCGCGAGCAGCCGTTCCGCGTCGGCGCGCGGGGCGCAGTGGCGCGCCACGCCGGCCGGCGGCAGCCGCGCGTTGGGCATCCCTTGCCGCGAACGCTGGCGTTCGCGGGCGGCGGCGACGACCTCGCGCACGCGCTCCGACTCCGGCGGCGCGCTGGCGGCCGCCGCGAACGCGAGCGCCCCCGCATCCGGAGCCGGCACCTCGATCGAGAGGTCGATGCGATCGAGCAGCGGCCCCGAGATGCGCCCGCGGTACCGCAGCACCCGGTCCGGAGTGCAGCGGCAGCGACTTCCCGGGTGCCCCAGGTAGCCGCAGGGGCAGGGGTTCATCGCCGCGACGAGCTGGAACGCGGCGGGAAACGTCGCCTGGCGTGCGGCGCGCGCGATGTTCACCACACCTGCCTCGAGCGGCTCGCGCAGCACCTCGAGCACGCGCCGGTCCCACTCCGGCAGCTCGTCGAGGAACAGCACCCCGTGGTGCGCGAGCGAGATCTCGCCAGGACGCGGCGACGATCCGCCGCCGACCACCGCGACCGCGCTCGCCGTGTGGTGCGGCGCGCGGAACGGCCGCTCGAAGAACCGCCGCGGTTCGAAGCGGCCGGCGAGCGAGGCGAGCGCCGCCACCTCCAGCGCTTCGTCCTCGGTGAGCGGCGGCAGGAGGCCCGGCAGCCGCTGCGCAAGCATCGACTTGCCCGTCCCCGGCGGACCGATCAGCAGCAGCGAGTGACCGCCGGCGGCGGCGATGGTCAGCGCGCGCTTCGCCTGCGCCTGGCCGCGCACGTCGGCAAGGTCGAGCTGGGCGCCCTGCGCCTGCGCCGCGGACGACTCGGCCCGCGGCAGCGCGGCGGCGCCGCTCAAGTGCGCGCACACCTCGAGCAGCGCGCGCGCAGGATGCACGACGGCGCCGCGCACCAGCGCGGCCTCGAGGGCGGACTCGGCCGGCAGCACGAACGCGCGGCCGTCGCCTCGCGCGGCGAGCACCATTGCCAGCGCTCCGCGGATGGGCCGCAGCTCCCCGGTGAGCGCGAGCTCGCCCGCGAACTCGTGGCGCTCGAGCGCCGCCGCCGGCAGCTGTCCGCTCGCCGCGAGCACGCCGAGCGCGATCGGCAGGTCGAACCGCCCCGACTCCTTCGGGAGGTCCGCGGGCGCGAGATTGACGGTGACCTTGCGGGCGGGAAAGTCGAATCCGGAGATCTTCAGCGCGGCGCGCACGCGCTCGCGGCTCTCGCGCACCTCGGTGTCCGGCAGCCCCACGAGATTGACCGCGGGCAGCCCGTTGCCGATGTGCACCTCGACGGCCACCGGCGGCGCATTGGCGCCGGAGAGGGCACGGCTGTGCACGACCGCAAGCGACACGCTCCAATGCTGTCGCGGCCGGCGGCGCCCGCGCCATCGGCCGAACGGTCTAGCGGCATGACATGCAACGACACGTCGAAAACAAGCGCGCGTACGGCGCGCGCCGTGCGCCTCAAGCCGAAGGCGCCTCTGTCGGCGGACTCGGCTTCGCCGGCCGCGCGCGCGCGCCCAGCTTCGCCTCGAGCTCGGCCAGCCGCGCCTCGAGCGCTTCGAGCTTCTCGCGCGTGCGAGCGAGCACCTGCGCCTGCACGTCGAACTCGGCGCGGGGCACGAGGTCCAGCCGCGCGAGAGCGCTCTGCAGCAGCGCCTTCACGTTGCGCTCGATGTCGCGCGCGGGCGACTCGCGCAGCATTGCGCCGATGCGCGAGGCGAGTTCGTCGAGGGTTGCGCTGTTGAACTGCATCGCCGGTCCTCCGTTTCGCGTGCGGCTTGCGCGCCGCGCGCAGGGGTCGCTTCGAGTCTAGCAAACGGGCAACCGGCCGCGCGCCATGGCGGTGCGCGCGCATCGGATGCTCGCACCTTGCCGGTGCGCCGACGGCTCCGGAGTCGTGCCCGTCGGCGCGGCGGGAGTCGCAACTATTTGATCGGTCGTGCTTTTGTGCAGTGGCACACGACGTGCAAAGGAACCGCCGCCATCGACACTTCGCGAGGATCGCCATGAGCATCGCCGCCCGACTCGTCCTGCCAGCCGTCGTCCTCGTCGCCGCCACCGGCGCGCACGCGCAGGCGCCCGCGCCATCGGCGCCGCCGACGCCCGAGCACACGCTCACAGCCAACGTCGGACTGTTCTCCGAGTACATCTTCCGCGGCATTGCGCAGACCGCGGGCAAGCCCGCCGTGCAGGGCGGCTTCGACTACGCGCACGCGTCGGGCTTCTACGCCGGCACGTGGGCGAGCAACGCGAGCTGGCTCGAGGACTTCGGCGTCTACACGCGGAGCTCCATGGAGTGGGACTTCTACGCGGGCTTCAAGAACGCGATCGGCGACTCCGACTTCGCCTACGACGTCGGGACGATCTACTACTACTACCCGGGCTCGCGGGTCCCGGGCGCGATCAGCGCCGACACCTGGGAGCTCTACGCGGCGCTCAACTGGAAGTGGCTCGGCGCCAAGGTCTCCTACAGCCTCGACGACTACTTCGGCGCCCGCCCGGCCGGGAAGAAGACGGACGGCACGCTCTACTGGGACCTCTACGCCAACTATCCCGTCGGCGAGACCGGCTTCACGCTGATCGCGCACTTCGGGATCCTCGACGTGAGCGACGACGCGAGCGGCGACGCCAAGGCCTCGTACGAGGACTGGAAGCTGGGCGCCAGCTACACGGTGCCCGACGGCGTCCTCAAGGGCCTCGAGGTCGGCGCCTATTACTCGGGCAACAACGCGAAGCGCGGCTTCTACACCGACCTCACCGGCTACGACACATCGAAGGATCGCGGCGTCGTCTACGTCAAGAAGACGTTCTGAAGGAGGACGAGATGAAACTCATCACCGCCATCATCAAGCCGTTCAAGCTCGACGAGGTCCGCGAGGCGCTGTCGGGCATCGGCGTGCAGGGCATCACCGTCACCGAGGTCAAGGGATTCGGCCGCCAGAAGGGCCACACCGAGCTCTACCGCGGCGCCGAGTACGTCGTCGACTTCCTGCCGAAGGTCAAGATCGAGGCCGCGCTGCGCGACGACCTGGTCGAGCGCGCGATCGAGGCGATCGAGAAGGCCGCCAACACCGGCAAGATCGGCGACGGGAAGATCTTCGTCTTCGACCTCGAGCAGGTCGTGCGCATCCGCACCGGCGAAGTCGGCGCGGAAGCGCTGTGAGGGGAAACGCCATGAAGAAGCTCATCGCACTGCTCGCCACGCTGGCCGTCCTCGCGACCGGCGCAGCGCTCGCACAGGACAAGCCCGCCGTCCCGGCCGCGCCCGCAGCGACGGCGGCGACCGCCGCTCCGGCGGCGGCGCCCGCCGCCCCGGCCGCGCCCGCCGCGACCGCCGCAACGCCTGCGCCGACACCCAACAAGGGCGACGTCGCGTGGATGCTGACCTCGACGCTGCTCGTCATCATGATGAGCATCCCGGGGCTCGCGCTGTTCTACGGCGGCATGGTGCGCTCGAAGAACATGCTCTCGGTGCTGATGCAGGTGTTCGTCGTGTTCTCGCTGATCGTCGTGCTGTGGTGCGCCTACGGCTACAGCCTCGCGTTCACCGAGGGCAACGCCTACATCGGCGGCTTCGACCGGCTGTTCCTGTCGGGCACGTTCGACTCGGCGAAGGGCGAGTTCGCCAACGCCGCGACGTTCAGCAAGAACACCCCCCTTCCCGAGCTGCTGTTCGTCGCGTTCCAGGCCACGTTCGCGGCGATCACGGTCTGCCTGATCCTCGGCGCGTTCGCCGAGCGCATGAAGTTCTCCGCGGTGCTCCTGTTCGCCGTGCTGTGGTTCACGTTCGCTTACGCGCCGATCGCGCACATGGTGTGGTTCTGGATGGGCCCGGACGCGTACACCGACCCGAGCGTGGTCGATGCGGTCAACGCCAAGGCTGGCATGCTGTGGCAGTGGGGCGCGCTCGACTTCGCGGGCGGCACCGTCGTGCACATCAACGCCGGCATCGCGGGCCTGGTGGGCGCCTACGTGCTGGGCAAGCGCATCGGCTTCGGCCGCGAGGCGATGGCCCCGCACAACGTGCCGATGACGATGATCGGCGCCTCGCTGCTCTGGGTGGGCTGGTTCGGATTCAACGCCGGCTCTGCGCTGGAAGCGAACAACGCCGCCGTGCTCGCGTTCATCAACACGTTCCTCGCCACCGCGTGCGCCGTGATCGCGTGGACGGCGGGCGAGTGGGCGATCAAGGGCAAGCCCTCGATGCTGGGCGCGGCGTCCGGCGCGGTCGCGGGCCTGGTCGCGATCACGCCCGCCGCGGGCAACGTCGGCATCCCGGGCGCGTTCGCGATCGGGCTCGCTGCGGGGCTGGTCTGCCTGTGGGGCGTCAATGGGCTGAAGCGGATGCTGGGCGTGGACGACTCGCTGGACGTGTTCGGCGTGCACGCGCTCGGCGGCATCCTGGGCGCGCTCCTCACCGGCGTCTTCAACGATCCTTCGCTCGGCGGCCCCGGCTTCGTGTCGAACTGGGTGACCGGCGAGGTGATCAAGGCCGCCGACTACTCGATAGGCGCGCAGGTGTGGACGCAGGCGAAGGCCGTGGGCGTCACGGTCGTCTGGTCCGCGGTGGTCGCCTACGTCGCCTACAAGGTCGTCGACCTCGTCATCGGCCTGCGCGTGGCCGAGGAAGACGAGCGCGAGGGGCTGGACATCGCCTCGCACGGCGAGTCCGCCTACCGCATCTAGCCGCATCCGTTTCTCCCCCTGCGGTCCTTTCGGGGCGCGTCGCCGACGCGCCCCGTTTCTTTTCCGCGCGGCAGCAAGTTGACCCTGCACAAGGCGGGACGGGAACACCTCTCCCATGATGGTCCATTCCCGAGGAGGAGACCGGCATGACTCACCCCACTGCGCTGCTGCTCGCTGCAGGCCTGCTGCTCGCCGCAGGCCAGGCGTCAGCCCAGGACCCGGGCTGGCGGAAGGACATCGAGCCGATCGTCAAGGCGAAGTGCGGCGCCTGCCACGGCGCCAGCGCTCCGATCTACGAAGAGTGGAACCTCGATCGCAAGAACTTCGAGGCGCGCAACACCGGCCCGCGGATGGACAGCTACGTGGACTTCATGCGCCACGTCGTGTGGCCTGCCACCGGATCGGTGATGCGCCGGCTGGACGACGGCAAGAACGCCGGCGGCAAGCCGGGCAACATGTACGCCTACCTCGGCTCCAGCGAGGAGGAGCGCGCGCGCAACCTCGCCACGCTCAAGGCATGGCTGGGCGAAGGCGCGTGGAACCTGAATCGCTGGGAGACCCGGGGCTCGGTCCCGGGGATCACCAAGGAACAGCTCGACCGCGTCAAGGCGAAGTACTGACGACGGGCGCGGCGCGCGCCATCCGGCGCCGCCGCACCGCGCCGCGGAGCGCGGCAGGCGGGTCCGCTACAATCCCCGCTCGACCAAGCGAGGATGTCCGCCATGGTGCCGCACCTCACCACCGCGCTCACCGGCCCGCTCGCCGACCTCGAGCGCCGCATCCTGGACCGGATGCCGGACATCGAGCGTTGGCTGCGCACGAAGTGGCTGGAGCACGCGGTGCCGTTCTACGCGTCGGTCGACCTGCGCAACGCGGGCTTCAAGCTCGCGCCGGTCGACACGAACCTGTTCCCCGGCGGCTTCAACAACCTGAACCCGGCGTTCCTGCCGCTGTGCGTGCAGGCGGCGCAGGCCGCGGTCGAGCGCGTGTGCCCCGACGCGCGCGGCGTGCTGCTGGTGCCGGAGAACCACACGCGCAACACGTTCTACCTGCGCAACGTCGCGGTGCTGGCGAACATCCTGCGCCAGGCCGGCGTGCACGTGCGCGTCGGTTCGCTGCTGCCGGAGATCCGCGAAGCCACGACGATCGGGCTGCCGGAAGGCGACTCGCTCACGCTCGAGCCGATCGTGCGGCGCGGCAACCGCCTGGCCGTCGGCGACTTCGACCCGTGCATGGTGCTCGTCAACAACGACATGTCGGCCGGCCGGCCGCCGCTGCTCGACGGCCTCGAGCAGCCCGTCGCGCCGCCGCTGTCCGCCGGCTGGTACAACCGCCGCAAGTCGCACCACTTCGAGATCTACAAGGGCGTGGCGCGCGAGTTCGGCGCGCTCATCGGCATCGACCCCTGGCTCGTCGACCCCTACTTCGGCGTGTGCGGCGAGATCAACTTCCAGGAGCGCACCGGCGAGGAGTGCCTCGCCGCGAACGTCGACTCGCTGCTGCGCCGCATCCGCGCGAAGTACGACGAGTACGGCATCTCCGAGCGGCCGTTCGCCATCGTCAAGGCCGACGCCGGCACCTACGGCATGGGCATCATGACGGTGCACGACGCCGCGGAGATCACGGGCCTCAACCGCAAGCAGCGCAACAAGATGGCCGTCGTGAAGGAGGGCCTCGAGGTCACCGCGGCGATCATCCAGGAAGGCGTGTACACGTTCGAATCGATCCACGACGCGATCGCCGAGCCGGTCGTCTACATGATCGACCGCTTCGTCGTCGGCGGCTTCTATCGCGTGCACACGGCGCGCGGCAAGGACGAAAACCTCAACGCGCCGGGCGCGCAGTTCGTGCCGCTCGCTTTCGAGACGCCGTGCATTCCCGACCCGCAGGGGCCTGCGGGCTGCGCGCCGAACCGCTTCTACGCGTACGGCGTGGTCGCGCGGCTGGCGCAACTCGCCGCGGCCCTGGAGATCGAGGCGCTGGAGAGCGCGGCGACGGCTGTCGCCGCCGAATAGGACGCGCCCCTCGCCCTCACCCCCGCCCCTCTCCCCGCGGACGCGGGGAGAGGGGAGAAGATGGAGGTCAGCCCATGAACCCGAGGTTCGAGGTCGCGAACCGGCCGACGTTGGGGAACACCTGCACGAGGTCGGCGTCGGGCACGCCGAACCACCGCGCGAGTGTGGCACCGTACTGGTCGATCGCCGTCGTCGGGATCCAGCGGCCGAGGCTGTCGGCGTCGTCCGGCCCGCCGAGCGCGAGGTTCGGGTACTGGCCGTAGAAGCGGTTACCTTGCACCGCCCCGCCCATCACGAGGTAGTTCCCGCCCCACGCGTGATCGGTGCCCACGCCGTTCGGACGGAACGTGCGGTTGAAGTCCGACAGCATGAACGTCGTGACCTCGTTCTGGACCCCCAGGTTCACGGTGGACTGGTAGAACGCGGACATCGCCTGCCCGATCTGCTGGTAGAGGCTCGCGAGCCCCTGGATCGCCGGCGTAGGCGGCTGGAACTGGCCCTGGCCCGTGTGGGTGTCGAAGCCGCCGATCGACACGAAGAAGATCTGGCGACGCTGGCCGAGCGTCGCGCGGTTGGCGACCAGCCGCGCGACCGCGCGCAGCTGGTTCGCGAGCCCCGAGTTGAGGCCGGCGAACGGGGTGGAGATCGTCGTCGGCAGCGTGCCGTTGAGGATCGGGTTGATCCGCTGGCTCGCGTTCAGGGCGCTCATCATCGACGACTGCGCCGACGAGATCATCGCGTTCGAGTCGGTGGCCAGGATCAGCTCCGCACGAGCGTTGCCGCGCGCGATCTGCATCGCGTTGGGCGCTGGCGAATCGCCCGTGTAGCCGAAGTTGCCCGCCGTGGGCAGCGAGAGGCCGCGCACGGACGACCCGTTGAGGAACGTCTGCGCCCCGGAAAACGACATGCCGATCGGCGTCGCGAGCGGGCCGTTCATCGACAGCGCGAGCTCGTCGCCGATGCGCCCGCCCCAGCCCGTCGGCGCCGTGAGCACCGACGACTCCGAGATCGACGTCTGGTACTGCTGCTGCTGGTCGCTGTGCGAGAAGAGCTGCTGCGGCCGCCGCTTCGTGCCGGCGCGGTACTCCGCGCGGGTGAGCGGCTCGACCAGCGTGCCGGCGTTGGCGACGACCGCCAGCCGCCCCGACTGGAACAGAGAGGTGAGCGTCGGGTTGCCGTTGGTCGCCGTGAACGCCGGGTGCAGCGCGAAGGTCTGGCCGGGGAGGTTCGCCGGTGCGATCGGCGTGAGCAGCGATGCCGCGACGTTGACGCCGGTGGCGAGCGGCCGCACGGCATCGTAGCTCGCGTATCCCGAGTACGGGATCACCAGGCTGTTCGAGTCGTTGCCGCCGAACAGGAACAGGCACACCAGCGCCTTGTAGTCGCCGCCGGTCTGCGCCGCGGCGCTGGACAGGCCGAGCAGGTCGAGGCTGCCGGCGAGCGAGAGTGCCGAAAGCCCGCCGGCCTGGCGCAGGAAGCGGCGTCGGGAGAAGGTCATCGGTCCGCTCATGGTCAGTACTCCACCTGGTACTTGGGCGAGGAGGCAATCACGTAGGCAGCCATCCGCACCCGGTCGAGCAGCTGCGTTTGCGTAGGGATGGCGGACAGCGCGACCGCGGCCACCGCGTTGATCGCCTGCGTGCGCAGCACGCGGGGCAGGCGCTCGTGCAGCAGTCGCGTGGACATCGCGTCGACGAGCGCGACCGGGTCGACCGCCAGCGCCTTGAACGGCTGCCAGTTGATCTTCGTGCCGATCGCCTGGAACACCGTGGCGTCCGGCCCCTGGCCGCAGATCGACGGCGAGGTCGGGGCGCCGGTGTCGCAGGTGGCGTGGTAGATCAGGTTGTAGGCGAAGTTCGTGCGCGCGAAGTACGACGTGGCGTCGAAGATCTGGAACGGCGGCCCGGACAGGTTCGTGCCCGGGACCACGTAGTCCTGCTGGTAGTAGTTGAAGACCGTCGGCGAGTTGTAGACGTTCTGCCCCATCGACGCCAGCGGCGTCCGCAGGTAGACCCCGTCGGTGCTGCCGTCGAACGCGCGCAGCAGGTTCATCGCGTACAGCGCCGGCTCCTTCAGCTTGCCGAACGTCGAGACGACCGGGTTGCGCGGCGCGCGCGCCTCGGGGTCGAGCAGGACCGCGCGCACGACCGCGCGCAGGTTGCCGCGGTTGCCCGCGCCGTCGTTGTTCCACACCGCGGTGACGCGCCTCACGTAGTCCGCCGACGGGTTGCTGGTCACCAGCTGCTGGATCAGCTGCCGGCCGATGTAGACGCCGGTGTTCGGGTGGTTGACGGCGATCGAGATCGCGGCGCCGACGTCCTGCGCGGCGCGCATGTTCGCCGGCTGGCTCCAGCCGAGCCAGCTCTTCGCGCCGGTGTCGTGGTAGTTGACGGTGCCGGTGCCGTTGAGCGGGCCCTCGATCGCCGTCATCAGGCCGATGTAGTTGATGCCGCGGTTGAACGTCGGCGTCTGGCCGGGCAGCGGCGGATAGGCCCATCCCGTCAGCGCCCGCGACAGCTCGACGATGTCGTCCTGGTCGTAGGTCGGGATCGGGTTGCCTGCGGCGTCCGTGAGCTGCGTGCCGTCGGGCCTGAGCTCCCACAGGCCGATCGTGAACAGCTGCAGCAGCTCGCGCGCGTAGTTCTCGTTGGGAACGACGCCGCGCGCGCGCGCGGCCGGCGAGCCGTCGTTGCGCACCATGTCGAGGTAGTTGCCCATCCACGGCGACAGCGTCACCGACGTGATGAGGCCCTCGAAGCTGCCGAACGCGTAGTCGAGCAGCATCTGCTGGTAGTCGCGCATCGGGTACGCGATGGGGTCCTGCTGGCTCGACGTCACGATGATCTGCGACAGCGCCCACGCGACGCGGTGGCGCAGCTGGTCGGGCGCCGACGCCGCGCGCTTGAAGAACTCGTTCTGCAGCCGGGCGGTCGAGTAGACGTCGCGCTGGCACTGGTCGATCGTGCCGGCCACGCCGCCGCAGTTGCACGGGTTCGCGCTGTCGTAGGCCGCGCCCGACGAGTAGAACGCGTAGCTGCAGGCCGGCCACACGGTGCCCGTGGGCGGTTGCGGCCGGTTCTGCGGGAACCAGCCGAACGGCGGCAGCGGCGTGCTCGGCATGTTGAGCTGCTCGTCGATCCAGGCCGCCGCGCCCATCGATTGCACGCGCGCGATCTCCGCTTCGGTGGGGCCAAACGTGGCCTGCTGCAGCAGGCGCGCGGCGTCCGCGCGCGGGTTCGGCGCGATGCCGCGGCCGAAGTACAGCGGGTGGTCGCCGGCGCCGCCGAACGCGAACGGGGCCGACGCCGACTGCCCGGTCGTCGACTTGACGTGCCACGTCCCGGCGACGATCACGGTGAGGTCGTCGCGACCGTCGCCGTCGTAGTCGAACAGGAACGGCGTCTCGCCTGCCGCCACGGTGTGAACGTACGTCTGCTGGATGGCCGAGCCGCGGTCGAGCGACGCGTACCAGGTGCCGCGGTTGTAGATGACGAGGTCGACGCTGCCGTCGCCGTTGACGTCGCCGATCATCGGGACGTCGCCGCGCCCGCCGCCGAACTGGAACGTGTACTGCGTCGTGCCGTCCATCCTCGTGTTGACCAGCCACTGCCCGCCACTGCGCCACACGATGAGGTCGTCCTTGCCGTCGCCGTCCACGTCGGCGACCAGCGGGACGTCGCCG
>JAOUIA010000036.1 GCA_029884335.1 Betaproteobacteria bacterium
TCGCGCACGTCGTTGCTGCCGATCTCGATCACCACCAGCGTCTCCGCGGACGTGGTGCCGAAGTCGGACGCGTACATCGCAACCTGTTCCGGCAGGTTGAAGCGGCAGGGGTAGTTGGGGGTTGCCCGCGCGCCGCTGGTCGCGTAGTTGCTCGCCACCGCGCTCTCGCTGGCCAGCGCAGGACGCGCGTTGCCCGCGCGGCCGAGGCCGCGCGCCAGGCCTTCGACCCACGTCGCGCCGTTGGTGACGTGGTGGCCGCCGGTCGCGTAGGGGCCGTCCGGGACGAGCAGATCGTCGAGCTCGTCGTACGGCGGGACGTTCTTGCGCACTCCGCAGTGCCGGTTCTCCGGCTCGCCGAGCCACGCGAACGCGTTGCCGGAGTCGCTGAGGCTGGTGCCGAACACGACCACACGGTCGGGTAGCGCCGGCTGCGAGAGCGCGGGGGCGGCGAGCGCGGCCATCGTCACGCCGAGCGACAGCACCGTCAGGGTGCGGGACAGCGTAGAGACGTTCATGGGGACCTCCTCGGGGTTGGAACGCGAGGGGATCCTGCGGTCCGGGCACTGCCGGACCGCTCAACGATGGCTTACGGATCGCTGACGGATGCCGCCGGAAGCGTACGGCGGACGCAGCGGGAAAGGCGGGGCGCTACCGGGGTCCCAGCACCCGCAGCGCCGCGTGCGCGCCGCCGAAGCCGTTGTCGATGTTGACCACGGCGAGCCCCGAGGCGCAGCTCGCCAGCGCGGCGTTGAGCGCGGTACGCCCGCCCTTGCCGACGCCGTAGCCGACCGACGAAGGCACGGCGACGACCACGCCGGGCACGAGTCCGGCGAGCACGCTGAACAAGGCGCCTTCCATGCCCGCCACGGCGATCACCACGCGGTGCGCGCGCAGCGCCTCGACGTGCTCCATCAGGCGCCACAGGCCCGCGACGCCGACGTCGGCGATGAGCGTCGCGGTCTCGCCGGCGAAGCGCAGCGTGCGCTCGGCCTCGCGCGCCACCGGCAGGTCCGAGGTGCCCGCCGCGACGATCGCCACGCGGCCGCTTGCGCTCGCCGCGGGCACGCCGCCCAGGATCGCCGTTCCCGACGCGAGGTCGTAGTCGAGCGCGTCGCGGACGCCGCCAGCCAGCCGCTCGAACTTGCGGGGCCCCAGGCGCGTGAACAGCAGGCGACGGCCCAGGTCCGCGGCGGAGCGCGCGATCGCCTCGACCTGCGCAGCGGTCTTCGCTTCGCAGAGGACCGCCTCGCTGGTGCCGGTGCGCGCGTGACGGTCCCAGTCGAGGCGGAACTCAGTCATCGGCTGCGGCAAGGAGAAACGCGGAACCGCGTCGATAGGGGCGCACGCCGGCGAAGCGACGCCCGCGCGATTCGCAGGCCTTCGCCGCGACTGCGCGCGCAACGGCGGCGCGCTCCTCGCCCGCCGGGTCGAGCTCGATCACCACGCCGTCGTGCGTGACCCGGCAGCGCAGCGTCGCCGCGGCGCCCAGCGCGAGCGCGAGTTGCGACTCGACGGCGTCGATGAAAGCGAGGTCGTCCGCCGCGATGGCGATGCCCGTCTCCACGCGGCTGGCGAGGCACGGCTGCGCGGGCAGGCGCTCGAGGTCGGCGAGGCCCAGCGAAGCGGCGATCGCGTAGACGGCCGCCTTGTCGATGCCGGCCTCGACGTAGGGGTGCACCACGCCGTGCTCGCGCGCCGCCTTCAGTCCCGGCCGGTAGTCGTCGAGGTCGTCGAGATTCGTGCCGGAAGCGATCGGGTCGCGCGTCGCGGCGCGGATGCGCTCGTAGAGGTTCGTCTTGCAGTAGTAGCAGCGGTCGACCGGATTGGCGCGATAGCGCGGGTCGGCGAGTTCCCCCGCGTCCAGCAGGCGCAGGTCCCAGCCGTGCGCCGCCGCGTGCGCCTCGACGCGCGCGCGCGCCGCCGCGGGCACCGCGGGGCCGCAGGCGTGCACGATCGTGACGCGCGTGCGCGACAGCCGCTGCGCGACGTGCGCCAGCGTCATCGAGTCGACGCCGCCGGAGACCGCGATGGCGAGCGCCTCGTGCCCGTCGAGGGCGCGGACGAGCGCTGCGAGGTTCGCGGTCACTCGTCGCCTTCCAGCGCTCGCCGCTGCGCGTACTCGCGCGTGCGGCGCCGCTCGCCCAGCGACGCGCCGGCGCGCGCGTCGTCGTGCTCGGCCTTCGCCGTGCGCTCGCCGCCCGGCCGCAGCGCCACCTTCACGCCCAGCGAGTCGACGCGGCTCTCCTCGCGGCGCAGCATCCGGCGGGCCGCCTCGCCGACGCGCAGGCCCAGCGTCGAGGTCTCCACGAAGCAGGCGCGCGCCACGGCTTCGACTGCCGCGGGATCCACGAGCAGGCGGAAGTCCGTCAGCGGCCGTCCCTTCTTGCCGGCGCGCGTGCCGAACGACGCGTCGATCACGCCCGCGGTCGCGCGCAGGCGATCGGCCGCGTGCGCGATCTCCTCGCCGGTCATGTCGTCGACGTCGAACTCGATCGTCGCGATCGCCGCCGTGGCCGGCTCGACGTCGCGCTCGAACACCAGCGCGCGCGTGACGTTGGCGATGCCGGCGAAGGTCTTCGTGCCGGCGCCCATGCCGATGGCGAGCAGGCGGCCGGGCACGCGCGGACGCCCGAAGCTCTCCGGCGCGACCAGGCGGCGCAGGATCGCGGCGCCGGTCGGCGTGACGCGCTCGCCGGCCGTGCCGTCGTCGCGCCAGGGAAAGCCCGTCAGCAGCCGCGCCGTCGCCGGAGCGGGCACCGGCAAGACGCCGTGCACGGTCTTCACCGTGCCCCCGCCCAACGGCGGCGGCGACGCGGTCCACGTGGCGCCGGCAAGTCGCGCGACGAGGAAGCCGGCTGCGACGACGTCGAGCAGCGAGTGCCAGTCGGCGAGTTCGTGGAAGTGGACCTCGTCGACCGTCGTGCCGTGGACGCCGGCCTCGGCCTGCGCGAGCAGTTCGAGAAGCGCCAGCGCCTCGCGCTTCGTGCCGGCGTCGAGCGGCGCCGCTTCGACCTCGCCGCGCAGCGACGCGTACGAACGGCCGGCCTCCGCGCGGGGAATCGTGCCGGCGCGCAAAGGAGGCGAGGGCGGGAGCCCGAAGCGCGCCGCGCGCAGGCCGGCCTGCGTGGTCGCAGTCAATGCCGGCGCAGCCATACCGCGCGGTTGCGCTTTCGCCAGTTCGACGAACAGCGGCTCGGCGAGGTGAGGCATCGCGTCGAGCACGGCAGCGACGAACATGTCGCCGGCGATCCCGCCGACGGGATCGAGGTGGATCGCCAGCGACTGCGGCGCGATGTCAGGCGACGACGGGGACGACATACGGTCCTTCGGGAACGACGGCGAGGTCGCGATCGGCCGCGCCCGCCAGCGCGCGCTCCAGCGCGACTTCGACGGAGTCGACCATTTCCACGCCGGTGAGCGCGCGGTCGCCGCCGCCGAGCCCGGTCGTGTAGAGCTGCACGCGGCCGGCGCGCAAGGGCTTCAACTGCATCTCGGTCTGCCACTCGTCGATGTCGGCGAAGCGCTTCGCCAGCAGCGTGCGCAGGAACGCGTCGGGCCCGAGCGCGACCAGGCGCGCCTGCGCGGCGCGGAAGTGCTCCGATCCGAAGCCCTCCGAGCACGACGAGGCGACGATCAGCGTGCCGCCGGGCTCGAGGATGTCGAGCGGCGTCACCATGCCCTTGATCGTCTGGTAGTACGTCTTGTCGAGCGGGTGGCCCGCCGACGAGGTGAGGATCGTGCGGAAACGCCGGCCGACCGGCACGCGCACGCTGCGCGCGACGAACTCGACGGCCGCGAGGTGGCTCGCGATCACCTCGCCGAAGTTGACGTGGACGAGGTCGCGGTCCTCGTCGATCACCGTGTTGAGCGCGTGAACCTCGCCCAGCATGCGCACGATCGCCAGCTGTTCCTCGTGCAGCGGGTTGCCGTCGAGGTTGCACTGGATCGCCGCCGGATCCTCCATGAAGCGCGCGCTGTGGAACGTGCGGATCGTGTCCTCGTGCGCAACGCCCGGCGCGACGACCTTGCGCCCGCCCGACCAGCCGGCCATGAAGTGCGGCTCGACGAGGCCGGTGGCGATGCGCAGGTCCGCCTCGACGAAGCGGCGGTCGAGCCTGACCGGCGTGCCGCGCGTCGGCGTCACGCCGAGGTCGACGTGCGCCGCGGCGTCGCGCGCAAGGTGGTTCTCGACGCGGGCGTGGGCGAACACCCACGGGTCGCCGACGACCTCCGCGAGCTCCTCGCCCTCGTTGGGGCGGTGCAGGCCGGTGGCGACCAGCACCGTGACGCGCTCGCGCGGCACGCCGGCCGCGAGCATCGCCTCGATCAGCGGGCGCAGGAACAGCCGGTTGGGCACGGGCCTCGTGACGTCGCAGATCAGGATGCACGCGCTGCGCTTGCCGCGCACCAGTTCGGCGAGCGGCACGGAACCGATCGGCTGCGCAAGGGCGGCGGCGACGGCGCCCGCGGGGTCGGCGAGCTTGGGCAGCGGGCGCTTGCCGATCACGGTCGCCCGCGCGCCGGCGGGGAGGCGAACGTCGATGCCGTCGCGGCCGTAGAGCAGGCGGACGACGCCGTTGCGGGGTGCGCTGGAGTTCACGCGGGGCGCCGCGGTGGTCGGGAAGCGTGGAGTTTACGACGGGCGGCGGCGCTGCGGTACGATGGCGGGATGATCGGACAGGGACACGCGGACCGGTACCTCGCGCGCGACGAGATCCGCGCGATCGTCCGGGAGGGGCTCGACTCGCTGCGGCCGGACGGCAAGCGGCTGCTGTTCATCATCCCGGACGGCACGCGCACGATGCCGATGCCGGAGATGTTCGCGCTGTTCCGCGAGGCGCTCGCGGGCCGCGCGCGGCAGGTCGACTTCCTCGTCGCGCTCGGCACGCACCAGCCGATGAGCGACGCCGCGCTGTCGCAGCTCGTCGGCGAGCAGGTGGTCGACGGGCGCGTGGGCGCCTCGCGCATCTTCAACCACCGCTGGGACGACCCGGCGACGTTCGCGACGATCGGCACGATTCCCGCCGGCGAGATCGCGCAGCTCTCGGGCGGGCGCATGACGCAGGACGTGCCGGTGGCGCTCAACCGCCTGATCTTCGACTACGACCAGCTGGTGATCTGCGGCCCGGTGTTCCCGCACGAGGTCGTCGGCTTCTCGGGCGGCAACAAGTACTTCTTCCCCGGCATCGCGGCCGCGGACGTCATCAACTTCACGCATTGGCTGGGCGCGCTGATCACGAACTACGACGTCATCGGCGCCGGCTACACGCCGGTGCGCGCGGTGATCGACCGCGCGGCGTCGCTGGTCACGGTGCCGACCGCCTGCTTCGCGCTCGTCGTGACGCCGCAGGGCCTCGCCGGCCTCTACTTCGGCCCGGCGCGCGAAGCCTGGGAGCGCGCCTCGGCGCTGTCGTCGCAGCGGCACATCGTGTGGGTCGACAGGCCATTTCGTCGCGTGCTGTCGGTGATGCCGCCGATGTACGCCGACCTGTGGACCGCGGGCAAGGGCATGTACAAGATCGAGCCCGCGGTGGCCGACGGCGGCGAGGTCGTCATCTACGCGCCGCACATCCGCGAGGTGAGCTTCACGCACGGCCACCTGATCGACGCCATCGGCTACCACTGCCGCGACTACTTCACCGCGCAGCCCGAGCGCTTCGCGGGCTACCCCGGCGGCGTGGTCGCGCACTCGACGCACGTCAAGGGGCTGGGCACCTACGACGCCGCCACCGGCGTGGAAACCCCGCGGGTGACGGTGACGCTCGCCACCGGCATCCCCGAGGAGCGCTGCCGGCGCATCAACCTCGGCTACCGCGATCCCGCGACGATCGACGTCGCGCAGTGGCAGGGGCGCGAGGCGGAGGGAATCCTGTACGTCCCGCGTGCCGGCGAGATGCTCTACCGCGTGAGGAAGTCCGCGGACACGCCGGCGCGCCAGAGCGCCACGCTCGCCACGTAGTCGCCGGGCACGGCGGCGTCGAGCAGCGTCCAGTCCGCCGGCGCGTACGGCGACGGTCCCGCGGCGAGCCGCAGCGCAGGCTCGACCTCGACTTCGAGGCGGCGCAGCGGCGCGCCGAGCGCCTCTCCCGTCGCCTTGCTCATCGCCTCCTTGCACGTCCACAGCCGCAGGAACCGCTGGCGTCGCGAATCGCCCGCGAGCGCGTCGAACGCCGCGTACTCGGCGGGCGTGCAGAACTTGCGCGCCAGCGCCTCGTGGCGCAGCCGGCGCCCGCGGTGCTCGACGTCGACGCCGATGCGCACACCCGGCTGCGTGGTGATGCCGATCAGCGCGACCTCCAGCGTGTTCGACACGTTGAAGTCGACGCCGCCGCAGCTTGCGAGCCGCGGCCGGCCCCGCGGGCCGCGGACGATGGCCACCTCGGCGGGTGCACAGCCGAGCAGGTCGCCCAGCACGTGGCGCAGCGCGGCGCGGCCGATCGTGTAGCGACGCTCGAGCGCGGGCAGCGCGAAGCGCGCGGCGCGCTCGCGCTCGCCGTCCGAGAGCCACGAGCGCAGTTCCGGCAAAGCCCGATCCGGCGCTCGGTTCTGGCACCACCACAGGTGCAGGTCCGCGGCGGCCGCGACGCGCCGCGGCGGCTGCGCGGTCGGGAAGGGCGCGCGCTTCATCCAGGGAAGTGTAGCGGGGGCGCGGCGCATGCCGTGGGAGAATCCGCACTGCCCCCCACCCGACTCGTCCCGTGACGGCCCTGCTCTTCCGCGCCCTGGCGCTGCTGCCGCTGCCCGTGCTCCACGCGCTGGGCTACGCGCTGTACGTGGTCGTCTTCCGCACCGTGCGCTGGCGCGTGAGGCTCGCGCGGTCGAACATCGCCGGTGCGTTCCCGGAGAAGACGCCCGCCGAGCGCGACGCCATCCTGTGGGACAGCGGCCGCAACCTCGCGTTCACGACGATGGAGGCGATCTGGGGCTACGGCGCGAGCGGCGAGGCGCTGATGCGGCGCGTGCGCTTCGACAACCCGGAGTGCATCGAGCGCTACAAGGCGGCGCGCCAGAGCGTGGTCCTCCTCACCGCGCACACCTGCAACTGGGAGTGGCTGCTGCTCGCGGCGGGCGCGCGCTTCGGCATCCCGATCGACGCCGTGTACAAGCCGCTGCGGCTGACCGGCGTCGACGCGTACGTGCGCGAGGCGCGCAGCCGCTTCGGCGGCAACCCGATCCCGTTTGCGAGCTTCCTCTTCGAGCTGATGCGCCGCGCGCACGAGCCGCGCGCCTACGCGATGGTGGCCGACCAGACGCCGCTTGCGAAGATGCCCAAGCACTGGACCACGTTCCTCAACCGGGACACCGCCTTCTTCCTCGGCCCCGAGAAGATCGCGCGCTTCCTCGACGCGCCGGTGCTCTACGTGGCGATGCGGCGCGAGCGCCTGGGCCACTACGCCGTGCGCCTGCACGTGCTCGCCGAGCCGCCCTACGAGCTCGATGAGGAGGAGGCCGGGGCGCAGATCGCCGAGCGCTATGCCCGCGCGCTGGAGGCGACGATCCGCGCGCAGCCTGCCGACTGGATGTGGATCCACAACAAGTGGAAGTACGGCCGTGGCACGGGGCAGGGCACCGATCGCCGCCGGCGCAAGCCGCGCTCCGCCGCCGTCAACTCGCGACCGACAGCCTGACGGGTCGTGCCGCGACGCGGTCCGCCGCGCGCATGAAGTCGACGAACGCCTCGGGCGCCATCGGCGGCGCGACGACGTACCCTTGCGCGTAGTCGCACCCCATCTTGCGCAGCAACTCGAGCTGGGCGTCGGTCTCGATCCCTTCCGCGATCACCTTCTTGCCCAGCGCCCGGCTGATGGCGATCGTGGCGGTGACGATGGCCACCGAGTGCGCGCTGTCGGGCAGGCCGGCCACGAACGACTTGTCGATCTTCACCACGTCGAACGGGAAGTCGCGCAGCGAGGCCATCGACGCAAAGCCGACCCCGAAGTCGTCCAGCGCGATCGTGAGGCCGGCGGCCTTCAGGCGGTCGAGCACGCGGCGAACTTCGGCGACGCGCTCGACGAGCAGCGTCTCCGTCACCTCGATCTCGAGCGAGTTCGCCGAGGTGCCGAACTCCTGCATCGTTCGCTGGACGAAGCCCACGAAGTCGGCGTGGTGCAGCTCGCGCACCGACGCATTGACCGAGAGGCGGCCGAGGGTGACGCCCTGCCGGCGGAAGTCGCGGTCCTGGCGGCACACGGCGCGGATCACCCATCGGCCGATGTCCTCGATGAGGTCGGAGGCCTCGGCGACGGGGATGAAGACGTCGGGCATCACCGTCCCGCGTTCGGCATGGTGCCAGCGGATGAGGGCCTCGGCGCCGGCGATCGCTCCCGTGCGCAGGTCGACCTGCGGCTGGAAGCGCAGCACGAGGTCGCCGCGCGCGAGCGCGATGCGCAGCTCGCGGTCGAGCGACACGCGCTCCTGCGCTTCGCGATTCATCTTCTCCTCGTAGAAGGCGACCTGCCCGCGGCCGTTGGCCTTCGCCCGGTACATGGCCGTGTCCGCGTTGCGCAGGAGCTCCTCGGCGCCCGCGCCGTCGCCGGGGAAGACGGCGACGCCGATGCTCGCGCCGAGGTAGCTCTGCTGGCCGTCCGCGACGAACGGCTTGGCGAGGCTCGCGAGGATCTTGCGCACGACCCGGTCCACCTCGCCGGGGCGGGCGAGCTCGGCGAGCGTGACGGCGAATTCGTCGCCGCCGAGCCGCGCCACCGTGTCGGAGGCGCGCACGCAGCGCAGCAGCCGGCGCGCCGCTTCGGCGAGTACGACGTCGCCGTGCGAGTGTCCCTGCGTGTCGTTGACGTTCTTGAAGTGATCGAGGTCGATGAAGAGCAGCGCGAAGCGGGCGCCCTCGCGCTCGCAGCGCACGACGTGCTGCGACAGGCGATCGAGAAACAGCAGCCGGTTGGGCAGTCCGGTCAGCGAGTCGAAGTGCGCCTGCGCGTAGAGCTGGGCATCGCGCCAGGCCGAGGAGATCGCGACCGCCATGCGCGCCGCCAGCTCGCGGATCTGCTGGAGCTCCTCGTCGTTCAGGCCGACCTGGCCGCCGAACCCGAAGACGAGGCAACCGCACGGCCCCTCGCGCCAGATGATGGGGTGCACGTAGACGGCGTGGACGTCGTGGTCGAGGATCGCCCGCAACGATCCGGGAACGTCGGGCTCGGCCACGATCCAGGCCCCGGCGTGATCGCGCTGCAGCGCCTCCCGCTCGCTGCTGCCGATCAGCACGCGATGCGCCTCAAGGTCGCCGGCAGCGCCGTCGCGCAGGATGCAGAGGCGACCGAGCGAGCGGTCCTCCTGGTCATGGAGCAGCATGCCGACGGCGCTCGCCGGAACCAGCGTGCGCATGTGCCGCAGCACCGGCCGCATGACGTGCTCCATGTCGTGCGACGAGAGGATCTCGCGATCGATCGCTGCGAGCGTGCTGAGCGCGGTGAACTGCCGGCCGAGGCGCTGCGTCATCGCGTTGAACGCGCTGGCGAGCTCGCCGAACTCGTCGGCACGGTCCACTTCGACCAGCGCGGCGAAGTCGTGCGCGCCGACGCGGCGCGTGGCCTCGGTCAGCCGCTCGAGCGGCGTCAACGTCCAGCGGATCAGCCGCAGGCTGAGCCAGCCGACCACCAGCAGCGCGAGCACGGCCGTCGGGACGAACACGCTGTGGAAGGCGACCGTCGAGCGCAGCAGGTCGTCCTCCGGCTGCGTGGCGATCACGATCCACTCCTCGACGCCGAACTCGGCCTTGAGGAACTGTCCCCATGCCATCGAGCGCAGCGCCGTCCCTTCGCTTTCCCAGGCCACGGAGGTTGCGTTCGCCGACGTGCGCTCGGCCAGCGCGCGCCGGGTGGACTCGTCGGGAGGCAGCCCCGGACAGTGGATCGGCGCCAGCGTCGCGGCGTCGATGACGCAGAATTCGACCTTGCCGGGCCAGTCGTCGCGATCGCCCCACAAGTAGGCGGGACGCAGGCTCGCCACCGCCCAGCCTCGCGCGGGGTCGGCGCCGAGCGGTACGGCGATGACGATGCGCCGCGTGGCCTCGCCGGCCCTCGACGCGCGCAGGACGCGCAGGCCGGAGCGCAGGCGCGCTCTTTCCTCGGCCGTCGGCGCGAAGTCGGTCGTGCGTCCGGCGATGCGCGTCGCGCGCCCGTCGGGCGACATCCGGGTCAATCCGTCGAAGGGTTGCAGCGCGAGGCGCTCGCCCGGTCGTTCCGCCGACGTCACCGTCGTCAGGCGCGCGACGTCGGAGGCGTCCAGCAGCCGCCCGAAGGCCGCCGCGCCATACGACTTGGCGTCGGTGGCGAGGCGGCGCTCCCCCTGCTCGATCAGCGTGCCGCGGACGTGCGTCGTCGACAGCGCCACCATCAACGCCAGGGGCACGAGCGCCGCCAGCACGAACAGCAGGAAGAAGCGGCGTGCGACGCGGCCGGCGAGAAAACTCCTGGCCGGCTGCATCACGGATCGAAGTCCTTCGCGAGACCGATGAAGCGGCCGTTGCGCGCCCTGACGACGTCGTCGTGGCTCACGGGTGGCGGCAGCGGCAGCGCCGTCTCGCCGTCCTTGCCCACGCTGTAGAGGTCGAAGTCGCTGTTCAGCGGGTTGAGGCGGCCGTCCTTGCGCGCGCCGCCCTTGCCCTTTTCGTCGGACAGGTTGCGGTAGCGGTAGGCGCGCCCCCAGGGATCGGTCCGCCCCGCAAGCCCGACCTCGTCCAGCGTGTCGGGAAACGCGCGATTGTCCTCGGCATGCCTCTGGATCGACAGGCTCATCGCGCCGATGTCGCTCGCGGCCTGGAAGACGCGCGCGCGCTCGCGGTAGCGCTCGAAGGCCGGCACCGCCATGGTCGCGAGCACGGCGATCGTCGCCATCACGATCACGACCTCGAGCACCGTGAAGCCTGTGCTCCACAGGTGGCAACGCGCGCGGCAGCGTCGGCGAGGCATGCTGCAATTGTGTCGCTGCTCGCGCGCATGGGTGAGACCGTGCAGGAGCGCAGACGCGCCGCCGGGCGGGTGTACTGGGCAATTTCGCGCACGAGCGGCGCAATGCGCAGTTGCGGCGCCACTTGCGCGCGCGTGTCGCGCATTGGCGCAGCTTGTGATTCACAGGTTGTGCCGGCGCGCACACGGGCTTCGGGTCGCCCGGCGCACCCCGGTGCGGAGCCCCGGTTGCGATCGACGCGCGCTTCTGCGCTACGGTGGCGTTCGGCGTTCGCGCGGGTCGCGTCGCGACGCGGCCCGCGCCGCCTGCGCTGGTTGCGAAGCGCAAGGCAACCACCTCGCCCTGCGATCGTCCGCGATCCCGACGAGTAGCGAGGACGCGCCGCGCTGCTGTGGCCGGCTCATCGCGGCTACGCGGCGTGCCGCGGAGGACGGACTACCTTCGGCGCTTGCCGCCCATCAACGAGCCGAGCACTCCGCGCACGAGCGAGTTGGCGGCGGTCCGGGCGGCGCTCTTTGCGGCCGACTCGATCACGCCTTCGCGCCTGCCGCCGCGCGGCCCGGTCGAGCCGAACAGGATGTCCGAGAGGCCCCCCATGATCCCGCCCCCGCCGGCCTGCGCTGCCTGCCCGGCGTCCTTGCCTTCGCCCTGGCCGGCGCCGACGCGCGAGCGCAGCATCTCGTAGGCCGACTCGCGATCGACCTCCTTCTCGTAGGTGCCCGCGACCAGGGAGTCGGCGACGATCGCCTTGCGCTCGTCGGCGGTGATCGGCCCGATCTGCGAGCCAGGCGCCAGCATCCACGCGCGCTCGGTGACGCCGGGCGCGCCCTTGGCGTCGAGCAGCGAGACCAGCGCCTCGCCGGTGCCGAGTTCCGTGATGGCCTTCTCCACGTCGATCTTCGGGTTGGCGCGCATCGTCGACGCCGCGGCCTTGACCGCCTTCTGGTCGCGCGGCGTGAACGCGCGCAGCGCGTGCTGGATGCGGTTGCCGAGCTGGCCCAGGATCCTCTCGGGGATGTCGAGAGGGTTCTGCGTCACGAAGAACACGCCCACCCCCTTGCTGCGGATCAGGCGCACGACCTGCTCGACCTTGTCCACGAGCGCGTCCGGCGCCTCGGTGAAGAGCAGGTGCGCTTCGTCGAAGAAGAACACGAGCTTCGGCTTGTCGCGGTCGCCGACCTCGGGGAGGTTCTCGAACAGCTCGGCGAGCAGCCACAGCAGGAACGTGCCGTACAGCCGCGGGTTGCTCATCAGCTTGTCGGCGGCCAGCACGTTGACCACGCCCTTGCCGTCGCGGGTCTGCATGAGGTCGCCGATGTCCAGCATCGGCTCGCCGAAGAACTTCTCGCCGCCCTGTTCCTCGATCTGCAGCAGGCCGCGCTGGATCGCGCCTATCGACGCCGCGGAGACGTTGCCGTACTGCGTCTTGAACTGCGCGGCGTTGTCGCCGACGTGCTGCAGCAGCGCGCGCAGGTCCTTGAGGTCGAGCAGAGGCAGCTTGTTGTCGTCGGCGACCTTGAAGACGATCGCGAGCACGCCTTCCTGCGTCTCGTTGAGGCCGAGCAGCCGCGCGATGAGCAGCGGCCCCATGTCGGACACCGTCGCCCGCACGGGATGGCCCTGCTCGGCGAAGACGTCCCAGAACGCGGCGGGGCAGCCGCCGAGCTTCGGCTCGGGCAGGCCCAGCCTGGTCAGCCGCTCCTTGAGCTTGGGGGTCACCGTGCCGGCCTTGGCGATGCCGGCTAGGTCGCCCTTGACGTCGGCGAGGAACACCGGCACGCCGATCGACGCGAAGCCCTCGGCGAGCACCTGCAGCGAGATCGTCTTGCCCGTGCCGGTCGCACCGGTGATGCAGCCGTGGCGGTTCGCCATCCCGGGCAGGAGGGCGATGTCGGTTTCGCCGTGGCGGGCGATGACGAGCGGTTCGGCCATGGGCGGGTGCGCGGAAGTGGCGTGGTGTCGGGGCCGCCAAGTTTAGCCGCATTGGGTCGGAGCACGGTCTTGGCGGGAAAGCGGCAGCGGCGGGTTCGCGGTCGACCTGCAGGGCTCCTCTGCCCGGCTGCTGGCGAGGGGCGGCGCCCCGTTTCCCGCCAGCCGGAGGCGGTCGGGAAGAGCGCGCCGGCCCGGGCCTTCCCCAGCCAATGACCCCTTCATTTCCCTGCGGAAAGCTGCTAGAATTAACTTCCGCTGTGGAAAGGACATGAAATGGGCTGGGCACAGCCCATTTTTTTTTGCTTCGCCCGAGTCTTCCCGTGAACCTGCAGACGATCCTCGAAGGCACGCTCCCGTCGCTCGGCTACGAGCTGGTGGACCTCGAGCTCTCCCCGAAGGGACGGCTCGTGCGCGTGTTCATCGACAAGCCGGGCGGGGTGGACGTGGAGGACTGCGCGAGCGTGTCCAGCCACCTGACGCGGCTGTTCGCCGTCGAGAACGTCGACTTCGAGCGGCTCGAGGTGAGCTCTCCCGGGCTCGACCGGCCGCTCAAGGCGGCCGCGGATTACGCGCGCTTCGCCGGGCAGGAGGCGCAGCTCTGGCTGCGCGAGCCGGTGGACGGCGCGAAGCGCCTCAAGGGTACGTTGCGCGGGCTGGACGACGGCGCGGCCGTCGTCGAGACCGCGAAGGGCACGCTGCGGCTGGCGCTCGAAGGCATCGAGCGCGCGCGGCTGGTGCCGAAGATCGAGTGGAGAAAAGACCGATGAGCAAGGGGAACAAGGACCTCCTCCTCCTGGTGGATGCGCTCTCGCGCGAGAAGAACGTGCCGAAGGACATCGTGTTCACGGCGCTGGAGGCCGCGCTCGCCTCGGCGACGAAGAAGCGCTTCCCGACCGACGAGATCGACGCGCGCGTGGTGATCGACCGCGAGACCGGCGACTACCAGGCGTTCCGCCGCTGGACGGTGGTCCCCGACGAGGAGCACGAGGCGCCTTCCTACCAGATCGCGATCACCGACGCCGCCCTGCGCGACCCGCCGCTCGCGCTCGGCGACGTCGTCGAGGAGCCGCTCGAGCCGGTGGAGTTCGGCCGCATCGGCGCGCAGGCGGCCAAGCAGGTGATCCTGCAGAAGATCCGCGACGCCGAGCGCGAGCAGATCCTCAACGACTTCCTCGAGCGGCAGGACAACCTGCTGACCGGCACGGTGAAGCGCATCGAGCGGGGCAACGTGATCGTGGAGTCGGGCCGCATCGAGGGCGTGATCCCGCGCGACCAGCTGATCCCCAAGGAGCTGCAGCGCGTCGGCGACCGCATCCGCGCCTACGTGATGAAGATCGACCGCACGGCGAAGGGCCCGCAGCTGATCCTGTCGCGCGTGTCGCCGGAGTTCCTCGTGCGCCTGTTCGAGCTCGAGGTGCCGGAGATCGAGGAAGGGCTGATCGAGATCCGCGCCGCCGCCCGCGACCCCGGCATCCGCGCCAAGATCGCGGTCAAGAGCAACGACCCGCGCCTCGACCCGCAGGGCACCTGCATCGGGATGCGCGGCTCGCGGGTCACCGCGGTGACGAACGAGCTCGCCGGCGAGCGGGTCGACATCGTGCTGTGGTCGGACGACCCGGCCAAGCTCGTCGTCAACGCGCTCGCGCCCGCCGAGGTGCAGAGCATCGTCGTCGACGAGGAGCGGCACGCGATGGACGTCGTCGTCGACGAGGAGAACCTCGCGATCGCGATCGGCCGCAGCGGCCAGAACGTGCGGCTGGCCTCCGAGATGACGGGTTGGGAGATCAACCTGATGAGCGTCGAGGAGTCGCAGAAGAAGCACGAGGAGGAGACGACGCACCTGCGCGCGCTGTTCATGGAGAAGCTCGACGTCGACGAGGAGATCGCCGACATCCTCATCGCCGAGGGGTTCACGTCGCTCGAGGAAGTGGCCTACGTGCCGCTCGCCGAGATGCTGGAGATCGAGGCGTTCGACGAGGACACGGTCAACGAGCTGCGCAGCCGCGCGCGCAACGCGCTGCTGACCGAGGCGATCGTCCGCGAGGAGTCTGTCGAGAACGTCGAGGAGGCCCTCTTGAGCCTCGAGGGCATGGACACGGACGTGGCGAGCAAGCTCGCGGCGAACGGCATCGTCACGCGCGACGGTCTCGCCGACCTCGCCGTCGACGAGCTGACCGAGCTGACCGGCATGGCGGCCGAGCGTGCGCAGGACCTGATCATGAAGGCGCGCGCGCACTGGTTCGAGCCGGCGGCCGAGACCGCGGCCGGGGCGTAACGCAGGAAGAGACGCAACACCAGCGGGAGGGCGCGGCCGCCGCAGGGGGGCGGCGCGGTTCCTGGAGGCAGCATGGCGCAGACGACGATCGAACAATTCGCAACCGAGCTCAGGATGCCGCCGGGCGCGCTCCTCGAGCAGCTCGCGGCCGCCGGCATGTCCGGCAAGGGTCTGGGCGACAAGCTCTCCGAGCAGGACAAGACGCGCCTGCTCGACTACCTGCGCAAGCAGCACGGCGCGGCGGCGGACGCGAAGAAGAAGATCACGCTCACGCGCAAGCAGACCACCGAGATCCGGGCTTCGGACTCGAGCGGCAAGGCGCGCACGATCCAGGTCGAGGTGCGCAAGAAGCGCGTGCTCGTGCGCCGCGAGGACGAGCAGCCGGCGCCCGTGGTCGAGGCGCCCGCCGCGCCGGTCGCGGAGCCGGAACCCGCGCCGCCGCCCGAGCCCGTCGCGGCGCCGGCCGTCGCGCCGGTGGAGGAGGTCGCACCTCCCGAGGCAGCGCCCGAACCGCAGGCCGAGGTCGCGCCGGAGCCCGAGGCGGCCCCCGAAGCGGCGCCCGCCAAGGGTGCGCGCAAGCCGCGCGCAGCGCGGCCCAGCATCCTGACGCCCGAGGAGGTTGCGGCGCGCGAAGCCGAGTCGCGCCGGTCGCAGGCGCTGGCCGCGCGGCAGCAGGCGGACATCGTCGCGAAGCAGGAAGCCGAGGCCGCCCGCAAGGCGCGCAAGGAGGCCGAGGAGGCCGCGGCGAAGGCCGCCGCCGAAGCTGCTGCGAAGGCCTCCGAGGCGAAGGCGAAGGAAGGCACGGCGCGGCCCGTGGCGAAGGAAGGCACGCTGCACCGTCCCGCGGCGAAGCCCGGCGAGAAGCGCGGTGCGGTCAAGAAGCTCCCCGGCCAGGTGTTCTCCGAGGAAGCCGCGCGCAAGCGCGCGCTCAAGCTGCGCGGCGGCGACGTTTCCGCCACCGGCGCCACCGCCGGCTGGCGCGGGCCGAAGGTCGGCCACCGCCGCCACGACGAGGAGGGCGGCGACGCGGCGGCCGCGTCGCCGCTCGTGCGCGAGGTGACGGTGCCGGAGACGATCACGGTCGCCGAGCTGGCGCACAAGATGTCGCTCAAGGCCGCCGAGCTCATCAAGGCGATGATGAAGCTCGGCACGATGGTCACGATCAACCAGATGCTCGACCAGGAGACGGCGATGATCCTGGTCGAGGAGCTCGGGCACAAGGCGAAGGCGGCCAAGCTCGACGACCCCGATGCGCTGCTGGCGGAGAGCGCGGAGGCGCACGACGCCGAGTCGCTGCCCCGCCCGCCCGTGGTCACCGTCATGGGCCACGTCGACCACGGCAAGACGAGCCTGCTCGACTCGATCCGCCGCGCCCGCGTGGCGAGCGGGGAGGCGGGCGGCATCACGCAGCACATCGGCGCCTACCACGTCGACACGCCGAAGGGCACGATCACGTTCCTCGACACGCCGGGCCACGAGGCGTTCACCGCAATGCGCGCGCGCGGCGCCAAGGTGACCGACATCGTCGTGCTGGTGGTGGCGGCCGACGACGGCGTGATGCCGCAGACGAAGGAGGCGATCGCGCACGCCAAGGCCGGCAGCGTGCCGGTCGTCGTGGCGATCAACAAGATCGACAAGGCCGAGGCGCGCGCCGAGCGCGTCAAGCAGGAGCTGGTCGCCGAAGGCGTGGTCCCCGAGGAGTTCGGCGGCGACGTCCAGTTCATCCCTGTTTCGGCCAAGACCGGCCAGGGCATCGACGCGCTGCTCGACGCGATCCTGCTGCAGGCCGAAGTGCTGGAGCTCAAGGCGCCGAAGGATACGCCGGCGAAGGGCATCGTGATCGAGTCGCGCCTCGACAAGGGCAAGGGCCCGGTGGCGACGATCCTCGTGCAGTCGGGCACGCTGCAGCGCGGCGACATCGCGCTGGTCGGCGCGGTGTTCGGCCGCGTGCGCGCGATGACCGACGAGACCGGCAAGGTCGTGCACAAGGCCGGCCCGGCGATTCCCGTGGAGATCCAGGGCCTGTCCGACGTTCCGCTCGCCGGCGAGGAGATGATGGTCCTCGGCGACGAGCGCAAGGCGCGCGAGATCGCGCTGTTCCGCCAGGGCAAGTTCCGCGACGTCAAGCTCGCCAAGCAGCAGGCGGCGAAGCTCGAGAACATGTTCGACCAGATGGGCGGCGAGGGCGTGAAGACGCTCGCGATGATCGTCAAGGCCGACGTGCAGGGCAGCTACGAGGCGCTGCAGCAGGCGCTGACGAAGCTGTCGACCGACGAGGTGAAGGTCAACATCGTCCACGCGGCGGTCGGCGGCATCACCGAGTCGGACGTCAACCTGGCGCTGGCGTCGAAGGCGGTGATCATCGGCTTCAACGCGCGCGCCGACGCGCAGGCCCGCAAGCTCGCCGAGACGGCGGGCGTGCAGATCCGCTACTACAACATCATCTACGAGGCGGTCGACGAAGTGAAGGCGGCCCTCTCGGGGATGCTCGCGCCGGAGCGCAAGGAGAGCCAGCTGGGCCTGGTGGAGGTGCGCGAGGTCTACCGCATCAGCAAGGTCGGCACCGTCGCCGGCTGCTACGTGCTCGAGGGCGTGGTGAAGCGCGGCGCCAAGATCCGCGTGCTGCGCGACAACGTCGTCGTCCACGACGGCGAGCTCGACTCGCTCAAGCGGTTCAAGGACGACGTGCGCGAGGTGAAGGCAGGCTTCGAGTGCGGCCTGTCGGTGCGCGGCTACAACGACATCCAGCAGAAGGACCAGCTCGAGGTCTACGAGATCGTCGAGGTGGCGCGGACGCTGTAGGAAGCGGCAGGGGGGCGACGGGAGAGCGTGCCGACGGCGCTCGCCCCGCGAGAAGCGCGCCCGCCCCCCATCCCGCATCCCCGGCTCCGGCCTTCCCCGCCATGAAGACGCAACGCGCCCACCGCGTCGCCGAAGAGCTCCAGCACGAGCTCGCCCAGCTGCTGCGCGGCGAGGTCAAGGATCCGCGCGTGGGGATGGTCACGGTGACCGGCGTCGAGGTGACGCCGGACATGGCGCATGCGCGCGTGCACTTCACGCACCTCGCCGGCAAGGCTCACGCGGAGGAGGCGGTGGCCGCGCTGTCGCGCACCTCGGGCTTCCTGCGCACGCAGCTCGCCCACCGGCTCAGGCTCTACACGGTCCCGCAGCTCAAGTTCGTCTACGACGACTCGATCGAGTCGGGGATGCGCCTCTCGCAGCTGATCGACGAGGCGGTCGCCGAGGACCGGAAGCACCCCAAGTAGGCCGCCATGAGCGAGGCGCCGAGGCGCTGGCGCCGGGTCGACGGCGTGCTGCTGCTCGACAAGCCCTCCGGCGCCAGCTCCAACGCCGTGCTGCAGCGCGCGCGGCGCCTCTTCGCCGCGGAGAAGGCCGGCCACACCGGCACGCTGGACCCGCTCGCCAGCGGACTCCTGCCCGTCTGCTTCGGCGAGGCGACGAAGTTCGCCCAGGGGTTGCTCGAAGCGCCGAAGCGCTACGCGGCGACGATCCGCTTCGGCATCGCGACGACGACCGGCGACGCCGAAGGCGAAGTGATCGCGCGCGGCCCCGAGGCCGTCGATGCGGCGGCGCTGCGCGCCGCGCTGGATCGCTTCGTCGGCGCCCGGGCCCAGGTGCCGCCGCGCCACTCGGCGCTCAAGCACGAGGGGAGGGCGCACTACGAATACGCGCGCGCCGGCATCGACGTGCCGCGCGAGGCGCGCGCCATCGAGGTCCACGCGCTGCGGCTCGTCGCGCTCGACCCTCCGCTGGCCGTGGTCGACGTCGCGTGCTCGAAGGGGACCTACGTGCGCGTGCTGGCCGAGGACATCGGCGCCGCGCTGGGCACCTGCGCGCACCTGGCGGCGCTGCGGCGGACCGGGACGGGGGGCTTCGACGTGCGCGACGCCGTCGCGCTGGACGCCATCGAGGCGCTCGAGCCTGCGGCCCGCGACCGGCTGCTGCTTCCCGTCGACGCGCCGCTGGCCGCGCTGCCTCGCCTGGAACTCGACGGGGCGGCCGCGGCGGCTTTGCGCCACGGACAGACGATCCCGGCAGGCGCGGGCGGGGCGGCGGAGGTGCGGGCTTACGCGCCCGGCGGCGCGTTCGTCGGGGTGCTGGCCCGCGAGGCCGGTCGCTGGCGTGCGCGGCGGCTGCTGCGCACCGACGAGGGCGGGGCCGTCGGTTCGGCCGGTAAGTAAACGGCAATACATGTGGCCCCGCAGAACGGGTCGAATCCGGGCCGCGTGGCCGGAGAGGCCCGGTTCGGGCTATAATTCTCCGTTTTCCGACACCGAAAATACGCAGAAGGTCATCGCAATGGCGGTCACGTCCCAAGACAAGTCGAAGCTCATCGCCGAGTACCAGCGCGGCAACCGCGACACCGGCTCTCCCGAGGTCCAGATCGCGCTGCTGACGCAACGCATCAACGGCCTCACCGACCACTTCAAGTCGAACGTCAAGGATCACCACTCGCGGCGCGGCCTGCTGCGCATGGTGTCGCGCCGCCGCAAGCTGCTCGACTACCTGAAGTCGCGCAACGCCGACAGCTACCGCGCGCTCATCGACCGCCTCGGTCTGCGCAAGTAGAGTCCGCGCGCAGCGTGGCAGGGGCCGCAATGACGCAAGCGATCGCCGCCGCGCCCGCGCGGCCTCCGCTTCCCCCACACAATCCGATGGCCGCGACCCGCTGACGGGCGCGGCCATCGTCACTTACGGAACACGAGACATGTTCAACAAGGTTTCCAAGCAGATCGCCTGGGGTCGCCACATGCTGACGATCGAGACCGGCGAGATCGCCCGCCAGGCCGCGGGTGCCGCGCTGGTCAAGCTCGACGACACCGTGGTGCTGGTCACGGCGCAGGCCGCGAAGAGCGCGCGGCCGGGCCAGGACTTCTTCCCGCTGACCGTCGACTACCAGGAGAAGACCTACGCCGCGGGCAAGATCCCCGGCGGCTTCTTCAAGCGCGAAGGGCGCCCCTCCGAGAAGGAGACGCTGACCTCGCGCCTCATCGACCGGCCGATCCGGCCGCTGTTCCCCGAGGGCTTCTTCAACGAGGTCCAGGTGATCGCGACGGTGATGTCGATCGACCCGGAGATCGACTCCGACATCCCGGCGATGATCGGCGCGTCGGCCGCGCTGATGCTCGCCGGCGTGCCTTTCAACGGCCCGATCGGCGCCGCGCGCGTCGGCTACGTCGACGGCCAGTTCGTGCTCAACCCGATGAAGACGGAGCTGGCGACCTCGCAGCTCAACCTCGTCGTCGCCGGAACCGAGGCGGCCGTGCTGATGGTGGAGTCGGAGGCGAACGAGCTGCCCGAGGAGGTGATGCTCGGCGCCGTGGTGTTCGGCCACCAGCAGCAGCAGGCGGTGATCGACCTCATCCACTCGGTGGTCGAGGAGGGCGGCAAGCCGCTGTGGGACTGGAAGGCGCCGGCGCAGGACGAGGCGATGGTCGCCGCCGTCACGGCGTGCGCGGACGCCGCGCTGCGCGAGGCCTACGGCATCCGCAGCAAGCAGGCCCGCCAGCAGAAGATCAAGGAGATCTACGCGAAGGTCGCCGCCGAGTGCATCCCGGCCGACGCGCCTTCCGGCTACGCGAACCAGGTCAACGACTTCGTGTTCGCGCTGGAGTCGCGCATCGTGCGCAACAACATCCTGTCGGGCGAACCGCGCATCGACGGCCGCGACACGCGCACCGTGCGCCCGATCAGCATCCGCACCGGCGTGCTGCCGCGCACGCACGGCTCGGCGCTGTTCACCCGCGGCGAGACGCAGGCGATGGTCGTGGCCACGCTGGGCACCGCGCGCGACGAGCAGCGCGTCGACGCGCTGATGGGCGAGTACACCGACCGCTTCATGCTCCACTACAACATGCCGCCCTACGCCACCGGAGAGACCGGCCGCGTGGGCACGCCCAAGCGCCGCGAGATCGGCCACGGGCGGCTGGCCAAGCGCGCGCTGCTCGCCGTGCTGCCCACGCCCGAGGAGTTCGCCTACTCGATGCGCGTGGTCTCGGAGATCACCGAGAGCAACGGCAGCTCGTCGATGGCGTCGGTGTGCGGCGGCAGCCTCGCGATGATGGACGCCGGCGTGCCGACGAAGGCGCACGTCGCCGGCATCGCGATGGGCCTCATCAAGGAAGGCAACCGCTTCGCCGTGCTGACCGACATCCTCGGCGACGAGGATCACCTCGGCGACATGGACTTCAAAGTCGCCGGCACCGACCGCGGCGTCACCGCGCTGCAGATGGACATCAAGATCCAGGGCATCACCAAGGAGATCATGGCGGTCGCGCTGTCGCAGGCGCGCGAGGGCCGCATGCACATCCTGAAGCTGATGCAGGAGGCGCTGCCGCACGCGCGCACCGAGGTCTCGCAGCACGCGCCGCGCATGATGACGTTCAAGATCAACCCGGAGAAGATCCGCGACGTGATCGGCAAGGGCGGCAGCGTGATCCGCGCGCTGACCGAGGAGACCGGCACGACGATCGACATCCAGGACGACGGCACGATCACCATCGCGTCGGTCAACGCGGACGCCTGCAACGTCGCCCGCAAGCGCATCGAGGACATCACCGCGGAGGTCGAGGTCGGCCGCATCTACGGCGGCACGGTGCTGCGCCTGCTCGACTTCGGCGCGATCGTGCAGGTGCTGCCGGGCAAGGACGGCCTGCTGCACATCTCGCAGATCGCACGCGAGCGCGTGAACCAGGTCTCCGACCACCTGAAGGAAGGCCAGGCGGTGCGCGTCAAGGTGATCGAGGCCGACGACAAGGGGCGGCTGCGCCTGTCGATGAAGGCGGTCGCCGAGGAGGACGCGAAGCCCGCGTCGACCGACGCCACGCCCGCGCAGTAGCCCGCCGGGTTCGTTACCCGAGCGAGACGGGGCGCCGCGAGGCGCCCCGTTCGTTTTCACCGGCGCAGCGCGCGCCGCACCCCGACAGCCAGCTCACCGCGCCGCGGGCTTCTCGAGCACCGCCTCTCCGTTCACGGTCACCGTGATCTCGGTAGCGCCGCCTTCGACGGCGACGGGGGGCGCGGCGGCCGGCGCGGCCTGCGCGCGCATCGCCATCTCGTAACGGGGCTGCGGCGCCAGGTCGCTGCTCGACACCGTCAGGCGTCCCGGCCGCCAGGCGGCGTAGCCGAGCGCCTCCGCGGCGGTGGCCGCGCGCTGCTGCCACGCGCGAATTGCGTCCCTGGTGAGCGCATCCTCGGCGCGGCGCCGCGAGTCCGGCGCGAGCGCAAAGCCGATCGACGAGACGAGGAGCCCGTCCTCGTCCTGCAGCCTGGAGACGAGTGCTGCGAGCGCGGGGAAGTCCGCGCCGGTGAGCGAGACCGTCTGCGCGACGCGCCACTTGCCCGGCCGGCCCTTCTCCCACTGCTGCCACGTGCCGTACCCGGCGCTCTTCGCCTCCACGCCGGCCGCCTTCGCCGCGGCGAGCGCCTTCGCCATGCGCGCGTTCACCTCGGCGGCGGCCGCAGCGGCGCTGGCGTGCTCCGCTTCCGCCCGCATCGTCGCGTTCATGCGGTCGTTCTGCACTTTCGCGCTCGCCGCACCGGTGACCGCGACGGCGGGAACGGGTGACGCCTGGGCGGGCGTGGCGGGCTGCGCGAATGTCGCAGCAGCCGGCAGCAGCAGGGCGCCTCCAAGCGCCAGGGCAACGAGTCTCATTGGACTACCCTCCGCGCTGCGCGCTGCGGCAGCGCCAGGATCGCGTCGCGGTTCGACCACGAGAAGCAGCGCTGCGCGGCCTCGCGCCAGGGCAGCCAGGCGAACGCCACGTGCTCGCGCGGCTCGAGCCGCACGGGCACCGGCTCCGGCACGCGCAGCCCGAACACGTGCTCGGTGTTGCGCGTGGTGCCGGGCGCGTAGCGGTGCCGCCACTTGGGGAAGATCTCGTACACGTTGGACATGCTCCAGTCGACCACTCCGCCGTGCCGCGCCGCCTCGATGCCGGTCTCCTCGGCCAGCTCGCGCTCGGCGGTGAGTGCCAGCGGCTCGCCGGCCTCGCGGCTGCCGGTGACCGACTGCCAGTGGCCGGGGAAGTCGGCGCGCTCGAGCAGCAGCACGTCGAGCTCCTCGGTGTAAACGAGGACGAGGACGGAAACGGGTTGCTTGTACGTCACGAAAGACGCGGCCGGAGCGAAGGATCCTTCCCCCTCGCCCCGCTCATCAGGCGACGAACACCCAGAACGCCACGTGCCTCTCCTGCCAGAACTCCGCCGCCTCGCCGAGGATCTCCTCCAGCGTCCGGTACTCGGTCGGGTGGTCCTTGCGGAAGGCGTCGGAGTGCGCGAGCGCCACCACGCGGCCCGACTTGCCGAGCCAGTCGCGGTCCTCGAGCACGTCGGCGAGCGCGTCCCAGTTGTGGCCGAAGTGCTCGGGCAGCGACAGCGCGCGGTCGATCTCCGCGAACAGCGTGGCCTTGTCCTTCGCCTTCGCGAGGTCGACGTGCGCGAAGCGCAGCCTGGCGTGCGCCGCCGCGGCCTTGAGCGGCTCGAGCGCGCCCTTCCACTCGTGCACGCCGCAGTCCTCGAGTGACGTCAGGTCGGGCGACTTCATTCGCGGATCCTCGCAAACGAGCGGTAGTGGTCGTGGGTGTAGTAGCAGGCCTCCGGCGCCGTGCGCGGCCCGCCGCAGACGATGCGCCGCGCGCCGCGGTTCTTCGCGCCGGGGGTCTTGACCGTGTACTCGCGATAGTGGTCGCGGGGCATCGGCGGAAGAAGCCCCTCGCGGTTGCCGAAGCGCACGCCGTCGCGCTCGTAGGGGAACGGCCCGCCCGCACGGATGCGCGCGAGCGTCTCCCGGGCCTCCGCCGGCAGGTCGGCCAGCGCGGCCTCGGGCAGCGACTCCGGCGTGGCGCGCGCGTGCGCCGCCGGCGCCGGCAACGCCAGCGCGAGGACGAGCGCGACTGCGAGGCCGCGCAAGGCGGCGAAGGGACGCATGGCCGCCAGTGTACCAACCCGGCCCGCGGGTCCCCGGCGGCGGCGACCGCCTCTGCCCGCTGCGAATTCCATGGATTTACGGCAGGCCCGGGAGTAGGCTCCGGCTTCCGCACCAGTAGCGCGCGCCACGATCCCGGAGGCCTCATGCAGCCCGCAGTCGAATCCGGCATCCCCGTCGGCGAGCGCATCGCCACCCTCGACATCCTGCGCGGCTTCGCGCTGCTCGGCATCCTGATCATGAACATGTCGGGCTTCTCGACGTCGTTCTTCGCCGAGGCCGACGGCTCCCGCCTCTGGCCCGGCGCGATCGACCAGTTCGCCGAGAGCGCGCGCGACATGCTGTTCTCGGGCAAGTTCAACAGCATGTTCAGCCTGCTGTTCGGCATCGGCTTCACGATCCAGTTCGCGCGCATGGAACGGCGCGACCCGGAGGGCGCCTCCGCGCTCTACCTGCGCCGCCTCGCGGTGCTCGCGGTCATCGGCGTCACGCACGCCACGCTGTTCTGGCAGGGCGACGTGCTGCACATCTACGCGATGCTCGGGCTGCTGCTGGTCTTTCCGCTGCGGCGTGCACGCCCGCGCACGATCGTGCTGCTCATCGTGCTCTGCGCGCTTTTTCCGGTCGTGTCGGGCATGCTGAGGCTCGTGGTGACCACGCCCGAGATCACGGCGATGCTCGTCGCGCGGGCGCAGGCGATGGAGGCGGCCGACAATGCGGCGTACGGCAGCGGGAGCTTCGTCGACGCGGCGCGCCAGCACGCGCTCACGATGAAGTTCTTCTACGACAACGGCTGGTCGCTGTGGGGCACGCTCGGCTTCTGGGTGCAGATGGCGATGACGATGCTGATCGGCCTGCTCGCCGGACGCCTCCTGTGGGTGCAGCGCATCCCCGAGCTGATGCCGCAGGTCCGGCGGTGGATGTGGGTCGCGCTGGGCGTCGGGCTCGCCTGCGGCGCGGCATTCACGCTGATCTTCCACTTCAACCGCGTGCCGGGGCCGTCGCCGATCAAGTTCGTGGGCTCGCTGTGCTACTGGACGAGCCGGCCGGCGATGATGATCTTCTACGTCCTGGCGATCGTGCGGCTCGCGCAGGATCCGGCGTGGGCCCGCCGCCTGGCGCCGCTCGCGGTCGCGGGCCGCATGCCGCTCACCAACTACCTGATGCAGACGGCGATCTGCACGACGCTGTTCTACGCCTGGGGCTTCGGCCTGTGGGGCAAGGTCGGCCCCGCGTGGGGGCTGGTCCTGGCGTTCGCCATCTTCTTCGCGATCCAGGTGCCGTGGAGCCGGTGGTGGCTCGCGCGCCACGAGCGCGGCCCGCTGGAGGCGCTGTGGTCGCGCCTCACCTACGGCGTCGCGCCGAGGCGCGCCGCCGCTGCCGCCGACTGAACGGCCGCCGACGCTACGCGACCCTGGCCGAGTCCGACGGCCGCACGCGGATGTGCAGGTCGCGCAGCTGCTGCTCGGTGACGGGCGTGGGCGCGTCGACCAGCAGGTCCTGCTGGCGCTGCGTCTTCGGGAACGCGATCACGTCGCGGATCGACTCCGCGCCGGCCATCATCGCCACGATGCGGTCGAGCCCGAACGCGATGCCGCCGTGCGGCGGCGCACCGTAGGACAGGGCGTCGAGCAGGAAGCCGAACTTGCGCCGCTGGTCCTCGGGGCTGATCTTCAGTGCCGCGAACACCTTCTCCTGCACCTCGGCGCGGTGGATGCGCACCGAGCCGCCGCCGATCTCCCAGCCGTTCAGCACGACGTCGTAGGCCTTCGCCAGCGCGCTGCCGGGGTCGGTGACGAACAGCTCCTCGTGGCCGTCCTTCGGCGCGGTGAACGGGTGGTGGCGCGCGCCGAACGTGTCGTGGCCGTCGTCGCGCTCGAACATCGGGAAGTCGACGACCCACAGCGGCTTCCATCCCTTCTCGGCGAAGCCGCGGTCGTGGCCGACCTTCGCGCGGAGCGCGCCCATCGCGTCGTTGACCACGCGCTCGCGGTCGGCGCCGAAGAAGATGACGTCGCCGGTCTGCGCCCCCGTGCGCGCGAGGATCTCGCGCAGCGCCTCGGGCTTCAGGAACTTGACGATCGGCGACTGCAATCCCTCCTCGTTGGGCTTGGCGACGTCGTTCACCTTGATCCAGGCCAGGCCCTTCGCGCCGTAGATCGCCACGAACGGGCCGTAGTCGTCGACCTCCTTGCGCGTCATCGTGCCGCCGCCGGGCACGCGCAGCGCGGCAACGCGGCCGTTCGGCAGCTCGGCGGCGCTGCGGAACACCTTGAAGTCGACGGTCTTCGCGAGGTCGGTCAACTCGGTGAGCCTGAGCGGCACGCGCAGGTCCGGCTTGTCGGAGCCGTAGTCGCGCATCGCGTCGGCGTAGGTCATCACCGGGAACGGCGGCAGCTCGACGCCGATCGCGTCGCGGAACATCACCCGCACGAGCCCCTCCATCAGCTCGCGGATCTCGAGCTCGCCGAGGAACGACGTCTCGATGTCGATCTGCGTGAACTCGGGCTGGCGGTCGGCGCGGTTGTCCTCGTCGCGGAAGCACTTGACCACCTGGTAGTAGCGGTCGAAGCCCGCCACCATCAGCATCTGCTTGAACAGCTGCGGCGACTGCGGCAGCGCGTAGAACTGGCCGTGGTGCACGCGCGAGGGCACGAGGAACTCGCGCGCGCCCTCCGGCGTGGACTTGTAGAGGAACGGCGTCTCGATGTCGATGAAGCCTTGCGCGTCGAGGTAGCGCCGCGCCGACATCGCGGTGCGGTAGCGCAGCTTGAGGTTCTCCTGCATCGCCGGGCGGCGCAGGTCCAGCACGCGGTTCTGCAGGCGCACGGTCTCGGAGAGGTTCTCGTCGTCGAGCTGGAAGGGCGGGGTCGCCGAGGCGTTCAGGATCTCGACCTCGTGCGCGAGCACCTCGACCTCGCCGGTGGCGAGCCCCGGGTTCACCGTGCCCTCCGGCCGCGGGCGCACCTTGCCGGTGACGCGCAGGCAGAACTCGTTGCGCAGCTTCTCGGCCACGGCGAACGTCTCCGCGCGGTCCGGGTCGCAGACGACCTGCACCAGCCCCTCGCGGTCGCGCAGGTCGATGAAGATCACGCCGCCGTGGTCGCGGCGGCGGTGCACCCACCCCATCAGCGTGACGGACTGGCCCAGGTAGCGGCGGTCTACCCTGCCGCAGTATTCGGTGCGCTTCACTTGACGTACTCCTGCCGGGGGCTTCGGGCCGGTGCGGCGCGCCGCGCCGGCGGTAGGTGCTGCTTCAGCTGCCGGTGCCGGCGTCGATCGCCGCCCGACGCGAGGCGGGCGGCAGCGCGCCGCCGTCGCGGGGCGCGACCACGCCCATCGACACGACGTACTTCAGCGCCTCGTCGACGGTCATGTCGAGCTCGCGCGTGCGCGAGCGCGGCACCATGATGAAGTAGCCGGACGTCGGGTTGGGCGTGGTCGGCACGTACACGGACACGCACTCCTCGCCGAGGTGGCGGGCGACCCCGGGCGACGGCGCGCCGGTGAGGAACGCGATCGTCCAGGCGTGCGGGTGCGGGAACTCGACGAGCAGCGCCTTGCGGAACGCGTTGCCGGAGTCGGAGAGCACCGTGTCGGAGACCTGCTTGACCGAAGAGTAGATCGACTTCACGAACGGGATGCGGGCGAGGATCGACTCCCACCAGCGGATCAGCCGTTGGCCGAGGATGTTCGCCGCGATCACCCCGGTGCCTAGCAGGATCGCGAACGCGAGCACCACGCCGAGCCCCGGGATGCGGAAGCCGAGCCAGTGCTCGGGGCGCAGCGCCTCGGGCAGCAGCAGCATCGTCTGGTCGAGCGAGGTCAGCAGGAAGTGCAGCACCCAGATCGTGATGCCGAGCGGCACCCAGACCAGCAATCCGGCGATCAGGTAGCGCTTCATGGCCAATCGCGGTGGCGCGTCGGCGCGGCTCAGTGGCAGGCGCAGTTGCCGCCGCAGGCGGCGGCCGGCTTGGCGGGGCCGTCGGACGCGCCTTCGGTCTTCGACTCGCCGCCCTCCGACTTGCCTTCCGGCTTGCCCGCCGGCTTGCCGCCGTTGCCGCGGAAGTCGGTGGCGTACCAGCCGCCGCCCTTCAGCTGGAACCCGGCCGCGGAGACGAGCTTCACCAGCGCGTCGGCGCGGCACTGCGGGCACTGCTTCAGCGCGGCGTCGGAAAACTTCTGCATCGCCTCGAGCTCGTGGCCGCAGCTCGAGCAGCGGTACTCGTAGATGGGCATGGGTTGCGGTCTCCTGTGCGCCGGCCGGGACGAAGTGGCGGCCAGCGTTCAAAACGTTGAATTATAGCGGGAAAACGGGAGCTCGCGGCGGTTTCCCGCACCGCCGCAACGCGCGCGGAGGCGTCCGCCCGGCCGCGCCGTCGCGTTTGCTTTATGCTTCGCCGACGAGTCCGGACGGGAGTGTGGACGGCGATGGCGGCGTACTGGGTGTGGTGGATCCTGGCGGGCGGGCTGGTCGCAGCGGAACTGCTGACCGGCACGTTCTACCTGCTGGCGGTCGGCGTGGCGTTTGCCGTCGGGGGCGTGGCGGCGTGGCTCGGCGCGTCGGGCGCGCTCCAGCTTGCGGTCGCCGCCGTGGCCGCCATCGCCGGCACGTTCGTCGCGCACCGCTGGCGCACCAGGCACGCCACGCCGGCGCCGGAGGTGCCGTTCGACGTGGGCCAGGCGGTCGAGGTGCAGGCGTGGAACGCCGACGGCAGCGCGCGCGTGGCCTATCGCGGCTCGCTGTGGACCGCCGAACTCGCCTCACCCGACACGCCGCGCGCGCAGACGATGTACATCGTCGCCACGCGCGGCTCGACGCTGGTCGTCGCCGACCGGCGCCCCTGAACGAATCCACCTCCCGCAAGGACCCCGGATGAACCTCGGATTTTCCGCCGTCACGCTGGTCCTGTTCATCGTCGCGATGATCGTCGTCGTCAAGGCGATCCGCGTCGTGCCGCAGCAGCACGCCTGGGTGGTCGAGCGCCTCGGCCGGTTTTTCGCGGTGCTCGAGCCGGGCCTCAACTTCGTCATCCCGTTCGTCGACCGCGTGGCCTACCGCCACGACCTGCGGGAGATCCCGCTCGACGTGCCCTCGCAGATCTGCATCACGAAGGACAACACGCAGCTGCAGGTCGACGGCATCCTCTACTTCCAGGTCACCGACCCCAAGCTCGCCTCCTACGGCTCGTCGAACTACGTGATCGCGATCACCCAGCTCGCGCAGACGACGCTGCGCAGCGTGATCGGGCGCATGGAGCTCGACCGCACGTTCGAGGAGCGCGACCAGATCAACGCGACCGTGGTCGCCTCGCTCGACGAGGCCGCGCTGTCGTGGGGCGTGAAGGTGCTGCGCTACGAGATCAAGGACCTGACGCCACCCGCCGAGATCCTGCGCGCGATGCAGGCGCAGATCACGGCGGAGCGCGAGAAGCGCGCGGTCATCGCCACCTCGGAAGGGCGGCGCCAGGAGCAGATCAACCTCGCCAGCGGCGCGCGGGAGGCGGCGATCGCCCAGTCGGAGGGCGAGAAGCAGGCGGAGATCAACCAGGCTCAGGGCCACGCGCTGGCGCTGCTCGCCATCGCCGAGGCGAACGCCAAGGCGATCCGGCAGGTCGCCGAGGCGATCGAGGCGCCCGGCGGCATCCAGGCGGTCAACCTCAAGGTCGCCGAGCAGTACATCAACGCGTTCTCCGGGCTCGCGCGCACGAACAACACGATCATCCTGCCGGCCAACGTCGCCGACGTCGCCGGGCTGATCGCCACGGCGATGAGCGTGGTGAAGCAGCCCGGCGCCGCGCCTGCGAAGCACGGGGGCGCGGCGTGAGGATCGACGGCAACGCGTTCATCGTCACCGGCGGCGCATCGGGCCTCGGCGCCGCGACCGCGCGGATGCTCGCCGCCGGCGGCGGCCGGGTGGTGATCGCGGACGTCAAGGCGGACGAGGGCGCGGCGCTGGCCGGCGAACTCGGTGCCGGCGCGCGCTTCGTGCGCACCGACGTCACCGACGAGGCGAGCGCGAAGGCGGCCGTCGCCGCCGCCGTGGACGGCTTCGGCGGCCTGCACGGCCTGGTGAACTGCGCGGGCGTGGTGTACGGCGAGAAGGTCGTCGGCAAGGAAGGGCCGCACGCGCTGGCGACGTTCGCGCGCGTGATCGGCATCAACCTCGTCGGTTCGTTCAACCTGACGCGGCTCGCCGCCGACGCGATGGCGAAAGGCGCGCCCAACGACGAGGGCGAGCGCGGCGTGATCGTCTACACGGCGTCGGTCGCCGCGTTCGACGGCCAGATCGGGCAGGCCGCGTATGCCGCCTCGAAGGCGGGGGTCGTGGGCATGACGCTGCCGATCGCGCGGGAACTCGCGCGCTCCGGCATCCGCGTGATGACGATCGCGCCGGGCATCTTCGAGACGCCGATGATGGGCGCGATCCCTCCGGACATCGCGGCGTCGCTCGGGAAGATGGTGCCGTTCCCGCCGCGCCTCGGCCGCCCGGCCGAGTTCGCGTCGCTGGTGCGCGAGATCCTCGGCAATCCGATGCTCAACGGCGAGACGATCAGGCTGGACGGGGCGATCCGCATGGCGCCGAAGTGACGATCGCGCCAGCGATCGTCATCCCCGCGCAGGCGGGGATCCAGCGTCTTTCGTCAACGTCAGCGTTCGTCATCCCCGCAACGGCGGTCCTACCCCCTCCGCGTCAGCACCACTCCGACGATCGCGAACGTGAGGAAGAAGACGAGGGTCCACCCCGGCATCGAGAGGTCGAGGAAGCGCCACTCGATGACCGCGCAGTTGCCGTCGCCGCGGAACACGGTGGCCATGACTTCCATGAACGGCATCGTCTCGAGCATGTACGAGAGCCCCGCGCCGCACGCCGGGACCTGGTCGGGGGGCAGCGTCTGCAGCCAGACGTGGCGGCCCGCGGTCGCCACACCCCAGGCGGCGAACAGGACCAGCACCAGCGAGTAGATCGCCGAGCCTACGCGGCCGGGGTTGTGGATCGCGCCCACCAGGAGCACGACGCCGCAGGCGATGACGGCGACGCGCTGCAGCACGCACAGCGGGCAGGGTTCCAGCCCGAGGCCGTACTGCGCGTACAGCGCGAAGCCCATCAGCCCGGCGCACACCAGCGCGCCGAGCAGGAACGAGCGTCGCCAGTCGGGCAGGATCAGCAGCGCGAGCGAGGCCACCCCGACCGTCGTCGCGGCGATGCGCCAGGCGACGAGCGGGAGGTCGTTCGGCCCTGCCGCGAGCTTGAACACCAGTTCCTGCGCCAGCAGCGCGAGCGCGACGAAGAAGCCGATCCACGGCCATGGCACCGCGGCGTAACGGCTCACCGGGAAGTCTCCGCGTTGACGGTCGTTGCGTTCATCGTTGCGATTGCTCCAGGGCCTGGTCGATGTCCCAGGCGATGTCGTCCAGGGCCTCGAGGCCGATCGACAGGCGCACCATCTCCGGCGAGACGCCGGCGGCGCGCTGCTCGTCCTCCGAGAGCTGGCGGTGCGTCGTCGACGCGGGGTGGATGACCAGCGACTTGGCGTCGCCGACGTTGGCGAGGTGCGACAGGAACTGCACGGCCTCGATGAACTTCTCGCCGGCGCGCGCGCCGCCCTTGATGCCGAACGCCACGATGCCGCCGGCGCCGCGCGGCAGGTAGCGCGCGGCGAGCCGCGCGTAGCGGTTGCCGGACAGCAGCGGGTAGCTCACCCACTCGACCAGCGGGTGCGCGGCGAGGTGCTGCGCGATCGCCAGCGCCGAGGCGCAGTGGCGCGGCATGCGCAGGTGCAGCGTCTCGATGCCCTGCAGCAGCAGGAACGCGGACAGCGGCGATAGCGTGGGCCCCAGCGTGCGCATCGTCTCCATGCGCGCCTTCATCGTGAAGCCGAAGTCGCCGAACGTCTCGTAGAAGCGCACGCCGTGGTAGCCGCGCGAGGGTTCCGTCATCTGCGGGAAGTTGCCGTTGTCCCACGGGAACTTCCCCGATTCGACGACCACGCCGCCCATCGTCGTGCCGTGGCCGCCGAGGTACTTGGTCACCGAGTGCACGACGACGTCGGCGCCGTGCTCGAAGGGCCGGCAGAGGTACGGCGACGCGAGCGTGTTGTCGATCACCAGGGGCACGCCGGCGCCGTGCGCGACGCCCGCGAGCGCGGCGATGTCGCAGACGTTGAGCTGCGGGTTGCCGATCGTCTCGGCGTACACCGCCTTCGTGCGGGGCTGCAGGGCGGCGCGGAACGCCTCCGGGTCGTCGGCGTCGACGAACGTCGTCCCGATGCCGAACTGCGCCAGCGTGACGGCGAGCTGCGTGTAGGTGCCGCCATAGAGCGTGCGCGCCGCGACGATGTGGTCGCCGTGCTGCGCCAGCGTGAGCAGCGCGAGCATCTGCGCCGCCATGCCGGTCGCGGCGGCGAGCGCGGCGCGGCCCCCCTCCAGCGCCGCCACGCGCTCCTCGAGCGCGGCCACGGTCGGGTTGCTGATGCGCGAGTAGACGTTGCCGAACGTCTGCAGGTTGAACAGGCTCGCCGCGTGGTCGGCGCTGTCGAAGACGAACGAGGTCGTCTGGTAGATGGGCAGCGCCCGCGCGCCGGTGGCGGCGTCGGGAATCTGCCCAGCGTGCAGGCACAGCGTGTCGAAGCCGTAGGCGCGATCCGGCATCCTGCGAGTTTACCAACCCGCTCGCGCCGCCACGCTACGCGACGCGCGGCCGCCGCGCGGAGATGACGCCCGTGTTGACGCCCGCCCAGTTGAGCCCGCCGAGGATGCGGCCGTGCTCGATCTTCATGCAGCGGTCCATCACCACGTCGAGACCCGCCGCGTCGGCGATGGCCGTTGCCTCCTCGTTGCGGATGCCGAGCTGCATCCACAGCACCTTCGCGCCCTTGGCGACCGCCTCGCGTGCGAGCGAGGGCATCTCGGCGGGCTTGCGAAAGCAGTCGACCACGTCGACCGGAAAGGGAATCGCCGCCACCGTCGGGTAGCTCTTCTCGCCCAGCACTTCGTCGCAGGTGGGGTTGACCGGCACGACCCGGTAGCCGTGCTCCTGCAGGTACTTGGCGGCGAAGTAGCTCGGCCGGTACCAGTGCTGGGACAGCCCGACGACCGCGATGGTGCGCGACTGCGCGAGGAGGCGACGCAGGCCGGCGATGTCGTCGACGATGGGCATGGGCGGACTCCGGCGGGCGCAGCGGCTGATCCGGCCGGCCGGCGCGCTCCGGACCGCCATGATAGTCGAGGCGGCGCCGCCGGCTGCCGGCTGCCGCCGGAGGTGACGGGGACGGTAGGCGGCTCCCCCGAGGGCGACAGTCACCTGCGACGCGCCCTCCGGGTGCGCGCTGCCAGGACCTTGAGATGCTTTGCCAATCAATGACTTGCCGGCTCAACGCGGGCGTGCGCAGCGCGGCGCGATCCTTGCTTTTCCACCTCGATGGCCCTGAACCGTCCGCTGAAGGCGCTCGACCACGCCACGATCGCCCAGTCGATCGCGGACATCCCCGGCCGCGAGGGCCTGGCCGCGCTCTCGCAGCGCAAGCTCAACGCGCTGACCACGCCGATCGGCTACGTCGACCGCCAGCAGCGCTACCGGTTCGCCAACAAGGCGTTCTTCGAGTGGCTCGACCGGCGCCCCGACGACGTGATCGGACGCGAGATCATCGAGGTGCTCGGCCGGGACGTCTACCAGCTCTACCACGCCTACATCGATGCGGCGCTCGAGGGCGAGCGCACCGGCTACGAGCGCCAGCTGGCGATGCCGGGCCGGCCGGCGATCTGGATCCGCGTCGACTACTACCCCGACCGCACGCCGCAGGGCCTGGTGCGCGGCTTCGTCGTCACCTACAGCGACGTCGACCACCTCAAGCACCTCGAGCTCGAGGCGGGCCGGCGCGAGCACCGGCTGCGGCTCATCACCGACAGCGTCGGCGCCGCGATCCTCTACGTCGACCGGCAGCAGAAGCTGCGCTTCGCCAACAAGCCGTTCAGCGAGTGGCTCGGCGTTCCCGCCGACGACCTGCTCGGCCAGCCGCTGGGCGAGTTCATGCCGAAGGACACGCTCGAGGCGCTGTCGTCGTACCTCGAGCGCGCGTTCGCCGGCGCGACGGTGTCCTACGAGCGGCGCGAGCGGCGCGCGGGCGGCGAGATGCGCTGGGTGCGCCACACGCTGATCGCCGAACGCGACATCGGCGGCCGCATCGGCGGCGTGTTCCTGGTGATGAGCGACATCGAGGACGACATGCGCGTCCGCGAGGCGCTGAAGTCGCAGGAGGCGCGCATGCGCCTCTTCGCCGACAACATCCCGGGCCCGGTCGCCTACCTCGACCGCGACCTGCGCTACACGTTCGTCAACCAGGCGTTCGCCAACCTCGCCTGCCGGGCGCAGGACGAGATCTACGGCCGCACGCCGTTCGAGGTGCTCGCCGGCGACCTCGGCAACTTCCTGCGCCCGATCCTCAAGCGCGCGCAGGCCGGCGAAGCGGTCGAGTACGAGCGCATCGGCCGCACGCCGAGCGGCGACAAGCGCTGGACGCACGGCCGCATCGAACCCGACCTCGACGTCGGCGGGCAGGCGCGGGGCCTCTACTGCACCGAGTACGACATCCACGAGCTCAAGACCGCGGAGCAGGCGCTCGCCGCCCGCGAGGAGCAGCTGCGCCTGTTCACCGACAACATCCCCGAGCCGGTCGTCTACCTCGACGGCGAGCGCCGCTACGCGTTCGTGAACGAGGCGTTCCTCGACCTGACCGGGATCGAACGCGAGCGCGTGCTCGGGCAGCGCATCGCGGAAGTCACGAATGCCGACCAGACGCTCACGCTCGACGAGTACGTGAACCGCGCGCTGGCCGGCGAGTCGGTCACCTACGAGCGGCCGGTGGTCGACGTCAACGGCCGCACGCGCTGGTTCCGCGCGCGCATCGTCCCCGACTTCCACTACGACGGGATGATCAAGGGGCTGTACGTCGTCGGCCACGACATCACCGACCTCAAGGTCGTGCAGGACGCGCTGGCCGCGCGCGAGAGCCAGCTGCGCGCGATCATGGACGGCATCCCGGCGCCGGTCGCCTACATCGACCGCGACGAGCGCTGCCAGTACGTCAACCGCACGTTCCTGCAGTACTTCGGCCTCGACCATGCCGCCGTCGGCGAGATGCGTCTGGGCGACGTCGTCGGCCACGGCATCCACCAGAGCGCGCAGGCGATGCTGGCTCGCGCGATGGACGGCGAGTCGACCGCATTCGACCGGCTGGTGCCGGGCGCGCACGGCGTGAAGCGCTGGATGACGATCCGCGTGGTGCCGGACGCGTCGCACGGCGGCGAGGTGCACGGCGCCTTCGTGCTGATGAACGACATCCACGGCCTCAAGCAGGCGCAGGAAGCGCTGCGCGCCTCGGAGGCGGAGCTGACGCTCATCATGGACAACGTGCCGGCGCGCGTGTCCTACATCGACACCGCGTACCGCATCCGCTTCCTCAACCGCCACAACGAGGAGTGGCTCGCCGAGTCGCGCAAGGCGCTCGCGGGCAAGAGCGTGCGCGAGGTGCTGGGCGAGGACCGGTTCGCCCAGGTCAGGCCGCTGCTCGACCGCGTGCTGGCGGGCGAGACGGTGAGCAACGAGCAGATGCTGGTGCAGCCCGACGGCGGCGTGAAGTGGGAATCGGTGCACTACGCGCCGAACCGCGACGCCGACGGCAACGTGATCGGCATCTACGCGGTGCACACCGACATCCACGACCAGAAGCGCAACGAGGAGGCGCTGCGCCGCGCCAACTGGATGCTCTCGTCGCACATCGGGAACACGCCGCTCGCGGTCCTGGAGTGGGACCGCGACTACAGGCTGGTGCGCTGGTCGCCGCAGGCGGAGCACATCTTCGGCTGGACGAGCGACGAGGCGCTGGGCATGTCGCTCACCGAGAACCCGCTGATGCACGAGGCCGACCGGCCGGCGTACACGGGGCTGATCGAGCGCCTGAAGGGCGCCGAGGAGCCGCGGGCGACGGGCCTCACGCGCAACTACCGGAAGAACGGCGAGGAGATCTGGTGCGAGTGGTACCACTCCGCGCTGCGCGACGACCACGGCGAGCTGATGTCGATCCTCTCGTTCGTGCAGGACGTGAGCTCGCGCATCCGCGCGGAGGAGCGGCTGCAGTACCTCGCCACGCGCGACGCGCTCACCGGGCTGCCGAACCGGCTGCTGCTGCACGAGCGGCTCGCCCAGGCGATCGCGTCGGCCAAGCGCACGGGCCGGCGCGTCGGCGTGCTGTTCATCGACCTCGACCGCTTCAAGAACGTCAACGACACGCTGGGCCACCGCATCGGCGACGAGCTGCTCAAGGCCGTGACGCAGGCGCTCGGCAGCGCCCTGCGCGAGACCGACCTGCTCGCGCGGCTGGGCGGCGACGAGTTCATGGTCATCGTCGAGGACTTCGACGACCCGTCCTCGCTGGGACGCATCGCGCAGAAGCTGTGCGACGCGGTCGCGCACCCGATCCGCATCGAGGGCCACGACATCTACGTGACCACGTCGATCGGCATCGCGGTCTACCCCGACGACTCCGACGATCCCGAGGAGCTCCTCAAGCACGCCGACGTCGCGATGTACCGCAGCAAGGAGCTGGGCCGCAACACGTACCAGTACCTCGACGCCGGGCTCGCCGAGGACCGGGTGCGCCAGCACTCGCTGGAGACCTCGCTGCGCGCGGCGCTGCGCGAGGACAGGCTCGAGCTGCACTTCCAGCCGCTGCTCCGCGTGAGCGACGGCGCGGTGATCGGCGCCGAGGCGCTGCTGCGCTGGAACGACGCCGAGCACGGCGACGTCGCGCCCAACGTGTTCATCCCGCTTGCCGAGGAGTCGGGGCTGATTCACATGCTCGGCGAGTGGGTGGTGCGCACCGCGGCGCGGCAGTGCAAGGCGTGGCGCGACGCGGGGCTCGATCTCGTCGTCTCGATCAACCTCTCGGCGCGTCAGTTCTACCGCGAGGACCTGGCCGCCCGCATCGTCTCGGTGGTCCGCGAGGCCGGGTGCGAGCCGTCGTGGCTGGAGCTCGAGGTGACCGAGACGAGCCTGCTGCACGACCTCGACGCGATCCGCAACGTGCTGCAGGGCCTGCGGGCCGCGGGGTTCGCCGTCGCCATCGACGACTTCGGCACCGGCTACTCGTCGCTGACGCACCTCAAGCACTTCCCGCTCGACACGCTGAAGATAGACATCTCGTTCATCGCCGACCTCGAGACGGACCCCGGCGACGCGGCGATCACCGAGGCGATCATCGGGCTCGCGCGGGGGCTCAGGCTCAACGTCGTCGCGGAGGGCGTGGGCACGCAGAGCCAGCTCGACTTCCTCGCGAAGCGCGGCTGCCACGCGTTCCAGGGCTACCTGGTGAGCAAGCCGTTGCCCGCGGCCGCGTTCGCGGAGTTCTGCCGGCGGCGCGCGCTCGATGCAGCGGCGGCTGCGCCGGCGGGCTGACGCCGCGATTCTGTTCGTCGTCCCCGCGTAGGCGGGGACCCAGTGTCTCCTGCTCGTCCTGCGACAACGCCGGCAAAAAAACGACGCTGGGTCCCCGCCTACGCGGGGACGACGAAAGGAAAGCAGCCAGGCCGACCTTGCCCGCACTGGGGCGAGGACCGCCTAGCCGCGGCGGGGCAGGTCGTCGACGAAGTCCGCGATCGACTGCGCGACGGACTTCCACTCGGGCTCGAGCATCAGCAT
>JAOUIA010000003.1 GCA_029884335.1 Betaproteobacteria bacterium
GCTGCGACGCCGATTGGGCGGGGGCGAACGCGGGCAGGGCGGCAAGCGGCAGAAGACAGAACGCGGCGGCGAAGCGGCGGCGGTCGGGCACGGCGGGGGTCCGATCCAAGGTAGAATGCGCATTTTCCACCCATCCGCGGCCGCGGGCACGATCCGGCGGCCTTGCCATTCCCGGAGACCGTCATGGCCGAACGCAACCGCACCCGCCGCAACACGCTCGAGCGCCGCTGCCTGCCCAAGTCGTTCAAGCGCATGTTCGCCGGCGCGCCGAAGGGCATCTTCAAGATGCTCGAGAAGGTCAAGAAGCACTGACCGCGCGTTCCTCGCAGCGCGATCGCCGAAGGGCCGCCGCCGCGCGGCCCTTCGCCATTTCCGGCCCATGCCCTTCGCCTACTACGACCGGCTCTCGCCCGCCCGCAAGGCGATCTACCGGCGCAGCGACGCGATCGTCGAGCTCGCGCTGCCGCGCGGCGCCGAGCTGGGCGCGACGGTCGCGGCGATCCGCGAAACGCTGGAAGGCGACCGCAGGACGGAGGTCGAGCGGGCGTGCCAGGCGCTGTGCGACGCGCTCGCCTCCGGCTACCGCGTGCCGCCGGTGCGCGCGAGCGTCCTGGAGCGACGCCCGTCCGACGACTACGGCGAGCTGCACGGCCTCTACGAGCCCGCGGAAGCCCGGCGCCGCGCCCGCATCACCGTGTGGATGCGCACCGCCGCGCGGCAGCAGGTGGTCGCGTTCCGCTCGTTCCTGCGCACGGTCGTCCACGAGCTCGGCCACCACCTCGACTACGAGCTCTACGCGCTCGAGGAGTCCTTCCACACCGAGGGCTTCTACAAGCGCGAGTCGACGCTGGCCAACGCGCTCTTCGCGCAGCTGGCCGCGCGCGACGCCCCGCCCCCCGCCTGACCCCGGCTCCGGCGATTCCGGTACAATCCGCGCTCGCCCCGAGGAGCGCTGCAATCCGGCTTGCGGACCAGGCTCGGGGCCTCTTCATCCGAACGGCGCTCGTTGAACCGTGACTGCTCACGGGGAACGGGCCGCATGGCCGCTTTCCTCGCGAAGGTCACCCTACGAGGAGCATCGACGCCATGAACGCCCCCGCCGAGTCCAAGCAGTTCACCGATTGCCGCATCGCCGACCCCTCGCTCGCCGAGTGGGGCCGCAAGGAGATCGCCATCGCCCAGACCGAGATGCCGGGGCTGATGGCGATCCGCGAGGAATTCGCCCCGCAGCAGCCGCTGCGCGGCGCGCGCATCGCCGGCTCGCTGCACATGACGATCCAGACCGCGGTGCTGATCGAGACGCTGCAGGCGCTCGGCGCCGAGGTGCGCTGGGCCTCCTGCAACATCTACTCGACGCAGGACCACGCCGCCGCCGCGATCGCCGCGCGCGGCACGCCGGTGTTCGCCTACAAGGGCGAGTCGCTCGACGACTACTGGGCGTACACCCACAGGATCTTCGAGTGGCACGACGGCGGCGTCCCCAACATGATCCTGGACGACGGCGGCGACGCGACGCTGCTCGTGCACCTCGGCACGGTGGCCGAGACCGATCCGTCGGTCGTCGCGCACGGCACGAACGAGGAGGAGGTCGCGCTCTTCAAGTCGATCAGGGCCAAGCTCGCGCAGGACCCGACGTTCTACTCGCGCTGCAAGGCCGCGATCCGCGGCGTCACCGAGGAGACGACGACGGGGGTGAAGCGCCTCTACCAGATGCACAAGGAGGGCCGGCTGGGCTTCCCCGCGATCAACGTCAACGACTCGGTCACGAAGTCGAAGTTCGACAACCTCTACGGTTGCCGCGAGTCGCTGGTCGACGGCATCAAGCGCGCCACCGACGTGATGATCGCCGGCAAGGTCGCGGTCGTGGCCGGCTACGGCGACGTCGGCAAGGGCTCGGCGCAGGCGCTGCGCGCGCTGTCGGCGCAGGTGTGGATCACCGAGATCGACCCGATCTGTGCGCTGCAGGCGGCGATGGAGGGCTACCGCGTGGTGACGATGGACTACGCGTGCGACAAGGCCGACATCTTCGTCACGGCGACGGGCAACATCGACGTCATCACGCACGAGCACATGAGGCGCATGAAGGACCAGGCGATCGTGTGCAACATCGGGCACTTCGACAACGAGATCGACGTCGCGGGCCTGAAGCAGCACAAGTGGGAGAACATCAAGCCGCAGGTCGACCACGTGATCTTCCCCGACGGCAAGCGCATCATCCTGCTCGCCGAGGGGCGGCTGGTGAACCTCGGCTGCGGCACCGGCCACCCGTCCTACGTGATGTCGTCCTCGTTCGCCAACCAGGTGATGGCGCAGATCGAGCTGTGGACCGACCACGTCACGCGCGGCGGGCGCTACCCGGTCGGCGTGTACGTGCTGCCCAAGCACCTCGACGAGAAGGTCGCGCGGCTGCAGCTCTCCAAGCTCGGCGCGCAGCTGACCGAGCTCTCGGACAAGCAGGCCCGCTACATCGGGGTCAGCCGCGCCGGGCCTTACAAGCCCGACGCGTATCGCTACTGATCGCTGGGGCGGGAACGTGGCGCGACGCCCCGACGCTTCGGACCGGGCGCCTTGCGGCGCCGGTCGATGCCGCCGGGACGTCGTGGCCTGCGTCGTGCCGGCGCGCAGCGTAGGAGGCACTGGATGCGCATCGCGGTAATCGGGACGGGAGGCATCGGCGGCTACTTCGGCGCGCAGCTCGCCAAGGCCGGCGCGGACGTGACGTTCGTCGCGCGCGGAGCCCAGCTCGCCGCGCTGCGCGATCGCGGCCTGACGGTCGAGAGCGGCGTGGCGCCCGTGCGGCTGGCGGAAGTCCGCGCGACCGACGACGTCGCCTCGATCGGCCCCGTCGACGCGACGATGCTGTGCGTCAAGCTGTGGGACGTCGAGCCGACGGCGCCGCGGCTCGCGCCGCTGGTCGCCGGGGGCGGCGTGGTCATCCCGTTCCAGAATGGCGTGGACGCGCCCGACGTGCTGCGCCGCGCGCTGGGCGACGAGGCGGTCGCCGGCGGCACCGCGCACATCGCGGCGACCATCCGCGCGCCCGGGGTGATCGCGCACACGGGCACGCTCGCGCGCCTGCGCGTGGGCGCGTTCGAGCGCACGCGCTCAGCGCCCGTCGACGCGTTCGTCGCGGCGGCGAAGGCCGCGGGCGTCGACTGCGAGCGCGTGACGGACATCACGGCCACGCTGTGGGAGAAGTTCACGTTCCTCGCGTCGATGTCGGGCATGACGGCGGTGGCGCGCGTGCCGATCGGCCCGATCCGCGCCGACCCGGCGATGCGCGCGACGTTCCTCGCCGCGATGCAGGAGGTGGTGACGCTCGGCCGCGCGCGAGGCGTCGCGCTGCCCGAGGACTTCGCGAACCGCGCGCTCGCGTTCGGCGACACGCTGCCCGCCGAGATGAAGAGCTCGCAGCTCGTCGATCTCGCCGCCGGCCGGCGCATCGAGGCGCCGTGGCTGTCCGGCGCGGTCGCGCGCATGGCCGCGGAGGCCGGCATTCCCGCGCCGGTGCACGCCACGCTCTACGCCGCGCTCAAGCCCTGGGTGAACGGGGCGCCCTGAACCGACGAGGAAGACCGATGCGCATCGTGCTTCACTGGCTGATCAGCGCCGCGGCGCTGTTCCTGCTGCCCTACGTGTTCAAGTGGGTCCAGATCGACTCCGTGCAGGCCGCGCTGATCGCGGCGCTCGTGCTCGGCCTGGTCAACGCGCTCGTGTGGCCGATCCTCTTCGTGCTCACTCTGCCGGTGACGCTGCTCACGCTCGGGCTGTTCATCTTCGTGCTGAACGGGCTCCTTTTCTGGGCGGTGGGCTCGCTGGTCGACGGCTTCCGCGTCTCCGGCTTCTGGTCGGGCGTGTTCGGCGCCATCGTCTACAGCCTGATCTCGTGGGCGCTCGCGGCGATCCTCATGCCGCGCAAGCCCGCGTAGGGTTCCGGCTCGCGCCATGGCAGGCGTCTTCAGCCTCGAGTTCTTCCCGCCGCGCACTGCCGAGGGGACGGAAAAGCTGCGCGCAGCGCGACGTCAGCTGGCCCAGCTCGGGCCGGCGTTCTGCTCCGTGACGTTCGGCGCCGGCGGCAGCACGCGCGAAGGCACGCTCGCCACGGTGCTCGAGATCCGCGACGAGGGCATCGAGGCGGCGCCGCACGTCTCCTGCATCGGCAGCACGCGGGAGAGCATCCGCGCGGTGCTGGCGCAGTACCGCGAGCACGGCATCCGCCACCTCGTGGCGCTGCGGGGCGACCTGCCGTCGGGGACCGCCGACGTCGGGGAGTTCCGCTACGCGAGCGAGCTGGTCGAGTTCATCCGCCGCGAGACCGGCGACTGGTTCGCCATCGACGTCGCCGCCTATCCCGAGGTGCACCCGCAGGCGCGCTCGGCGGAGGACGACCTCGCGAACTTCCGGCGCAAGGTGGATGCCGGGGCGAACTCGGCGATCACGCAGTACTTCTTCAACCCCGACGCCTACTGGCACTTCGTCGACGCCGCCGCGGCGCTCGGCGTGAGCGTCCCGGTCGTGCCGGGCATCATGCCGATCGGCAGCTTCGCCAAGCTCGCGCGCTTCTCCGACGCGTGCGGCGCGGAGATCCCGCGCTGGATCCGGCGCCGGCTCGAGGGGTATGGCGACGACACGGCGTCGATCCGCGGGTTCGGCCTCGACGTCGTCACCGGCCTGTGCGAGCAGCTGCTCGCGCGCGGCGCGCCGGGGCTGCACTTCTATACGCTGAACCAGGCGTCGCTCACGACGACGATCTGGCAGCGCCTCGGGCTCCCGCACGCGCAGTGAACTCGGAGGACTTCGTCGCCCACGTGGTCGAGACGATGCGGCCCGCGGTGGCCGCGACGGCGAAGCGCATGTTCGGCGGGCATGGCATCTTCGGCGGCGAGCGCATGTTCGCGCTGATCGTCGACGACGTGCTCTACCTGCGCTGCGGCGAAGGCAACCGCGCGGCGTTCGATCGGCTGGGCCTGCCGGCGTTCGAGTACTCGCGCGCCGGCGGCAGGCGCGTGGCGATGGCCTACCGCCAGGCGCCCGACGAGGCGCTGGACAGCCCCTCGGAGATGCGCGACTGGGCGCTGGGCGCGCTTGCGGCGGCGCGCGCGGCCGCGCCGGGCGGAGCGCGCCGGCGCCGGCCTACGAACCCGGCCTGAACGCGACGAGCTCGACGATCTCGCTCTGCGAGATCATCGGCGCGTTGTCCATCGGATTGCCCTTCTCGCGCCACTCGGAGCGGCGATCCTCGCGCACGACGCCGCGCACGGCGGGCGCGTACCACACGGTGTGGTTGCACTCGGTGGCCCAGCGGAACGGCGTCTCGTCGTCGAGCCGCATGATGACGTTCATCCGCACGGCGTCGAACGTGCCCGCGCGCACCGTCACCTGCTCGGCGCGGCGCACTGCGACGTAGCGGTTAACCTTGCCCTCGGTGCGCCCCGTGTCGTTGACCTGCTCGACCCACTGGTTCCAGCTCTGCCCGGCGGCGAGCGGGAAGCGGAAGCGCTCGAGCGGCCGCGCGAAGCGCCGCGTCTCGACGTCCATCATCGAGCCCTGCACGACGAGGCCCGGCGCGCTCCAGCGCTCGGTGCGCGTCCCGTCGCCGCCGCCGCCGCGCGTGGTCACGCTCGCGACGATGCCGTCGGCGCCGATGGCGGTGACCTCCACGACCTCCTCGGCGTCGCCGACCGCGCGGAAGCGCGAGCGGATCTGGTAGGTCCAGCGGTCGCCGATCCGGTAGGCGGGCACCTCGGCGAGCGGAGGCCCGCCGGAGCCGAACCCGAACTGCGCCGCCGCGCTGCCCGCCCACGCGAGCGGGGCGGCGGCCAGCGCGCGAAGCAGCCCGCGGCGACGGATGAACGCGTTGTCGATCACTTCGCGGGTCCTTTCGACGGCGGCTCGGAGACGGGGGCTGCGTCGGCGACGACGTCGAGCGCGGTGTCGTCGATCCAGGCCCTGCCCGGGCCGAACAGCACGAGGCCGGCCTCTATTCCTTCGGCCTCTGCGCGCACCTTGAGCGTGATCTCGTAGCGCGCCCAGTCGGTCGTCCCGTGCACGGCGTCGCGGCGCATCTCGGCGATGTCGAGCGGGTAGCCGCCCTTCACCGAGTGAAGCTTGAGGCCGGCACCGGAGGCGAAGCGGTTGCCCGTCGTCCCCTCCGTGCGCAGCCACGCGGAGAAGCGCAGCGTCCTGCCGCGGTAGGCGGCTGCAGGCACGGTCTGGTACACCGCGCCGAACGGCTCCGGGCCGACGTTGGTCACGCGCAGGCTGCGATCGCCGCTGCGGCGGATCGTCGTGTCGGGCTCGAACGTGTACGAGACCGGCCCGGCGTGCTGCACGACCCACCACCCCTCCGGCGAGCCGACCTTGCCCGGCACGGTCGACTCGAAGCCGGCGTTGACCAGCGGCACGCTCGCCAGCGGCTTCGCCGCCTTGTCGGGGGGAACCGCAGGCGGCGGCCTGATCTCGCGCGCCGCGCGCGCGGGCTGCGGCGCGGAGTCCTGCGCCGTGGCAGGTCCGACCAGCGCCGCCGCGACCGCGAACAGGATGGACAGGGTGCGCAGCATCTTCTCGGAACTCAGTCGTCGGCGTCGGTGACCGCGCCGCGGCTCGCCGTCGACACCTGCCGTGTGTACTTGGCGAGCAGGCCCCGCGCGTAGCGCGGCGCGGGCGGCTTCCACTGCGCGCGGCGCCGCGCGAGCTCCTCGTCGCTCACGTTGAGCTGGATGAGCAGCTTGTGCGCGTCGATGGTGATCGGGTCGCCTTCGCGCACCAGCGCGATCGTGCCGCCGACCTGCGCCTCGGGCGCGACGTGGCCGACGACCATGCCCCAGGTGCCGCCGGAGAAGCGGCCGTCGGTGATGAGGCCGACCGACTCGCCGAGACCCTGCCCGATGATCGCGGAGGTCGGCGCGAGCATTTCCTGCATGCCGGGCCCGCCCTTCGGGCCTTCGTACCGGATCACGACGACGTCGCCGGCGTTGATCCTGCGAGCCATGATCGCTTCCATGCACTGCGGCTCGGAGTCGAACACCCGCGCGGGGCCGGTGATCGACGGGTTCTTGAGGCCGGTGATCTTCGCGACGCAACCTTCGGTGGCGAGGTTGCCCTTGAGGATCGCGAGGTGCCCGTGCTCGTACATCGGGTTCTTCCAGGGCCGGATCACCTCCTGGTCGCGGCGCGGCTCGGCGGGGACGCCGGCGAGCTCCTCGGCCATCGTCCGGCCGGTGATCGTTGTGCAGTCGCCGTGGAGCAGGCCGTTGACCAGCAGCATCTTCAGCACCTGCGGCACGCCGCCCGCCGCGTGGAAGTCGGTCGCGACGAACCGGCCCGAGGGCTTGAGGTCGCACAGCACCGGCGTGCGCCTGCGGATGCGCTCGAAGTCGTCGATCGTCCACGGCACTTGCGCCGCGTGCGCGATCGCGAGGTAGTGCAGCACCGCGTTCGTCGATCCGCCGGTGGCCATCACCAGCGCGATCGCGTTCTCGATGGACTCGCGCGTGATGATGTCGCGGGGCTTGAGGTCGCGCTCGATCGCGCTCACCAGCACCTTCGCCGACGCCGCCGCGCTGTCGGCCTTCTCGGGGTCCGGCGAGGCCATCTGCGAGCTGCCGAGCAGGCTCATGCCCAGCGCCTCGAAAGACGACGACATGGTATTGGCGGTGTACATGCCGCCGCACGCGCCCACCGTCGGGCACGCGTTGCGCTCGATGCCGTCGTAGTCCTCCTTGCTCATCTTCCCGGCCACGTACGCGCCCACCGCCTCGAACGGCGAGACGATCGTGAGCTTCTGGCCCTTCCACTCGCCGGGCTTGATGGTGCCCGCGTAGACGTAGATGCCCGGGACGTTCATGCGCGCGAGCGCCATCATCCCGCCCGGCATGTTCTTGTCGCAGCCGCCGACGATGAGCGCGCCGTCCATCGCCTGGCCGTTGACCGAGGTCTCGATGGCGTCGGCAATCACCTCGCGCGAGACGAGCGAGTACTTCATCGCCTCCGTACCCATGCCGATGCCGTCGGTGACGGTGGGCACGCCGAACGTTTGCGGCATCGCGCCCGCCGACTTCAGCGCCGCGATGGCGCGGTCGACGAGCGGCTGTATGCCGGCGTTGCAGGGGTTCATCGTCGAGTGGCCGTTGGCCACCCCGACGATGGGCTTCTCGAAGTCGGCGTCGCCGAAGCCCACGGCGCGCAGCATGGCGCGGTTCGGCGAGCGGGCGACGCCCTGGGTGATGAGGCGGGATCGGCGGTTGGCGCCCATGGCGATGCGTTCCTTCGCGTGTCGACGGACGGCGGCGCGGCCCTTCGGACGACGCTTTCGTATAATCGCCCAATTCTAGCGCAGGGCCATCGGGACGCTTCCGCGATGCTCGTCCACCCGCAGTTCGATCCGGTCGCTTTCTCGATCGGGCCCGTTGCCGTGCGCTGGTACGGGCTCATGTACCTCGTCGGCTTCGCGCTGTTCGTCCTGCTTGGCAAGTACCGCGCGAACAAGCAGCTGCTGACCGGCTGGCACCCGCGCGACGTCGACGACATGCTTTTCTACGGCGTGCTCGGCGTGATCCTCGGCGGGCGACTCGGCTACGTCCTCTTCTACAAGCCGCTTCACTATCTCGCGAACCCGCTCGAGATCTTCGCCGTGTGGACCGGCGGCATGAGTTTCCACGGCGGCTTCCTCGGCGTGCTGGTGGCGATGTGGTGGTTCGCGCGGCGCCGCGGCAAGCGATGGCTCGACGTCACCGACTTCATCGCGCCGCTCGTGCCGCTCGGGCTCGCGGCGGGGCGGCTGGGCAACTTCATCAACGGCGAGCTGTGGGGACGGCCCACCGACGGGCCGTGGGGCATGGTGTTCCCCCAGGCGGACAACCTGGCGCGCCACCCGTCGCAGCTCTACCAGTTCGCGCTGGAGGGCGTCGCGCTGTTCGCGATCCTGTGGTGGTACACGAGCCGGCGCCGGCCGATGGGCGCGCCTTCGGCCCTCTTCCTGATCGGCTACGGCGCGTTCCGCTTCGTCGCCGAGTACGCGCGCGAGCCCGACGGCTTCCTCGGCCTGCTGGCCGGGGGGCTCACGATGGGCCAGTGGCTGTCGCTGCCGATGGTCGTGGCGGGCCTGCTGATGATGGCGTGGGCGCACCGCAACGCCGACAAGACCCAGCCGACGCTGATCGATCGCATGAAGTGACGGGCCGGACCGGGGGCGCGCGGCCAGGATGCCTGGCAGGCGCCGTCCGTGCGTGACGATGGAAGGGGCCGCCGGCTTGCCGGCCCGGCGCCGTCGGCCCTACTCGATCCTGCGAAAGCGCCCCTCGATCGCGCGGTTGCCGCTCGCCGTGCCGAACGCCGGCCCGACGTTGAGAGGGAGCATCAGGAGCGCGACGGCCAGCAGGTCGCTCACCACGCCGGGCAGCAGGAGCAGGAAGCCGGCCAGCACCTTGCGGCCGCTGTCGACGACGCCTCGCAGCAGCGGCTCGTCGCCGTGCAGCGCGGCCAGCGTGCGGGCCCGGAACGCGAGCCGCTCGTTGCGCAGCAGCACGATGCCGGCGGCCAGCCCGAACGCGAGCCAGATCCACACCGGGACTCCGGTCCACTGCGCGATCCTGAGCGTGGCGTAGAGGTCCGCCACGGGGAATCCCAGTAGAATCGCCAGCAAGAGGACGAACCGCATCGGCTGCTCCTTGGAATACATACTGGTCCACACGACGCTTCCGGACGAGGACGCGGCCCGGGCCCTCGCCCGTACGCTCGTCGAGGGCAGGCTCGCCGCGTGCGTCAGCGTCGGCGCCCCGGTGCAGTCACTCTATCACTGGCGGGGTGCCGTGGAGAACGCCCGCGAAGTGCCGCTGACCGCGAAGACGCGCGCCGACCGCTACGCCGACGTCGCCGCCGCCATTGCCGCGGGGCATCCCTACGAACTTCCCGAGATCGTCGCTGTCCCCGTCATCGAGGGCAGTGCCGATTACCTCGCCTGGATCGATGAACACACGAAGCGCTCCTGACAGCCTACGCCGCCGCCCGCGGGCCGCGACTGCGCCCGTCGCCCTTCGCGCGGCGCTCGTCGGCTGCGCGCTGCTGGCGGGCGCCCTGGCGAACATCGGTGCGGCGGCGGCCGAGATCAAGCTGCTCCCCCCGGAGGAGGCGTTCCGCTACGCCGCGCGCGCCGTCGACGCGCGCACGCTCGAGGCGCGCTTCACGATCGCGGACGGCTATTACCTGTACCGCGACAAGCTGCGCTTCGGAGTCGAGCCCGCGGCCGTCACCGCGGCCGCGCCCGCGCTGCCGCCCGGGAAGCTCAAGGACGACGAGTTCTTCGGTCGCGTCGAGACCTACCGCGAGCAGGTCGTCGTCCGCATCCCCGTCGAGAACGCCGCGCCCGGGCAGACCGTCACGCTGCGCGCGGACTCGCAGGGCTGCGCGGACGCGGGCGTGTGCTACCCGCCGATGAGCCAGCGCATCGAGCTCGTCGTGCCCGCGGCGGGCTCGGCGGCCGGGCCGCTGATCGAAGCCGTGCCGGCGAAGAAGCGCTGGTTCCGTTGAGCGCGGCCTCGCCTTCGCGGCGCTGGCTGCTCGTCGCGGCCGCGGTCGTCGCGCTGCTCCTCGGCGCCTGGGTCGCGCGCTCGCTGCTGCAGGGCGGGGCGAACCGCGACGCCAGCACGCTGCTTGCCGTGTCCTTGCCGGATGCCGAGGGCGTGCAGCAGTCGCTGGGGCAGTGGCGGGGCAAACTGCTCGTCGTGAACTTCTGGGCGACGTGGTGCGCGCCCTGCCGCGAGGAGATGCCGATGTTCGTGGCGGCCCAGAAGGCCCACGGCGCGAAGGGGTTGCAGTTCGTCGGCGTGGCGGTGGACGAGGTACCCAAGGTGAGGCAATTCGCCGCGGAGATCGGGCTCAACTACCCCTCGCTGATCGGCGGCTTCGGTGCGCTGGAGTTGTCCAAGGCGCTGGGCAACTCGCTCATGGCGCTCCCTTTCACCATCGTCGTCGGCCGCGACGGACAGGTGATGCACACTCAGCTCGGGCCGCTCAGGAAGGAGCAGCTGGAGCAGATGATCGAGGCGGGCCTCTAGCCGAAGTATCGTCAAACCCGCTGGAACGTCGGCTAAGTTCTGGCAACTTGTGCCAAGGCGATTGCAGGAGGGCTGCGGTTCCGCAGCAGTCCGGCCGCCTTCCTCCCGGATTACTGCTGGCCCGGACTCCCGGGCTGCCGGTTTCGCGTACTTCCCGGTTTCCTCCGGCTTTGCTGGACATCTTGCGCCGAACCGCGGCAAACTCACCCTCTTCCGGCATCAATTCCCGAGGGGGTTGACGATGGCCGCACGAGGACGCAGGACCGCCGCGAGTCGCTCTGCCCAGGGGCGGCCCGCGGGAGTGCGGACGGCGCAGGCAGCCCGGGAGTGACGATGGACCTGCGCAAGCTCAAGACGCTGATCGAGTTGGTCGAGACCTCGGGAATCGCCGAGCTCGAGATCCAGGAAGGCGAGGAGCGGGTGCGTATCACGCGCTCGCTCGCCGCTCCGGCGCAGGCTGCGGCGACGCAGGCGCCGGTCGCGGTGCACCAGGCGCCGTCGGCGCCGTCCGCGGTGGCCGCGCCCGCCCCTCCGGCAGCGCCGGCCGAGCCGGAGGGCCACGTGGTCAAGAGCCCGATGGTGGGGACGTTCTATCGCTCGTCGTCGCCCGGCGCCAAGTCGTTCGTCGAGGTCGGGGACAGCGTGAAGGAAGGCGACCCGCTGTGCATCGTCGAGGCGATGAAGCTGATGAACGAGATCGAGGCCGACGCCTCGGGCGTGGTCAAGGCCATCCTCGTCGAGAACGGCCAGCCGGTCGAGTTCGGCCAGCCGCTCTTCGTGCTGGGCTGACCGGCGCCGCCCGCCCGTGCCCGCCGCCCCGAGCAAGCTGTTCGACAAGATCCTGATCGCCAATCGCGGCGAAATCGCGCTGCGCATCCAGCGCGCGTGCCGCGAGCTCGGCATCAAGACGGTCGTCGTCCACTCGGAAGCCGACCGCGACGCGAAGTACGTGCGCCTCGCCGACGAGTCGGTCTGCATCGGCCCGCCGCCGTCGGCGCTCTCCTACCTCAACATCCCGGCCATCATCGCCGCGGCCGAGGTCACCGACGCGCAGGCGATCCACCCCGGCTACGGCTTCCTTTCGGAGAACGCGGACTTCGCCGAGAAGGTCGAGCGCTCCGGCTTCGTCTTCATCGGCCCGCGCCCCGACACGATCCGCCTGATGGGCGACAAGGTCAGCGCGAAGGCCGCGATGATCAAGGCCGGCGTGCCCTGCGTGCCCGGCTCGGACGGCGCGCTGCCCGAGGACCCGAAGGAGATCGTGCGCATCGCGCGCGTGGTCGGCTACCCGGTGATCATCAAGGCGGCCGGCGGCGGGGGCGGTCGCGGCATGCGCGTGGTCAACACGGAGGCCGCGCTGCTGTCCGCGGTGACGCTCACCCGCGCCGAAGCGCAGTCGGCGTTCGGCAACCCGACCGTCTACATGGAGAAGTTCCTCACCACCCCGCGGCACATCGAGATCCAGGTGCTCGCCGACGAGCACAAGAACGCCGTGTGGCTCGGCGAGCGCGACTGCTCGATGCAACGCCGCCACCAGAAGATCATCGAGGAGGCGCCCGCCCCCGGCATCAGCGCCCGGGCGCTCGTGCGCATCGGCGACCGCTGCGCGGACGCCTGCCGCAAGATCGGCTACCGCGGCGCCGGCACCTTCGAGTTCCTCTACCAGGACGACGAGTACTACTTCATCGAGATGAACACGCGGGTGCAGGTCGAGCACCCGGTCACGGAGCTCGTCACCGGCATCGACATCGTCCAGCAGCAGATCCGCATCGCCGCCGGCCACAAGCTGCCGTTCCGCCAGCGCGACGTGGTCAAGCGCGGCCACGCGATCGAGTGCCGCATCAACGCCGAGGACCCGTTCACGTTCGTGCCCTCGCCGGGCCGCATCACCTCGTGGCACGCGCCGGGAGGGCCCGGCATCCGCGTCGACTCGCACGTCTACGCCAACTACTTCGTGCCGCCGAACTACGACTCGATGATCGGCAAGGTGATCGCCTTCGGCGACACGCGCGAGCAGGCGCTCGCCCGCATGCGCATCGCGCTCTCCGAGATGGTGGTCGAGGGCATCCGCACGAACATCCCGCTGCACCAGGAGCTGCTGCTCGACGAGAAGTTCGTGCGCGGGGGCACGAACATCCACTTCCTCGAGGAGCGGTTGGCGAAGCGCAAGTGAGGCGGGGCGGGGGGGGGAGGGGTGAGCGTGCCCACGCCTGCGCCGGGAAAGTAGGGTCAGACTCGACTTTCCACGCACTGCGGCGCGAGGCGCAGTCGAGCAGCAGGAAAGTCGAGTCTGACCCTACTTTCCCCATGTCGTACACCGCACTCTCCTTCACCTGCCCCGGCTCCGACGCGGATGCGTGGGGCGACGCGCTGCTCGGGACCGGTGCGCTGGCGGTCGAGTCGACGGATGCGCAAGCGGGCACCGCGCAGGAGGTGGCGCAGTTCGCCGAGCCCGGTCTGCCGGGTTTCGTCGCGTGGCCGGTCGCCCGCGTGACCGCGCTGTTCGCGGCCGAGATCGACGCGGGGGCGGCGCTTGCCGAGGCGGCGGGCGCGTTGGGGCGCGCGACGCCGGCGGCGACGAGCGCGACGCTGGAGGAGCAGGACTGGGTGCGCGCCACGCAGGCGCAGTTCGGCCCCATCCGCATCGCCGAGGACTTCCACGTGGTACCGACCTGGTGCGAGCCGCCCCCTCCCGGCACGGCGATCCGCCTCGATCCGGGCCTCGCGTTCGGCACGGGCTCGCATCCGACCACGCGCCTGTGCCTCGAGTGGCTGCACGCGACGCTGCCGCGCGGCGCGAGCGTGCTCGACTATGGCTGCGGCTCCGGCATCCTCGCGATCGCCGCGGCGAAACTCGGCGCGGGCGAGGTCGCCGGCACCGACGTCGACGCGCAGGCGCTCGCGGCGAGCCGCGCCAACGCGGCGGCGAACGCGGTTCGCGCGAGCTTCGCCCGGCCCGAGGGGCTGCGCCCGGGGCCGTTCGACGTCGTCGTCGCGAACATCCTCGCCAACCCGCTCGTGCTGCTTGCGCCGGCGATCGCCGCGCGCGTGGCGCGCGAGGGGAGGCTCGCGCTATCCGGCATCCTTGCGGACCAGGCGGCCGAAGTGATCGCTGCGTACGCGCCTTGGATTACACTTCGCGCCTGGCGCACGGGCGAAGGCTGGGTGCTCCTCGCAGGCGCCCGGGGCCTCGCGTGAAGCGGGATCGATGAGGATGGCGTGACGTGCACGTCGCGATGACCGAAGAGAAGTTCACGCGCTGCCCCGGCTGCCGGACCGTGTTCCGCGTCACCGCAGCGCAGCTCGCGCTGCGCGAGGGGCAGGTGCGTTGCGGCCACTGCCGGACGATCTTCGACGGCACGGCGCGGCTGGTCAGGCTCGCGCCCGGCAGCGCGCCGCCGCCAGACGAGGAAGCCAACGGCCCGCTGACGGTGACGCTGCGCAGCGCGCGCGCGCTCGAGCCGGTGACGGCCGAAGCTCCGGCACACGCCGCCCGCGCGGTGGCGGAGGCCGCGAAGGCCGAGGCGCAGCCCGAGCAGCACGTCGACTACGACCAGCGGTTCGCCTGGGACCGGCCGCGGCGTCGCTCGCGCGCGGTCACGCTGGCCTACGTCGCGGGCTTCGTGCTGCTCGTCGCGTTGTTCGTCGCGCAGCTCGGCTGGCACTACCGCGACCAACTGGCGGCCCACTTCCCGTCCACGCGTCCGCTGCTCGAGCGCCTGTGCGTCGCGGCCGGCTGCACGATCAAGCCGCTGCGCGACATCGGATGGCTGGCGATCGACGCCTCGGACCTGCAGGCCGACCCCGCGCACAAGGGCCTGCTGATCCTCACCGCCACGGTCCGCAACCGCGCGCCCTACGCCGTCGCGTACCCGCACCTCGAGCTCACGCTGACTGACGCGCAGGACGCCGTCGTCGTGCGCCGGGCGCTCGCGCCAGGCGAGTACCTTGGGGCGACGGTGGACGCCGGCAAGGGCATCGCCGGCAACGGCGAGGTGGCCGTGCGGCTGTTCGTCGACGCCAGCGCGACCGTGCAATCGGGCTATCGGGTCTACCTGTTCTACCCCTGAGGGCCGGGGCACCGCACCCCGTTGGTGCGCGCATCCGCGAGTCCGGCTGGCCGAAGGAGGTGCCTGCCGCCCTTCGGCCCAACGCGAGGCGCCTGTTACGCGCCAGGCGCGTGCATCGGAAACGTGCGGCGATGCCGGCTGCACCGAGTTGGCGCGCGCATCCGGACAGGCGCACAATACCGGTGCGACGCCTGCCTGGCCGGGTACGCGAAGTTTGAACATTATATTTTGAAACAATGGCTTGCGATGTGCCGCGGCGTGGCACGGTTATCGCAAAGGACTCCGGCCTGTTCTTGCAGCGCAACCAACACCGAACCGAAGAGGGAGATCCCATGGCCATGACCGGCGCCGACGTCCTCAAGATGCTCAAGGAGAAGGACGTCAAGTTCGTCGACCTTCGCTTCACCGATACTCGGGGCAAGGAGCAGCACGTCTCCGTGCCGGCACGTTACTTCGGCGCCGACAAGTTCGAGTCGGGTCACGCGTTCGACGGCTCGTCGATTGCCGGCTGGAAGGGCATCCAGGCCTCCGACATGCTGCTGATGCCCGACCCGAACACCGCGGTCGTCGACCCGTTCATGGACGAGACGACGGTCAACATCACGTGCGACGTGATCGAGCCGTCCGACGGCAAGGGCTACGAGCGCGACCCCCGGTCGCTGGCCAAGCGCGCCGAGGCCTACCTCAAGTCCACCGGCATCGGCGACGTCGCCTACTTCGGGCCCGAGCCGGAGTTCTTCGTCTTCGACGCGGTCGAGTGGAACGTCGACATGTCCGGGAGCTACTGCAAGATCTTCTCCGAGGAAGCGGCCTGGTCGACCGGCGAGAAGTTCGAGGGCGGCAACATGGGTCACCGGCCGACCGTCAAGGGCGGCTACTTCCCGGTTCCGCCGGTCGACTCGCTGCAGGACGTGCGCTCGGCGATGTGCCTCGCGCTCGAACAGATGGGCGTCGAGGTCGAGGTGCACCACCACGAGGTCGCGACCGCCGGCCAGTGCGAGATCGGCACGAAGTTCGCGCCGCTGGTGCAGCGCGCCGACTGGCTGCAGATCCTGAAGTACGTCGTGCATAACACCGCGGCCGCGTACGGCAAGACGGCCACGTTCATGCCCAAGCCCATCGTCGGCGACAACGGCTCCGGCATGCACGTCCACCAGTCGGTGTGGAAGGACGGCAAGAACCTGTTCGCCGGCGACGGCTACGCGGGGCTCTCGGAGTTCGCGCTCTACTACATCGGCGGCATCATCAAGCACGCGCGCGCGCTCAACGCGATCACCAATCCCGGCACGAACTCGTACAAGCGCCTCGTCCCCGGCTTCGAGGCGCCCGTCAAGCTCGCGTACTCGGCGCGCAACCGCTCGGCGTCGATCCGCATCCCCTACGTCAGCAACCCGAAGGGGCGCCGCATCGAGGTGCGCTTCCCGGACCCGACGGCCAACGCCTACCTCGCGTTCTCGGCGATGCTGATGGCGGGGCTCGACGGCGTGCAGAACAAGATCCACCCGGGGGACCCGGCCGACAAGAACCTCTACGACCTGCCGCCCGAGGAGGACAGGAAGATCCCGACGGTGTGCAGCTCGCTCGACATGGCGCTCGACTACCTCGACCGCGACCGCGAGTTCCTCACGCGCGGCGGCGTGTTCACCAACGACCTCATCGACGCGTTCATCGAGCTCAAGATGGAGGAGGTGACGCGGTTCCGGATGACCACGCATCCGGTGGAGTACGACATGTACTACAGCCTGTAGGGCGTCCCCGGCCCGGGGCTCGCGGCGAACGCGGCGAGGGGCGGGCGCGACGGGCGAGCGCTCCCGCGCGCTTCTGCCCGCGCGCGATGTTCGCTACACTCGGGCGTGATGTCACTCGATGACCGGCTACGCTCTTCGCTTCGCACGCTCGCGGCCGCCGCCCTCGCGCTCGCGTGCGCGAGCGCGCTCGCGCAGTCGCTGCAGTCCAAGTCGCGCGAACTGGGCTGCACGGACGCGCCCCGCGTCGTGGCCGGCACGAACCTCTACAAGTGCACGACGGCGACCGGCAACGCGGCGTTCTTCAACGTGCCGGACGCCGGCGAGCGGCCTGCGCCCAAGCGCGCTCCGGCCGTCGCGCCGGCGCCCGCCGCCGCGCCGAGCGCCGCCGCCAGCTTCCCGCGGGTCGACGCGAACACGCAGAAGGGCCGCGACGAGATGCGCCGCAAGGTGCTGCAGGACGAGCTTGCGGTCGAGGAGAAGCTGCTCGCCGAGGCGCGCGGCGCGTACGGCAACGGCGCGCCGCCGGCCCTGGCCGACGAGCAGTCGCAGCCGCAGCGCTACGCCGAGCGGATCGCGCGACTGCGCCAGTCGGTCCAGCTGCACGAGCGCAACGTCGAGGCGCTGCGCAAGGAGCTCGGACTCCCGCGCTGACGGCGCCGATGCAGGAAGCGTTCGCGCGCCCCCGGGCGGCGCGACGCCGTCGGATGAAACGACCCCCACGCTCGCCATGCTCGCTGCCCCCGGAGGGGGCGGGTCAGTGGCTTGGGACGGCCCGGCGCCACTGACATGAGCGCCGCCCTGCCCGCGTACGTCGCAGCGGACAGCGCGCTCCCGCCGGCGGGCCTCGACGCGCTCGCCACGGCCGTGCTGTTCCTCACCGGCGAGCGTCGCATTGCTTACGCGAACCCCGCCGCCGAGAACCTGCTCGAGATGTCGCGCGCGCGGCTCGCCGGCACGGCGATCGGCGCGCTGTTCGCCGACGCGCGGCTGCTCTCGGCTGCGATCGACCACGCGGTCGCCGCCGGCACGTCGTACACCGAGCAGGACGTCGAGCTTGCCGTTGTCGGCAAGGGGAAGCTGCACGTCGCGGTCACCGTGACGCCCGTGGCGGCAGGCGACGTCGCGCTGGCCGTCGAGCTTCGGCAGATCGACCAGCAGCTCAGGGCCGCGCGCGAGGAGCGCCAGCTCGAGCAGCAGCAGGCGAACCGCGAGCTGATCCGCAACCTCGCGCACGAGATCAAGAACCCGCTCGGCGGCATCCGCGGCGCCGCGCAGCTGCTCGAGCGCGAGCTCGGCGCGCCGCACCTGTCCGAGTACACGCAGGTCATCATCGGCGAGGCCGACCGCCTGCAGTCGCTGGTCAACCGGCTGCTCACGCCGCATCGGGTGCCGGCGTACCGGCGCATCAACGTCCACGAGCTGCTGGTGCGCGTGAAGGGGGTCGTGCAGGCCGAGTTCCCGGGGGTGCGCATCGACGCCGACTTCGACATCTCGCTGCCCGACGTGGAGGCCGACGCCGAGCAGCTGACGCAGGCGGTGCTCAACGTCGTGCGCAACGCCGCGCAGGCGCTGGCGACGACCTCCGATCCGGCGATCGTGCTGCGAACGCGCGTGGCGCGCTACGTCACGCTCTCGCGCAAGCTGCACCGCCTCGCGCTGGAGGTCGACGTCGAGGACAACGGGCCGGGCGTGCCGCCCGCGCTGCGCGAGCGCATGTTCTACCCTCTGGTTTCGGGGCGCGAGGGCGGCAGCGGCCTGGGCCTCACCATCGCGCAGACCTACGTCGCCCAGCACGGCGGGACCATCGACTGCGACAGCGAGCCGGGCCGCACCGTGTTCCGCATCGTGCTGCCGTTCGACGCCGCACGGCCGCAGGCGGGGGGGCAGCCGTGACCCCTCACCCCCGACCCCTCTCCCCGCTTGCGCGGGGCGAGGGGAGCATGAGCCCTCACCCCCGAGCCCCCTCCCCGCTTGCGCGGGGCGAGGGGAGCATGAGCCCTCACCCCCGACCCCCCTCCCCGCTTGCGATGGGCAAGGGGAGTACGAGCCCGCAGGGCCGTCCCGAGGGCGAACGAGCCCCGCAGCGCGCAGCGCGGAGGGTAGTCCAATGAGCGTGAGCGAGCACGGGGCCGTGGGCGAGCGGGCGCCGCGGGCCGCGGAGGCGGCGCGGCCGGTGTGGATCGTCGACGACGACCGCTCGATCCGCTGGGTGCTGGAGAAGGCGCTGTCGCGCGAAGGCATCGCGCACCGGTCGTTCGCCTCGGCCTACGAGGCGCTGCAGGCGCTCGCGGTGAGCGAGCCGCAGGTGCTCGTCTCCGACGTTCGCATGCCCGGCGAGTCGGGACTCGAGCTGCTGGCGAAGGTGAAGGAGCGCTGTCCGCAGCTGCCGGTGATCGTGATGACCGCGTACTCGGACCTCGACAGCGCGGTGGCCGCGTTCCAGGGCGGCGCGTTCGAGTACCTCGCCAAGCCATTCGACGTCGACCACGCGCTGGCGCTGATCCGCCGGGCGATCAGCGAGACGCCGCTGCCCGCGCCTGCCAACGGCGCGCCGGCGGCCGAGGCGGCGGAGATGCTCGGCCAGGCGCCCGCGATGCAGGAGGTGTTCCGCGCCATCGGCCGCCTTTCGCAGTCGTCGGCGACCGTGCTGATCACCGGCGAGTCGGGCACCGGCAAGGAGCTCGTCGCGCGCGCGCTGCACCGGCACAGTCCGCGCGCCGCCGGGCCGTTCGTGGCGATCAACACGGCGGCGATCCCGAAGGACCTGCTCGAGTCGGAGCTGTTCGGCCACGAGCGCGGCGCGTTCACCGGCGCGCAGGCGATGCGCCGCGGGCGCTTCGAGCAGGCCGACGGCGGCACGCTGTTCCTCGACGAGATCGGCGACATGCCTGCCGACCTGCAGGTGCGGTTGCTGCGCGTGCTCTCCGACGGCGAGTACTACCGCGTCGGCGGCCACGCGCCGCTCAAGGCGAACGTCCGCATCATCGCCGCCACGCACCAGGACCTCGAGGAGAGGGTGCGCCAGGGCCTGTTCCGCGACGACCTGTTGCACCGCCTCAACGTCGTGCGCCTGCGCCTGCCGCCGCTGCGCGAGCGTGCCGAGGACATCCCGCCGCTCGTGCGGCACTTCCTGCGGAAGAGCGCGCGCGAGCTGGCCGTCGAGCCCAAGCAGATCTCGGCGGACGCGCTGAAGGCGCTGCAGGCGTTTCCCTGTCCCGGCAACGTTCGCCAGCTCGAGAACATCTGCCACTGGCTCACGGTGATGGCGCCGGGCCAGCGCGTCGACGTCGCGGACCTGCCGCCGGAGGTGCGGGAGCCCGCAGCAACGGCCGGCGGACCGGCCGACGCAGGGTGGCTTCCCGCGCTCGATCGCGAACTCGCGCATGCGCTCGCGCGCGGCGAGCGCGAGGTCGGCGCGAGGCTCGAGCGCGAGTTCGAGGCGGTGCTGATCCGCCGCGCGCTCGCGCACACCGGCGGCCACCGCATGGAAGCCGCGCTCCTGCTCGGCTGGGGACGCAACACGCTCACGCGCCGGATCCAGGAGCTCGGGCTCGAGGAAGAGCTGCGCAAGGGCGCCGCGTAGCGGCGCGCGCGGGCGCTCAGGGTCCCGCGAGCTTCGCCAGCGCGCGGTTGAGCTCGCGCAACGCAGCGGCCTGCGGCCCGGGCTTGCCTTCGAGCGTGCGGATGCGCGAGTGCTGGACGTGGTGATACAGCTCGATGCGGTCGAGCTCGACGCCGTCCTGCGCGACGATCTCGAGGCGGAACTCGGGAGCGAGCGGGGCGGCTGCGCAGCGACGCTCCGCGACCGCGCCGAATTCCAGCGCGACCGGCGCGGGCAGCCCGTTCGCGCGCACGCCTGCGGTCGCGGAAGCGAGCGCGCGCCCGACCATGCACAGGGTTCCGGTGCTGCCGCGCTCGAATCCGGTCTCGCGCCCCGTGGCGACGATCGCCTGCGCCACGCCCGCTCCCGCCGCAAGCCGTAGGACCGCGGCGCCGTCGGGCTCTGCCGCGACGCTCGCCGCGCCGCGCGCCTCCCATCCGGCGAGCCCGCGCTGGAAGCCGGGGTTGTAGAGGATGTTCGCCGCGTAGTCCTCGTCGAGCCACAGCGCGTAGCCGGCCCCGTGGCGCGCGAGCACCTCCGCCGCGCCGGCGAGCATCGCGTCGTACTCTTCCTCGGCGAGGCGCGTGTTCGTGCTGAACTCCGGCGTGTTGTCGAAGAAGTTGAACTGATCGACGAACAACCCGTCGCGCGGGTTCTGCGCGGCTGTCAGCTCGAGCAGCCGCGCGAATCGACTGAGCGCGCTCCGCGCGTCGGTCACGTCGCCGGCATTGGGCATGCCCCACGCGACCGCGTAGTAGAGCGTCGCGACCTCCGCGCCCGCGCGGCCGGTGACGCTCGGATGGCGGTGCCACTCGGCCCGCTCGCCCTGCGTCCACACCGGATCCCAGTCGACGCGCTCCTCGAACGAGAGGCCGGGGAATCGCGCACGCGCCGGCAGGAAGAAGCGCTCGGCCAGCATGTCGTCCCACCACGCGAGCACGTACTCGTAGGCGGGGCTGCGACGCTCCGGAAGCGGCACCTCGTCCCAGGTCGCGAACGCTCGCCCGTAGCGTGCCGCGACCGCGGCGAGATCGTGGCGCTCGCGCAGCCAGCCGGCGTAGACGCTCCGCAAGCCCGGATCGTCTCTGCTGGGCTCGGCGCCGAGCAGGTTGAACGGGTGCAGGTCCTCCCACGACAGGAAGGCGAGCCGGAAGTTCGGCGCGCTGCAGACGCGACGGCACACCTCCTCGACGAACGCGAGCCAGGCATGGTGGACGGCAGCGTCGTGGAACGCCGCGTCGACGCGCACCGCGTTCGGCATCTCGGCGTCGGGCCGGAACGACCAGATGAAGCCGACGCGCAGCACAACGCGCAGCCCGTGGTCGGCGGCCTTGCCGACCAGCAGCGCGAGGTCGCGGAACGCCCGCTCGTCGAACGCCGGCGCGGGTGTGAGGCGCGGCTGGAACTCGGGCCACGAGACGGCGAGCACGACCGCGTTGAAGCCCTGCGCGCGGATGCGCGCGTAGTCGGCGTCGATGCGCGACGGATCGAGCCCGTCCCAGAACGACTTCGGGTAGCCGCCGGCCCAGTAGTGCGTCGCGCGCAGCGTGGCGATGCCGCCGCGCTGCTCGGCCCGCGTCGCCAGCACCCAGGCCGCGAGGGCGAGCAGGGCGCACGCCGCGACGGCCAGCGCGACGACGAGCGCGCGCGGGACGGCGGGCGCACGGCCCGGCCCGGTCAATGCCGGTCTCTCACGCTTGCGGCTGGCGCCGCCCGGCCGCTCATGGATCGGCGAGCTCGGCGATCACCGGCGCGTGGTCCGAGGGCTTCTCGCCCTTGCGCTCGTTGCGGTCGATGCGCGCCGCGGTGCAGCGCCGCGCGAGCGCGGGCGACAGGAGCACGTGGTCGATCCGCAGGCCGCGGTTCTTCGGGAACGCCAGCATGCGGTAGTCCCACCAGCTGAACGCGTTCGGCGGCTGGTCGAACAGGCGGAAGCTGTCGACCAGCCCCAGCGCGATCCAGTCGCGGAACTGCGCGCGCTCGGGCTCCGAGAACAGCACCTGGCCTTCCCACGCGGCAGGGTCGTGCACGTCGCGCGGTTCCGGCGCGATGTTCATGTCGCCGCAGAACGCGAGCTGCGCGTGCGCCGACAGCGCGTCGCGCAGCATCGCGGTGGCCGCGGCGCACCACGCGAGCTTGTAGGCGTACTTGTCGCTGCCGACCTCCTGCCCGTTCGGCACGTACGCGCAGATGACGCGCACGCCGGCGACGGTGGCGGCGATCATGCGCTTCTGCTCGTCGGCGAAGCCCGGCAGGCCCGCGGCGACGTCCGTTGCCGCGAGCCCGTCGCGCACCAGCAGCGCGACGCCGTTGTAGGTCTTCTGTCCCGAGGCGTGCGACGCGTAGCCGGCCGCGCGCAGCTCTGCGTGCGGAAACCGGGCGTCCTCGAGCTTGGTCTCCTGCAGGCAGACGACGTCGGGGCGGTGCGCCGCGAGCCACGCGAGGAGGCGCGGCAGGCGCACGTTCAGCGAGTTGACGTTCCAGGTGACGAGCTTCACGGCGCGATTGTACGCAGCGCCGTTCCCTCACCCCCGGCCCCTCTCCCCGTGACGGCGGGCGAGGGGAGACCACCACTCCCCTCTCCCGCCGTCACGGGGAGAGGGGCCGGGGGTGAGGGCCGTCAGGCGGGAGAGGGGCCGGGGGTGAGGGCCGTCAGGCGGGAGAGGGGAGGGGGTGAGGGCTACCGCGGCGCCGCGGCCGTGCGCGGCGGCTCTTCCGCGCTCTCGCCCGGCTTGACCGGGGTGTTGCGCCGGGGTGCCGACTTGGGGTAGCCGGCCTGGTCGAGCATCGCGTTCCACTGCGACTCGCCGAAGCCCTTCGCGACGAGCTTGTCGCCGACCTGCAGCACCGGCGCCTGCAGCTCGCCCGTGAGCTGCTGCAGCTTCTGCGCGTTGTTGCCGTCCTCGACGTTGATCGTCGTGTGCGGGACGCCGCGCCGGTTGAGCAGCGCCGCCGCGCGGTCGCAGGCTTCGCCGCAGGCGAACGTGTACAGCGTCACCGGGTAGCGCTCGGTCGCCTGCTGCAGCGCGAGCGGCATCGTCGAGGTCTCGATCGTGTTGCCGGCGACGCGCTTCGATTGCAGGTCCTTCACCTGGCCGGTCGGCGCGCGGTCGGAGTAGACGGTGCGGCCGTCCGCATCGATGTAGCGATAGACCTGCCGCTCCTGGGCCGCGGCGGCGGCGGCGAGCGCGAAGGCGAGGACGCCGCACAGGCCGGCGGCGGGCAATGGCAGGCGTTGCATCGGACCTCCCGTCAGGGCGACGATGACGTTGTCATGCCATTATGGCGCAGGAGCGCGTCGATTTGGGGGGGCCTGCCGCGGAAGGCGACGAACGACTCGAGCGCCGGCCGGCTGCCTCCCCGGGCGAGGACCTCGTCGCGGAAGCGGGCGCCGGCCTCGGGCGACAGGACGCCCACCTCCTCGAACAGGCTGAACGCGTCGGCGGAGAGCACTTCCGCCCACTTGTAGCTGTAGTAGCCGGCCGCGTAGCCGCCGGCGAAGACGTGGCCGAAGGCGTGCATGAAGCGGTCGTAGTCGGGGCGTGGCACGACCGCAACTTCCCGACGAACGGCAGCCAGCAGCGCCTGCGCGTCGGCGTGGGGGCCGCCCCGGCCGGGCAGGTACTCCGTGTGCAGCAGCATGTCGAACAGGGCGAACTCGACCTGCCGCAGCGTGCCCATCCCGGTCTGGAAGTTCTTCGCCGCGATCATGCGGTCGAAGAGCGCGCGCGGCAGCTTCTCGCCCGTGCGGACGTGCGCGGTCATCGACTGCAGCACGTCCCACTCCCAGCACCAGTTCTCCATGATCTGCGAGGGCAGCTCGACCGCGTCCCACTCGACGCCCTCGAGGCCCGACGCGCCCGGCACGTCCACGCCGGTCAGCAGCAGGTGCAGGCCGTGGCCGAACTCGTGGAACATCGTCTCGACCTCGCGGTGCGTGAGCAGGGAGGGCTGCGCCACGCCGCCGACGGTCGCAGGCGGGGAGAAGTTGCAGGTGAGGAACGCCACCGGGTGCTGCGCGCGGCCGCCCGCGCGTCGGCGGTTGATCGCATCGTCCATCCACGCGCCACTCTGCTTGTCCTCGCGCGCGAAGAGATCGAGGAAGAACTGCCCGACGAGCGAGCCGTCGGCGCCGACGACGTCGAAGAAGCGGACGTCGGGGTGCCATGCCGGCGCCCGCGAGGCGCGGATCGTCACTCCGTAGAGCGTGCGCGTCAGGTCGAAGAGGCCGGCGAGCACGCGCTCCGCGGGAAAGTACTCGCGGACCTCCTGGTCGGAGAACGCGTAGCGAGCCTGGCGCAGCTTCTCCGCCGCGTACGCGAAGTCCCAGGGCTGCGGGTCGGCGATGCGAAGCTCGCTGCGGGCGAATTCGACGAGCTCGGCGAAGTCGCGCTCGGCGAACGGGCGCGCGCGGCTCGCGAGGTCGCGGACGAACGCGATCACCTCGGCCGGCGAGCCGGCCATCTTCGCCTCCAGCGAGACCTCGGCGAAGTTGCCGTACCCGAGCAGCTGCGCCTCCTCGGCGCGCAGGGCGAGTATCCGCTCGATGATCGCGCTGTTGTCGTGCGCGGGGTCGGCGCCGAGGTCGGAGGCCAGCGTGGCGTAGCCGCGGTGCACGCGCTCGCGCACGGCGCGGTCGTCGGCGTACTGCATCACCGCCAGGTAGCAGGGCATGCGCAGCGTCAGCTTGCAGCCTTCGCGCCCCTCGGCCGCCGCCTCGGCGCGCGCGTTCGCCACGGCGTCCGCAGGCATGCCGGCCAGCGCGTCTTCGCCGGCGTACAGCGCCCACGCGTTCGTCGCGTCGAGCACGTTGTCGTCGAACTTCGCCGACAGGTTGGCGAGCTCTTCCTGAACCTCCTTGAAGCGCAGCTTCTGCGCTTCGGGAAGCTCCGCGCCGCCGAGCCGGAAGTCGCGCAGCTCGTTGCCGATCACGCGCTGTTGCGCCGCGTCGAGCGCGGCGAACTCCGTCGACGCCGCGATCGCCTTGTACTTCGCGTACAGGCGTTCGTCCTGGCCGATGTCGGTGTGCAGCGCGGTCACCTTGGGCAGGCTGCCGTTGTACGCGTCGCGCAGCTCGGGCGTGCTGACCACCGCGTTCAGGTGGCGCACCGCGCTCCATGCGCGATCGAGGCGGTCCAGTACGTCGGCGATCGGCGCGGCGACGTTGTCCCAGTGCGCGGGGGCGGCGCCGGCGGCCACGCGCTCGACCGTCGCGCGCGTTTCGGCGATCAGCGCCTCGATCGCGGGCTCGACGTGCGCAGGAAGGATCGCGTCGAAGCGCGGCAGTCCGTCGAGGTCGAGCAGCGGGTTGTCGGTGGGTTTCATCGTCTGTCTTCCTTCAGGGCAGCGTCCAGCCGCGCGAGGTCGTCGGGCGTGCCGACGTTCTCCCACGGCCCGTCGTAGCGTTCGCCGGCGACGAGCCCGCGTCCGATCCACTCGCGCAGGAGCGGGCCGAGCGCGATCCTCGCGTGGCGCGGCAGCGCGGCGAACAGCGCGGTGTCGTACACGCCGATGTTGCCGTAGGTGAGCCGCGGCTCGCCGTCCGGCACGAGGCGAGCGTCCCGCAGCGCGAAGTCGCCGCGCGGATGGTACGCCGGATTGGGCACCATCACGAGGTGGACGCGCGGCGCGGCCGCATTGGCGGCCATCGCCTCCGCGACCGGACGCAGGCGCGAGTAGTCGTAGCCGGTCCACACGTCCCCGGACACGACCAGCGCCGGCCCGGGGGGAAGCAGCGGCAGCGCCGTCGCGATGCCGCCCGCGGCTTCCAGCGGCGTGTCCTCGCGCGACCACCGCACGCGCGCCCCGAAGCGCGCGCCATCGCCGATCGCCTCCACGAGGCGCTCGGCGAGGTGCGAGGCGTTGATCGCGACGTCGGCGAAGCCGGCGCGCGCCAGCGCGCGCAGCTGGCGGACGATCAGCGGCTCGCCGCCGACGGCGAGCAGCGGCTTCGGGCAGGCGTCCGACAGCGGCCGCATGCGCTCGCCGCGACCGGCCGCGAGGATCATCGCGCCGATGGCCATCAGAACGTGTAGCCCGCCGCGGCGACCGTGCCGTCGAGACGGTCGAGCAGCCGCGCAAGCGGCGCGAGCTCGCGGTAGCGGTTGGCGACCGGCTTCGCGTAGGCGAGGAAGCGCGGCGTGTCCTCGACGTAGCCCGACTTGCCGTCGCGGTGGCGCAGGCGCGCGAAGATGCCCAGCACCTTGAGGTGCCGCTGCAGCCCCATCCACTCCAGCGCGCGAAAGAACGCGTGGAAGTCCGGGTCGACGGGGAGGCCGGCGCGCTTCGCCTTCTCCCAGTAGCGGATCGCGCCGTCGAGGAACGTCGCCTCGTCCCAGGAGAGGAAGGCGTCCTTGTACAGGCACACGCAGTCGTAGGTGATCGGCCCCTCCACCGCGTCCTGGAAGTCGAGTACGCCGGGGTTGGGCGCGCTCACCATCAGGTTGCGCGGCATGAAGTCGCGGTGCACGAACACGCGCGGCTGCGCGAGGTGGTCGGCGACGAGCAGGTCGAACACGCGCGCGAGGCCGTCGCGCTCGTCGCCGGAGAGCTTCGCGCCGAGGTGCGCGCCGACGTACCACTCGGGAAACAGCGCGAGCTCGCGGCGCAGCAGCGCGTCGTCGTAAGGCGGGAGCACGCCGGGCCGCGTCGCGAGCTGCCAGCGCACCAGCGCGTCGGTCGCGTCGTCGAAGAGCGCGGCGTCGAAGCCGCGGCGCAGCGCGGCGAGGTAGGTCGTCTCGCCGAGGTCGGTGAGCAAGAGAAAGCCGCGCTCGAGGTCCTGCGCCAGCACCCGCGGCGCGTGCACGCCGGCCTCGCCGAGAAGTGCCGCCACCTTGACGAACGGGCGGCAGTCCTCGCGCGGCGGCGGTGCGTCCATCGCGATCAGCGTCCGCTGCCCGAGCGCGCTTGCCGCGGGGGTCACGCGGAAGTAACGCCGGAAGCTCGCGTCGGCGGAAGCGCTCGCGTACGCGAAGTCGCGCGTGCGAAGCGTCGCGGCGATCCAGCCGGTGAGGAGGGCGAGGCGCTCTTCGGCGCCGGCTGCGTCGGGTTCGGTCATCGCGTGGCCCTGCGCGCGGGGCGCCGTGCCGCGTGCCGCAGGAGAGTGTAGTGAGTCGGCAGTTCGTCGGGCAATCCGGCCAGTCCGCTCCCAACCTTCGCTGCCCCTGCGCGGCAGGCGCCCAGCCTCGCCGCGCAGGAGCGTCGCGGCCGGATTGCGCGGGGCGCCTCGGCCGAGCGCAGGTTCTCCAACGAACTGCCGACTCACTACACTAGAATGCCGAGAATTCTAGCAAACGCACTTTGCGCTCCCGCCGCATGTTCCGCTCGTCCGCGCTTTCGCTCGCCGTCGCCGCCACGCTCGCGGCGCCGGCGTGGGGGCAGGACGCGCCGCTCGCTCTGCGCCCGGCCCGCGAACTCGCCCCGCCGGTTGCATCCGCGGGAGCGCAGCGGCGCGCGCTGGCCTTCGACGAGGCGCGGGGCGGCGCGCTGTTCCTGCGCGCCGACCGCATCGACGGCACGCGCCAGCGCGTCGAGGCGAGCGGGGCGGTGGAGCTGCGCGGACGTCGCGAGACGGTGCTCGCCGACTGGCTGGCGTACGACGTCGCGACCGAGGAGGTGCACGCGAAGGGCAACGTCGTGCTGCGCCAGGGCAACGACCGTGTCGGCGGGCCCGAGGTGCGATTCCGGCGCGGCGACGAGACCGGCTTCTTCGCGCAGCCGAGCTTCGTGGTCGGGCAGGTCGGAGCCCGCGGCGACGCCGACCGCCTCAACTTCGCCGGACCGGACCGCTACGAGATCCTGAAGGGCCGGGTGACGACCTGCGTCGCGCCGCGCGAGGACTGGTTCCTGCGCGCCGAGTCGATCGAGCTCGACACGCAGAAGAAGGTCGGCGTGGCGCACGAGGCACGGCTCGACTTCCTCGGCCTCCCGGTGCTCTACACCCCGTGGCTCGAATTCCCGCTCTCCGACGAGCGCAAGTCCGGCTTGCTCACGCCGACGTTCGGCTCGTCGGGCACGCGGGGCCTCGACTTCGCGCTGCCCTACTACTTCAACCTCGCGCCGAACTACGACGCCACGGTGACGCCGCGCATCATGACCAAGCGCGGCCTGCAGGTCGGCGGGCAGTTCCGCTACCTGTTCGACGGCGCGCTCGCGAACCAGGGCGAGGCCTACGCCGAGGTGCTCCCCGACCGCTCGACCGACACGACGCGCTGGCTCTACTCGTGGCGGCACAACCAGCAGCTCGCGCCGTGGCTCAACGGCTACCTCAACATCAACCGGGTCTCCGACGGCAAGTACTTCGCCGACCTCTCCGAGCGCGTCTCGATCACCTCGCAGTCGACGCTGGTGCAGGAGGGCGGGCTCGTCGCGAACTTCGGCCCGTTGCAGGTGCTCGCCCGGGCGCAGCGCTTCCAGACGCTGCAGGACGAGAACGCGCCGATCGTCCCGCCCTACGACCGCGTGCCGCAGGTGCTCGCCACGCTCTCCCCGGTCGAGTGGGGCGGGCTCTCGCTCGCCGGCACCGCCGAGTACGCGCGCTTCTCGCGCGCCGACGTGGCCGAGGGCGACCGCGCGCTGATCTACCCGCAGGTGGAGTGGCGCCGGCAGGCGCCGGGGTGGTTCGTCGCCGCGCGCGGATCGGTGCACGCGCGGCAGTACGAGATCAGCGACCCCGCGCGCGCCGCGGACCGCTCCGAGTCGGTCGTCGTCCCGATCGCGAGCTTCGACGCCGGCCTCGTGTTCGAGCGCGAGTGGTCCGCCTTCGGCAACCGCTACCTGCAGACGCTGGAGCCGCGCGCGTTCTACGTCTACGTGCCCTACCGCGACCAGGCGCAGCTCCCGGTGTTCGACACCGCGGTGGACGACTTCAACTTCTCGCAGCTGTTCGCCGAGAACCGGTACCTCGGCAACGACCGCATCGGCGACGCGAACCAGCTGACGCTCGCGGTCACCTCGCGCCTCGTCGATCCGCAGTCGGGCGCGGAGCGCCTGCGCGTGGCGCTCGGCGGGCGCCTCTACTTCGAGGACCAGCGCGTGACGCTGCCCAACGAGACGCCGCGGTCGGGGTCGTCCTCCGACGTGCTGCTCGGCGCCGAGGGCCGGCTCACCGACGCGTGGCTGCTGAACGGGCTGGTGCAATACAACCTCGACTCGGGCGAGACAGAGCGCTTCAACGTCGGCGCGCGCTGGAACCCGGAACCGGGGAAGGTCGTCGCGGGCAGCTGGCGCTACACGCGCCGCCTCGTCGACGCCGCCGGCGGCGTGTCGCAGCTCAAGCAGTTCGACCTCGCCGCGCAGTGGCCGGTCGACTCGCGGTGGACCTTGCTGGCCCGCTGGAACTACTCGCTGGTGGAGAGCAAGACGCTCGAGGCGCTGGCGGGCGTCGAGTACAATGCCGACTGCTGGGTGCTGCGCGCCGTCGTGCACCGGCTGACGACGACCTCGCAGCAGACGACGACCGCGGCGTACGTGCAGCTCGAGCTGAGCGGGCTGGCGAGGATCGGGCCGAGCCCGCTCGACCTGCTTCGCCGCAGCGTTCCCGGCTTCCTGCGCTCGAACGACCCCGCCCGCTTCACCGGCGGCGGGCCCGATCCGTATCCGGAGTATTAGGCTCAACCGCGTTCAGGACTCCACGATGGCGACCGGACGAACCGCCGCCCTTCGCGCCGCCGTCGCGGCGCTCGCCTGCGCCGCGCTGCCGTCGCTCGCGCAGATCCAGCTGCCGAAGCCCGCGCCGGGCGCTCCGGCCGCTGCCCCGCGCCCCGCTCCGGCGGCGCCGTCGCGCCCGGCCGCTCCCGCCGCGGCAGCCGGCCGCGAGGTCTTGCTCGATCGCGTGGTCGCCGTCGTCAACGACGAGGCGCTCACCCAGTACGAGCTCGACGCGCAGCGCCGAGCGATCCTCGCGCAGATGCGCGAGGCGAAGATGACGCCGCCGGCCACCGACGTGCTGGAGCGCCAGGTGCTCGAGCGCATGATCACGGAGCGCGCGCTGCTGCAGTTCGCGCGCGAGACCGGCATCCGCGTCGACGACACCGGCGTCGAGCGCACGATCGCGCGCATCGCGCAGGACAACAAGCTCACGCCCGACCAGTTCCGCGCGGCGCTGCAGCGCGAGGGCATCCCGTATGCGAAGTACCGCGAGGATGTCCGGCGCGAGATGACCGTGCAGCGGCTGCGCGAACGCGAGGCCGAGTCGCGCGCGAACGTCTCCGACGCCGAGGTCGACCAGTTCCTGCAGCTCACGGCGTCGCGCGGCGCGGGCGACGCCGAGTACCAGCTCGCGCACATCCTGGTCGGGGTGCCCGAGCAGAGCTCGCCGGACCAGCTCGGCGAGCGGCGCCGGCGCGCCGAGGATGCGCTCGCGCAGATCAAGGGCGGGGCCGACTTCGCGCAGGTCGCTGCGGCGCTGTCCGACGCCCCCGACGCGCTGCAGGGCGGCAACCTCGGCTGGCGCGCGGCGGCGCGGCTGCCGACGGTGTTCGTCGAGGTCATTCGGGGCATGAAGCCCGGCGACGTGTCCGAGGTGCTGCGCAGCCCGGCCGGCTATCACATCGTGAAGCTCGTCGACCTGCGCGACCGCAACGCGCCGGTGGTCGTCGAGCAGGCGCGGGTGCGCCACGTTCTCGTGCGCGTGAGCGAGACGGTCTCCGAGGCCGACGCGAAGGCGCGCATCGACCGCGTCAAGGACCGTCTCGACACCGGGGCGAAGTTCGAGGACATGGCGCGCATCAATTCCGAGGATCCGTCGAGCGCGCGCGGCGGGGAGCTCGGCTGGGTGAGCCCCGGCGACACGGTGCCCGAGTTCGAGCAGGCGTTCCGGGCGCTTGCGCTCGGCGAGGTGTCGCAACCGGTGCGCACGCCTTTCGGGTGGCACCTGATCCGCGTTGACGAGCGCCGCACGCAGGACGTGACGCAGGAACGCCAGCGCGAGCAGGCGCGCATGGCGCTGCGCCAGCGGCGTTCGGACGAGCTGTTCGCCGACTTCGTGCGGCAGACGCGCGACCGCGCGTACGTCGAGTACAAGGCCGACGAGCGGTGACGCGGAAAGTAGGGTCAGACTCGACTTTCCGGCCTACACCCGGCCGACGGAAATGAGGGTCAGACTCGACTTTCCGGCTTGCGCCCGGCCGATGGGGCTGTCCCCAAAGGGGAATCGGGTCTGACTCTCACCTTCCTGGCCCGGGGCCGGCCGATGCTGCCGTCCCTGGAAGAAAGTCGAGTCTGACCCTACTTTTCGCTCAAGCCGGAAAGTCGGGAAAGTCGAGTCTGACCCTCATTTCCTGACTGGCGTCAGCGCGGAATGAGCGCCACGCGCGCCAGCGCAGCGGCCCCGGTGCCGCGCGTGACCAGCGTCAACCGCAGCTGCTCGACAGGTGCGCCGGCCCGGCGCGGCAAGTCGACCACGGGTCCCGCAGCGTCGGCAAGCGCGAGCCACGGTGCGTCGGCGGCGCCGCGGCCCTCCGCGCGCAGCGCCTCGACCGTTCCGGGCTGCGCCACCAGCACCACGCGCCACGCGCGCCTGCCGTCGAGCGCAAGCTCGCGCGGCGAGACGATCGTCACGCGACGCTCGCCGTCGGGCTCCAGCAGGAGGTGCCCCGGCTGCGCCGCGAGCTTGCCGCGCTCGGCGCGCCACCCGTCGTCGTCGGCGTGCTGCGCCGAGCCGAACGTCCACAGCCGGCTGCCGGGAGCGAGGTCGGCGCGCGCCACCATGAAGTCGCGCGCCGCCTCCTCGAGCGGCGTGTCGCGCCACGCCATGTACGGGTCGTAGCCCGGCTGGCCGGCGTTGCGCCCGCTCGGCCCCGGCCACGCCATCGGCGAGACGTAGCGCGCGCCGTGGTTCCACATCTCGCGCAGGCCACGGTAGGCGTCCGCGTACGTCGGCAGCTCCTTCGGGCGGCGCAGGTCGGCCGAGTTGTACTCGACCACGGCCCAGCGCGGATCGAACGACGCGAACGCGCCGAACAGCGTGCGCGGGCCTTCCATCGGGATGTCGTTGAGCGCGGCGTTGCCGTAGAGCACGGCGCCGAGGTGCCCCGACGCGGGCTTCGCGCCCTCGACGGAGACGCCGCCGCTGTCGAAGTTCTTCACCGGGCTCGCGACGGTGAGCGCGAACGGCGTGCCGTTGGGCAGCGGCGCCATGAAGCCCTGCGACGACCAGATGCGGTCGGCGGGGATGCCCGCCTCGACCAGCCAGCGCGACAGCTCGTCGTAGTGCAGGTCGACGAGGTGGCGGCGGAAGATCTCCCACTCGCGCAACCAAGGGTCGTTCCACCATCCGGGCTTGACCTCGAGGAGGTTGTCGCGCGGCGGCTGCACGTCCTCCCAGCGGGCGAACTCGCGGCCGGCGAGACGGCTCGCCTCGCGCAGCGTCAGCGGCCTGGCGCGCCGATACGCCGAGAGATCGGGCGCGCCGCCGGCGGCGCGGCCCGCGTAGGGGCCGCTGCCCGCGAGCCACTCGCGGAACTGGCGCAGCGTGCCCGGGTTGAAGTCGAACCACTTCTGGTGGGAGAAGAACGGGTTGAGCGTGAGGTCGGGGTCGAGGTTGACGCCGACGAAGAGGTCCGGCCGCTCCTTCGCGAACGCCGCGAGAACGCGCGCCGCCTGCTGCAGATTGCGCTTCTTGTAGCGCCGCACTTCCCGCGCGTGGACGTTGAGCGTGAGCATGCGGCCGAGCTCGGGGCTCGCGAACGCGCCGGGCAGGTCGGAGAGCGCGTTGTCGCGCGGCACCTCGTCCTTCTCGCTCCACTGGCAGTTCGCCGGCTCGCGCTCGAGCATGTCGGTCGCGTCCCACTCGGGCACGTCGCAGGCCGCGTCGGCCCACACGCCGCCGTTGAGCGTGAAGAGCACCGGCAGCGAGTGCTTCTTCGCGTGCGCGATCACGCCGTTGAGCGAGTCGTCGGAGAGCCGCCGCTCGCTGCCGGGCGCGCAGCGCCGGCCGATGTCCCAGTCGGGGTCGAACGCGAAGTCGTGCGTCGCGCCGCGCGTCGTGCGCATGTACAGCACCGGCACGCGCGTGCCGACGCGCATCGTCGGCGAGACGTAGGCGGCGTACGCGGTGTCGAGGCCCGCCGCCGCGCCCAGCGCGACGCCCGAGAGCGCGGGCAGCAGGTGGAACGGCTCGCCTGCCGTCCCCGCGTGCGCTGCCCAGCGTCGCAGGGCCTCGGGCGAGATCAGGCTGCGCGTGCCGAGCAGGCTCTCGCGGCCGTCGGAGCCGATCGCGTAGACGTCGACGCGCCGCCGATCGACGCCGAACGCAGCGCCTCCGGCGTCGACGTCGATCGCGAATCCCGCTGCCGCCTGGCCCGCCGGCGCGGGAGCGCCCGCGGGTGCGGCGCGAAGCTCGGCGCGGAACACCTGCCCGGCGACGCGTGCCTCGACCGCGCGCACGCCATCGGGAGCGTGCGCCCACCCGGCGATCGCGACGCGCGAACCCACGGTCGCCTCCGCCGCGGGCTCGTCGATCGAGCCGCGCAACGGCTCCTTCGGCGCCGCCGGGGAGGTGGGCGGCGCGACGGCGACCGGCGCGGGCGTGCGCGGCGCGAGCGCGACGGGTGAGCGCCCCAGCTTGCGGATCGCGTAGACCTCGGCGAGCGTGATCGCGAGCGCGATCGCCAGCGCGACCATGAGCGCGACTGTCGCGCGGCCGGCCGCGCGCGCGCGGGGGGTCATGCCGGCTCCGCGCGCAGGCGCTTCGACATCAGCTTGCAGCCGATCGAGTGGCCGCCGCCGAGCGGGTGCCGCAGGTCGCCTTCGATCGCATAGCCGAGCGCCGAGTAGAACGGCACCGCGTTGAGCGAGGCGTCGAGCGAGATTCGCTCGATGCCCAGCCGCACGGCCTCGTCCTCGACGGCCGCGACCAGCGCCCGCCCCACGCCCTGGCGCATGAAGTCGGGGTCGACGTAGACGCCTTCGATGACGCCTTCGCCCGGCTCGAACTGCGCGAAGCCGGCCACGCGCCCGTCGTCGACTTCGGCCACCAGCAGCGTGCGCGTGAACAGCGGCTCGGCGTAGGACTCCGGGGTCATGCGGCCCGACCACGCGGCGATGTCGCCGGGCGCGTAGTGCGACGCGCAGCCGTGGCGGATGGCGCGGGTGTGGACGGCCCACATCGGCGCGCAGTCGGCCGCGGTGGCGCGACGGATGCGCATCGTGGCCGCCGTGCGCTGCCGCGCGGCGGCGCTACTCGGATTCCGTCTGGTAGGCGTAGGGCTTGGCCGGGACCTTGCCCTGCGCCATCGCGCGACCCTCCGCGAGCGTGCGCGGATCCTTGTCCCACCAGAGCGCCCGCGCTTCGCGCTGCTTCTCCTCGATCTCGGGGCGCTTCTCCTTGAGCTCGCGCACGAACTTCGTGTGCTCGGACTCGTAGTGGCGGGAAGGCAGCATCGGCATGGCGGAGACCTTCGGCGTGCGGCGCGATCAGTCGTGGATTCTAGCATCGGGCGACGCGGGCCTCGCGTGGCGGCCGGCGACGAGCGGGAAGCCGAACAGGCGGCACTCGATCGCGCCGTTGTAGAGCGGGATGCGCCGCTCGACGCGCAGCCCGATCAGCTTCGCGAGCCGGAGGTCGCCGGTCAGCAGCCACGCGTGCCAGCCCGCGAAGCGGCGCTTGAGCGCGTCGCCGAGCTGCGGGTAGAACGCGGCCATCCGCGCCTGGTCGGCGAGGCGCACGCCGTAGGGCGGGTTGCTGACGATGAGGCCGGCGGGCGCGGGTGCGGCGCGCTCGAGCACGTCGGCGCGCTCGATCGCGACGAAGCGCTCGACCTTCGCGGCACGCGCGTTCGCCTGCGCCTTCGCCACCGCGCCCGGCGCCGAGTCGCTCGCGAAGATCGCGACCGCTCCGGCCGCTGTCGCGGCCGCGGCCGCGCGATCCACGGCCTTCTGCCGCACGCGTTGCCACGCGGGGCCGTCGTACCACGCGAGCTTCTGGAAGCCGAACGTGCGCGCGAGCCCCGGCGCGCGGCCCGCGGCGACGAGCGCCGCCTCGACGGCGATCGTGCCGCTGCCGCACATCGGGTCGAGCAACGGCGTCCCCGGCGTCCAGCCCGCGAGCGCCAGCAGGCCCGCGGCGAGGTTCTCGCGCAGCGGCGCCTCGTCGGTGTCGCGCCGCCAGCCGCGCTTGAACAGCGGCTCGCCCGAGGTGTCGACGTAGAACGTCGCTTCGTCGGCGGTGAGGTGCGCCGAAACGCGCACGTCGGGGGAGCGCTTGTCGACCGACGGGCGCGCGCCGGTGTCGGCGCGGAAGCGGTCGCACACCGCGTCCTTGATCGTGAGCGTGGCGAACTCGAGGCTCCGGAGCGGCGAGCGGGTCGCGGCGACGTCGACGCGCAGCGTGCGGTCGGCGCGGAAGTGGAGCTTCCAGTCGATCTCCTTCGCCAGCGCGTGCACGTCGCTCTCGTTGCGGTAGCGGCCGCCGCCGACGCGCCACAGCACGCGGCTCGCGATGCGCGACTCGAGGTTCGCGCGGCAGGCCAGCTCCAGGGTGCCGGCGAACGCCGCGCCGCCGTCGGCGCTGCGCACGTCCGTTGCGCCGAGCGCGCCGAGCTCCGCGGCGAGCGCCGCCTCGAGCCCGCGCGGGCAGGGCGCGAAGAAGCGTTCCATCGACTAGGGAAGCTCTGCGTAACCCGCGGATGCGCGACGCGCTTCCCCGGGACGATGGCCAGGCGCGGCCCGCAACGGCGTGGCAGTCCCCACGCCCCGGAACCAAACACAGACCGCAACACCGCCAGCGCCCGGGGAAGCACGTCCCGAAGGGCAGCCGAGCGAACTGCACATGGCGGATTGCGGAAAGTCTTGCATGCGAGGCTGCGCGTGCCGTGAGGTTGCGCAGAGGTTCCCTAGCGCAGCAGCCGGCGGCGCGTGAGCGCGAGCGCGACCCAGTAGGCGGCCAGCGCGTAGGCGGCGAGCACGGCGACGTGCAGCGCGACGTCCGAAGGCACGTGGCCCAGCATCAGCGGGCGGGCGAGGTCGATCGCGTGCTTGAGCGGCAGGAAGTTCGACGCCGTCGCGAGCCACGCGGGCATCTGCTCGACGGGAAAGTAGACGCCCGAGGTCAGCAGCATCGGCGTCAGCGCGAGCGTGAAGAAGTAGCTGAAGAAGTCGTAGCCGGGAGCGAGCGCGGTCATCGTCAGCCCGAACGCCCCGAACACGAGCCCGACGAGGAAGCCGAGCGGCAGGATCCACAGCGCGAGCCAGGTGTGGCCGAATCCCAGCGCCATCAGCACGAGCAGGATCGCCACCGTCGACATCAGCGCCTTCGTCCCCGCCCACGCCCACTCGGCGAGCACGACGTCGTCGAGCCCGATCGGCGCGTTGATGATCGCGTCCCACGTGCGCTGCACGTGCATGCGCGAGAACGCCGAGTACATGCCCTCGAAGCTCGCCGTGAACATCGCGCTCTGGCAGACCATGCCGGTGCCGATGAAAGCGACGTAGGGCATGCCGCCGACCTCGCCGATCATCGCGCCGATGCCGTAGCCCAGCGCCAGCATGTAGAGCAGCGGGTCGGCGATGTTGCCGAGCACGCTCGCCGCCGCGAGCTTGCGCCAGACGAGCAGGTTGCGCTGCCACACGGGCACGAAGCGCGACGAGAACGTCGGCGGGCGCCAGAAGCTGGGGGGGAGGCTTGTGGCCGTCGTCGTGTTCATGGGGTCGGTTGCGTCCGAAGTGAGACCGGGCGGGTATCGTGCGATGCGCTTCGAAGGAGCCCCGGCGCCCCGCACTCGATGCTAGAGGCGCGGCTCCCCCATTCGCCTGCCGCCGGACTCGCGAAAGCCTTTTGCATCGACGCTAGTCGCGGAGATCGCGCCCGGTGAGCTTGACGAAGAGGTCCTCGAGGTTCGCCGGCCTGTGCAGGTAGCGCACGCCGGCGCGCGAGGCGAGGTCGGCGAGCAGCGGCTTCGCGTCGGCCGCGTAGCAGAACGCGGTCTCGCCGGCCAGCTCGAGCCGCTTCGCCATGCGCCGGCCGTGCATCTGCGCCCAGGCCTTCGCCTCGTCGCCGTAGACCTCGATCACCTCGGGCTCGACGTGCTGCGCGATCAGCGCCCGCGGCGTGTCGCAGGCGATCAGCATGCCGCGGTCGATGACGGCGAGCCGCGTTGCGAGCCGCTCGGCCTCGTCCATGAAGTGCGTGGTGAGCAGGATCGTCTTGCCGGCGCCGAGCAGCTGCCGCAGGCCGTCCCAGATGAGGTGCCGCGCCTGCGGGTCGAGCCCCGTCGTCGGCTCGTCGAGGATCAGGAGCTCGGGGTCGTTGATCAGCGCGCGCGCGAGCGTGAGCCGCCGCTTCATGCCGCCCGAGAGCGTGCGGATCGCGGCGGCGCCCTTGCCGGCCAGTCCGGCGAACTCGAGCAGCTTCGGGATGCGCGCGTCGATCGCCCCCCGCGAGATGCCGAAGTAGCGCCCGTAGACGTGCAGGTTCTCGGCCACGGTGAAGTCGGGGTCGAGGTTGTCCTGCTGCGGCACGACGCCCACGCGCACGCGCGCCTCGCGCGCGGACCGCGGGACGCCCTCGCCGCACAGCGTGATCGTGCCGCCGTCGGGGTCGATCAGGCCGAGCACGCAACGCAGCGTGGTCGTCTTGCCCGCGCCGTTGGGGCCGAGCAGGCCGAAGCACTCGCCGCGGCGGATCGCGAACGAGAGGCCGCGCACGACCGGTTGCCCCCCGTAGCGCTTGGTGAGCTCGCGCACGTCGAGCACGACCTCGCGCGTCGCGGCGTCGGCCGGCGGCCCGGCGACCGAGGCGGCGTCGCGCATCACGCTCCCGGCAGCGTCGGGTGGCGGTGCCACGCCCCCGTCACCGTGCGCGCGAGCTGCGGCAGCCGGCCGTGGAAGAAGTGGCCGCAGCCGGGGAACACGACGACCGGCAGCTGCTGCGGCCGCGCCCACGCCAGCACGTCGGCGAGCGGCACGACGTCGTCCTCTTCGCCGTGCACGACGATGGTCTCCGCGGGAACGGAATCGACCGCGAAGCGACCCACGGCGGGGCCGACCAGCACCAGGCGCTCGGCGCTCACCCGCGCGGCCAGCCGCGCGGCGACGAACGCGCCGAACGAGAAGCCGGCGAGCGCGACGCGCAACTCGCCGAGCCGCTCGCGCGCGTGCGCGAGCGCGGCGAAGGCGTCGTCGGTCTCGCCGTGGCCGCGGTCGAATGCGCCCTCCGAGCGTCCCACTCCCCGGTAGTTGAAGCGCACGGCAGCGTAGGAGAGCGAGTGGAAGGCGCGGGCGAGCGTGTGCACGACCTTGTTGTCCATCGTGCCGCCCTCGACCGGGTTCGGGTGCGCGACCAGCGCGATGCCCGCGAGCGGTGCGGTCGGGACCTCGAGCGCAACCTCGAGCGCGCCGGCCGGGCCGGCGATGGTGTAGCGCTCGAGCGTGCGCGGCCCCAATTCAGATCTTCAGGCGCTCGACGACCTCGCCGCGCACGACGTGCCGGTCGATGATCTCGTCGACGTCGGCGCGATCGACGTACGTGTACCAGACCGCCTCGGGGTAGACGACCGCCACCGGGCCTTCCTCGCAGCGGTCGAGGCAGCCGGCCCGGTTCACCCGCACGTTGCCCGGCCCGGCGAGGCCGAGCTCCTTCACGCGCTGCTTCGCGTACTTCTGCAGCTCGGCGGCGCCGGCGTCGCAGCAGCACTTCTCCGGCGCCGCGCGCTCGTTGCAGCAGAAGAACACGTGGCGTCGGTAGTAGCCCATGGTCGCGATCCGGAGAGGGGGGCGGATTATAGCGGATGGGGCCCGCGCGGCCGCCGCTCCGGCTCGTCGGGCGGGCGTCCCCAGTCCGGCGCGCCGGCGAGCGCGAACAGCCACGCGGCCGCGGCGAGCGGCCAGGCGACCAGCACGATCCGCGTCACGCCGTTGAACGACAGCAGGTGCCCGAAGCGCCAGTTGAACAGCGTCAGAGGCGGCGCGGCGAACATGAGCTCGGGCGTGAGCAGCGGCGTGAGCAGCGACGAGAGCAGCGCGATCGCGCACAGCGCGACCTGCGCCGGGCGCGGCAGTATCACGGCGGGCAGCAGCAGCAGCGCGCCGACGGCCACGCCGAGCAGCGCGCCGGGCGACAGCCACGACTGCAGGGCCTCGGGCTTCAGCAGCAACGCGGCCGCCGCACCCTTGACGAGCAGCGCTGCGCCGACGACGAGCAGGATCGCGCCGCCCGCGTAGCTGCGCCTGCGCACGAGGAGCGCGGCGAACAGGCCGATGCCGAGCAGCTGGAACGCGCTCTGCGCGGCCTCGATCAGCGTCGCGGCGACGTCGGCCGCCGGCGGCGACTCGCGCAGCGCCGTTACGGGATCCGGGTCGAACGTGAGCGCGAACGGCGGGATCGCCGGGTTGACCTGCGCGACCAGCCACGCGGCCACAAGCGCGAGCCCGACGTCGCCCAGGCTGCCCGGCAGCACGAAGCTGCGGTGCGCGTCGCGGCCGGCTGCGCGCAGGCCGGAGCCGGCGAGAAACGCGCCGACGGCCCCGCCGACCAGCGCCCCCGCGCAGTTGGCCGCAAAGTCGACCGCGTTCGCGTGACGCGAGGGCAGCCAGGCCTGCAGCGTCTCCATCGCGAAGGACAGCATCGCGCCGGCGCCGAGCGCGACGAGGACGCGACGGCCGAAGCTCGCGTGCGCGGGCACGAGCGCGACGAGGAGCCCGAACGGCAGGTAGGAGAGCACGTTGGTGGCGACGTCGGCGCGCGGCACGCGCGAAGCGCCTGCGCCGAACAGCCAGAATGGCGTCCCGGGCAGCGGCGCGAGCCAGTCGCCGAACGGCCACAGGCTCGCGTAGGCGATGGCGAGCGCGTACATCGCGGCCATCGCATGGGGGAGGCGAGACGCGCGGACCGGAGGCCCGTGTCCCGGCGCAGGTCGCTCGGCGCGGTGCGGATCGCCGATCATGGCGGGAATGATCGCACGCCCCCCCTGGCAGCGGATGGGCGCCACTCCGCTGGCCCGGCTCGGACACGAGGCCGCGGCCACGGGTCCGCTGAAACGCGTGCCCGCCTACCGTCCGGCGGCCTGGGCACGCAGCCGCGCGGCCAGCCGCTGCGCCTCAGGCGTGGCGTGCGCAAAGAAGCGCTTCAATCCCGGGCAGAGGTAGTTGAGTCCAGCCTCGCCGTCCGGTGCGCGAACGATGCGGTTCCTGGGGCACTCGCCCCAACAGTCGCGCAGGAAGCTGCAATCGCGGCAATACTTCGGCAGCGTCTCCGACTTCGCGTAGCCGAAGCGGACCTGCGCGGGGTCGAAGACCATGTCCGCCAACGCCGTGGTGCGCACGTTGCCGCGTCGGTACTGCGGGTAGACGTAGTGGTCGCAGGCGTAGACGCTGCCGTCGTGCTCGACCGCGACACCCTTGCCGCAGTTCTCCGCATGGATGCACAGCTGCGACGGCAGGCCCATGTGCTGCGCCACCAGCGTCTCGCAGAAGTTGACCAGCACCTTGCCGACGTCGCGGCGCCGCCACTCGTCCCAGACCTTGCAGAGGAAGTCGCCATACTCCTCCGGGTCGACCGACCAGTCGGTCACCACGGAGTCCGGTCGGCCCGGACGCGCCTGCGAACTGCCCACGACGGGCAGTCGCGCCGGGTCCCACGTCTGCGGAGCGGTCGTCTCGAAATCCCGTGTCTGCACGATGGGGATGAACTGCAGATAGGTCGATCCGAGCTCCCGCCGCAGGAACCGGTAGACATCGAGCGGCCGCTTCGCGTTGTACCGATGCACGCATGTCAGCGTGTTGAACGGAACGCCGAATCGCCGCAGCCACCGCGCGCCCGTCATGACCTGGTCGAACGTCGGCTTGCCGCGCTTGGTGACGCGAAACCGGTCGTGCACGTCCTTCGGACCATCTACCGAGAGCCCGACCAGGAACCGGTTTTCCTTGAGGAACCGCGCCCAGTTCTCGTCGAGCAGCGTGCCGTTGGTCTGCAGGTCGTTCTCGATGCGCTGGCCGGGCTTCGCGTGCCTGCGCTGCAGCGCCACGGCCTTGGCGAAGAAGTCGATGCCGAGCAGCGTCGGCTCGCCGCCCTGCCAGGAGAAGACGACTTCGTCCCCGGTGACGCCGGCGATGTAGTCCCGGATGAACGTCTCCAGGAGCTCGTCGCTCATCCGCCCCGTCCCGGCCCCCCCCGGCAGGCTCTCCTTGCCGAGGTAGAAGCAGTACGTGCAGTCGAGGTTGCAGGCCGGCCCCGCCGGCTTGGCCATGACGTGGAAGCGGCGCCGTGCTTTCGCACCCAGCCACTGCGGGACGTGGTACTTGTCGACCGGGGATTGCGTCACCGCAAGGTCCTCGGCGGAAGTCGCGACAGTCGCCCGTGTCGCTGTTGCCGCGGCACGGTGGCGAATCCACGCTCCGTCATGGCGAGCCAAACGGCCCGAAGTCGAATGCCATGCTCGCCAGCGCGAACAGGCCGATCGCGAGCAGCGCCGCCGCGGTGATCAGCGTCAGCGAGACGGGAAACGCGCTCTCGCCGTGGATCAGCCCGTCAGCCTTCATCTGCGCCCGCTCGCGCCGCAGGCCGGCCATGAACTGTAGATGATAGACGATGCCGAGCAGGAGCATCACCGTGCCGATCAATACCAAGGCCAGCCCGAAATTGTGCGCCGCGAGGCTGCTCCTCAGCAGCTGCGCTTCATGCGCCTTCTGGAACACCTGGAAGATCGTGAACCCGAAGCTGATCAGCGAGAGCGACGTTCGCATGACCGACATCAGCGTACGGTCGGCGGACAGGCGCGAGCGCTGGAACGACATCCCGGTGCGGCGCGACGACAGTTCGACCGAGATGCGGTCGGAATTCGATGCGGAGGTGACGCGGGCGGCGATCGGCTCGTTCATGCGGTTCTCCATTCATCCGGCGCGGGGCGGCACGGCCGCCGGCGCGTCGGCCCGGGAGGCGGGCCGCGGCCCCGCCGCGCGCTCCATTTCACGATCGAGGAAATAGCTCAGGAACGTCCGGATCGCGGCCACTGCCGCCAGCCGCCCGAGCTCTTCCCACGTCGGCGCGAGCGACGTGGCGACGATGTCCGCACCCAGCTGGAAGGTGAGCGCCGCGACGAGCCAGCGCGCGTAGTCGAGCCAGACGTCGCGCGGCGTCGCGGCTCCGCGCGGCGACGGCAGGACGCTCCTCGCGATGCCGGCCAGCGCGCGCACGCTGCCGAACGCGACGAGGAGGATCGCGATCGCCTGAAGGGCGAGCGTGATCTGGTTGGCTGCAGCATGCAGGATCGCTTCCATCGGTAACACCCGCCTGCGCGGTGCGTGCCGCGGCGCGTGCGCCGCGCCACGCCACCGCTCAGCGCCCGCCGCTCCCCAGCGCCGCCGTCATCTTCTCCAGCGCCTGTTCGATCGTGAACGTCCTGCCCGCCGCCTCGTATCCCCCGAGCATCTTGCGGCTGATGCCCGGCGCGCCGGCCATCGCGAGGAACGTAGGCAGCCAGTCGCGGTGCTGGACGATGTCGTTGCTCACCACGCCCGCCGGCACCTTGCCCGGCCGGCGCACCAGCAGCGGAGCGCGGAACGCGCCTTCCCAGTTCGTGTTCTTCTCGCTGCGCAACGGCGTCATCGCGCCGTCCGGCCAGGTGTTCATGGGCGGCCCTATGTCGGTGCCGTACATCACGAATGTGTCCTCGGCGATGCCCAGCCGGTCGATCAGGCCCAGCAGTTCGCCGACGTGCTTGTCGTGGTCGACCATCGTGTCGTGGTAGGGCGACTGCCGGGGGCCCGCGCGATCCGCTCACTTGCCGGCGCCGGCACCCTGCTGCAGGCGCTGCATCACCTGGTCGATGTTGAAGCTGGCCGACTTCTGCCGCTGCGGAAACTCCGCGAAAGACTGCAGGAACAGGCCGACGACTGCCTGCATCGGCACGAATGCCCAGAACTTGTCGCCCATCCAGCGCATGGCCATCGGCGAGGCGGCGAAGTCCACGTGGTTCTCCAGCGGGTCCATGCGCAGGTTGACGATCCGCGGGAAGGTGAGCGGCAGCGGCGGCCCGCCGTAGAGCCAATCGCCCGGCTGCGCGAAGTGCGCCTTCCAGTCGCGCACGCGCACCGCGTTCAGGTTGCCGTTGTCGTCGAAGTAGAAAATCTCGTTGCGCTGGCCCACTTCCTTTCCGGCGAGGAGCTCGCGCTGGTCGTAGCCGTCCAGGTGCACCTTGAAGTTCTTGCCGTTGGCGACATGGCCCTTCTTGAGCTTCTCCTTGACGTCGGGCTCACCGGCGGCGGCGAGCAGCGTCACCGCCCAGTCCTCGTGCGAGAAGATGCCGTTGATCACCGTTCCGGGCTTGACCACGCCCGGCCAGCGCACGACGCAGGGCACGCGGAAGCCGCCTTCCCAGGTGCTTCCCTTCTCGCCGTGGAACGGCGTCTCGCCGCCGTCCGGCCACGTGAACTTCTCGGCGCCGTTGTCGGTGGAGAAGACGACGATCGTGTTGTCGGCGACGCCGAGCTGGTCGAGCTTCCCGAGCAGGGCGCCGACGTTGTCGTCGAGCTGCTTCATGCCGTCGGCGTACATGCCGTAGCCCGTGCTGTTCTCGTACTTCGGGCCGAGGCGCGTCCAGACGTGCATGCGGGTCGTGTTGTGCCAGACGAAGAACGGCTTGCCGGCCTTGGCCGCGCGCTCCATGAAGTCGAGCGAGGCTTCGAGGAACTCGTCGTCCACGGTCTCCATGCGCTTGCGCGTGATCGGGCCGGTGTCCTCGATCACCTGCCTGCCGACCTTGCCGAAGCGCGGGTCGACGGTCGGATCGTCACGGTCGGTCGCCTTGCAGCGCAAGGCCCCGCGCGGGCCGAAGCGCTGGATGAACCGCGGGTCCTTCGGGTACTGCGGATCCTCGGGCTCCTCCTCGGCGTTCAGGTGATACAGGTTGCCGAAGAACTCGTCGAAGCCGTGAACGGTCGGCAGGAACTCGTTGCGGTCACCGAGGTGGTTCTTGCCGAACTGGCCGGTCGTGTAGCCGTGGTTCTTGAGGAGATCGGCGATCGTCGGGTCCTCCGGCCGCAGGCCGAGCTCGGCGCCCGGCAGGCCGACCTTCAGGAGGCCGGTGCGAAATGGGTGCTGCCCGGTGATGAACGCGGCGCGGCCGGCGGTGCAGCTCTGCTGACCGTAGCAGTCGGTGAACAGTGCGCCTTCGGTGGCGATGCGGTCGATGTTGGGCGTGCGGCCCCCCATCGTGCCGCGGTGGTAGCAGGAGAGGTTCCAGACGCCGATGTCGTCGCCCCAGATGACTAGGATGTTGGGCTTGCCGGTCTGTGCCATCGCGTGTCCTTTCGAGGCCGTGTTCAGTCAGGGTGCGCTCGACCGTCGGATGCGGAGCATCCGGTTCGCTATTCGAACGCGTACACCTTCTTCCAGTCGCGCTTCATGTCGACGACGATCCAGCCTCTCGTTCTCGCTTCCCGAAGCGCCTTGTCGAGTTCGCCGAAGCCGGGCGTGCGCTCGTAGGCCCACTCGCGTTCCCCGTCGGTGTGATGGACGATCAGGGCGAAGCGGTGGCCGGGTCCGGCGGCCGTCCACTGCAGCATCTCCAGGTCGCCGTCGGAGTTGCCGAACGCGGCGATCGGGCGACGGCCGATGTGCTTGTGTATGGCGACCGGCTTGCCGGCCTTGTCATCGATCAGGTCGACCTGCGGCAGCTTGACCAGCACCGGCCTGCCTTCGCGAGTCTCGAAGGCGACCTTGCCCTGGCTTCCGATCACTTGTTCCGGCGGGATGCCGTAGGCCCTCTGTGCCCAGACGCGCATGAACTCGATGCCGCCGCCCGACACGATGTAGGTCTTGAAGCCGTTGTCGCGCAGGTAGTCAAGCAGTTCGACCATCGGCCGGTAGACGAGCCCGGTGTAGGGTCGACCGAAGCGCGGATGGCGCGCGGTGGCGACCCACCCCGCGACCTGGGCTTCAAACTCATCCGTCGTCATGCCGGAATGGGTCGCGGCGAGGAGCGCGACGGCCGCCTTTTCCCCGCCTGCGAGCGCCGTCGCGAGATTGCCGGCAAGGATCGACTTGAACGGCTCCTGGTCCTTCCACTCGGGGTGCTGAGCTGCCAGTGCCTTGATGCGGTCGACGACGAACGCGAGTTGGAAGGGGATGGGCTGCTCGGGCCACAGCGTGCCGTCATTGTCGAATACGGCAATGCGCTCGTCGGGCGGGACGCACGACGGCGTTCCTCGCGCGTCGACGTTCGTCACGAACTGGACGATCGCTGCCTTCGCCGGCGAGTCGTTCCAGGATGCCAGCGGCTGCGCGATCGAAGGCTGCGCGAGCGCCAGCATTGCCGCGGCGGCAACGGGCGCGACGCCCGGCCGGGCGAGCTTCGAGTCGATGGCCATTGCACCGTTCCCCGCTGCGGGACCGATCGGCACCGGGCAACGACGCCGCCGAGAGATTTCGACGGACACCTTGCCGGAGAACGAACCGATTCGCGCGATGCGCCTGACCGACTCCGTTCCGTGCGGTCGGAATCGTCCGCCACGGGTGTGGGGATGGGGCGGAAGCGGATCCGCCTCAGGCGCGCCCGGAGGTCTGCTGCACGGAACAAGCCGGCGAAACCGCTTCGCCCTTGCAGCGTCAAGGAAAAGCTACATCCGCGTTCCGCCCCGCGGGTTGACTGCGATCAAGGGACGTCGACCGATGACGCGCCCCATCAGGGACGCGCGGCGTCGCGCGGGCGGTTTCCTTGCCGTCGCCTCTGCAGCAGGAGAAAGATGGGCGGCACATTGCTCGATACGGCAGCAAAGGCAATCGACCCGGGCGATGGATGGCGGCCGTACAGAGCGAGCGGAGGACGCGTCGACCGGCGTCCAGAACCCTGCGGCCATGACGCGCCTCGATGCCGCGCAGCCATCGCTCGGCGGGCATCTGCTCCATGCCGATCCGGGCTTCTCGATCGGCCAAGGAACCGCCCCCGCGTTCGGCGACCGCAGCGGGGGCAATCCGGTCGGTGCATTCCCCTGGGGCGGGCTGTTCCTGGGCTCGGAAGCCCTAATGTCCCGTACCGGAAGTCCCTTGCGCGAGCGTAGGCGGTTGCCGCGCTGCGATGTGGCAAGGAACTCCCGGTACGGGACAGCAGCAGGCTGTCGAACAGCTGCTGCGGGGTGGTCCACGCGCAACGCCGCGACGCGGGCACCGACTCGATCCACGCGGTGCGCGACCGACCCCGCAAGATCATGGACGCGCTGCGACGCTAGCGAACCTTGATCTCGGTCCAGAGCCGACTGCGGTAGCGGCGGTCCTTCGCGCCGAAGTCCTTCTGTTGCTCGAGCTTGGCGAGCACGGCCTGGTCGGGGAACACGGCCTTGTTGCTCTTCACGTCGGCCTTGATGTGCTGCAGGGCGTCGTTGTTCGGATTGCCCGACCCGATCAGGTTGGAGAGCTCCGCCGAGTTCTTGCCGTCGAGCATGAAGTCGATGAACTTGTAGGCGAGGTCCGGGCGCGGGGCGTTGGCGAGGATGGCCATGCTGTCGACGGCCAGCACCGCGCCTTCCTTCGGCAGCGCGTGTACGATGCGGAACTTGCGGCCGGCCGCCTGGGCGTCGAGGTTCGCCTGGAAGATGTCGTTCGAGTAGCCGTGCGCGACCCAGATGTTGCCGACGGTCAGCTCCTTGATGTACGAGGACGCGTTGAACGCCGCCCAGTACGGCTTCGCCTTCTTGATGAGGTCGGCGGCCTCCTTGAGCTTCTTCTCGTCGGTCTCGTTGATCGAGTGGCCGAGGTACTTGAGCGCCGCGGCCATCAGCTCGCTCGAGCTGTCCAGCACGGTCACCCGCCCCTTGATCTTCTCCAGGATCTTCGGGTCGAAGATCACCGCCCACGTGTCCATCGGGATGCCGAGCTCGCGGATCTTCTCGTCGTTGTACCCCAGCATCGTGATCGTGTACGCGTAGGGCACGGAGTACTGGTTCTTCGGGTCGAACGCGGTGTCGAGGTAGGCGGCATTGATGTTCTTGAGGTTCGGCAGCTTGGCCTTGTCGATGGGCCGCAACTTCTTCTGCTTGATCAGCGACTCGAGCGCATTGCCCGTCGGCACGACGATGTCGTAGCCCTTGGCGCCGGCCGCGAGCTTGGCGAGCATCTCCTCGTTGTCCGAGTAGTAGGTCTGCTTGAGCTCGCAGTTGCACGAAGCCTCGAAGCGCTTGACCGTCTCCGGCGCGATGTAGTTGTTCCAGTTGTACAGGTGGAGAACGTCCTTGGCATGGGCTGCGGGCGCGGCCAGCGCAGCGGCGAGGACGAGCGGGAGAAGGCGTCGCATGATGGAGGCTCCTCGGGGGGTGGGACGGCGGTCAGGACGTGCGCAGCGCGCCGGGGGCGAGCTTGCTCGCCAGCACGATGAGCACCAACGTGAGCAGCATGAGAAGGGTTGACACGGCGTTGACCTCCGGAGTGACGGAGATCTTGATCATCGAGTAGATCTGCAGGGGCAGCGTCTGCGTCCCGGCGCCGGCGGTGAAAAACGTTATCACGAAGTCGTCGATCGACAGCGTGAAGGCCATCAGCGCGCCGGCGATCACCGCGGGCATGATGAGCGGCAGCGTGACCAGCCGGAATGCCTGGGCCGGGGTGGCGCCGCAGTCGCGGGCCGCCTCGGTCAGGCTCTCGTCCATCCCGGCCAGCCGCGAGCGGACGACGATCGCGACGAAGCCAATGCAGAAGGCGATGTGCGCCAGCGTCACCGAGACGATCCCCAGCGTGAAGTTGAGGAGGACGAAGAAGAGCAGCAGCGAGACGCCCATCAGGATCTCGGGAATGGCGATGGGCGTCAGCACCAGGACCGGCAGCAGGCGGCTGCGGTAGCGGTGCATGGCGAAGCCGGCCATCGTCCCCAGGACCGTCGACACGAGGCTCGCGACGGCGGCGATGGCCAGCGAATTGACCGCCGCCTGGATCATCTCGTCGTTGGCGAAGAGCCTGCGGTACCAGTCGAACGTGAAGCCGACCCACTCGGCGTTGAGGCGCGAGTCGTTGAACGAGTAGACGACGACGATGACGAGCGGGACGTAGAGGAACAGGTAGCCCGCCACCGCCGCGGCGTAGAGGGCCCAGGAGCGCTTCACGGCACGTCCCTCACGCGGTGCGGCGCGGGCGCGACACCCACGCGGCGAGCCCGGCCAGCGCCAGCGCGATGGCGGTGAGCACGATGGACAGCACGCTGCCGAACGGCCAGTCGCGGGTCTCGAGGAACTGCTGCTTGATCAGGTTGCCGATCAGCGTGTCCTCGGTGCCGCCGAGGATGTCGGGGATCGCGAAGATGCCGAGCGCCGGGATGAAGACGAGCGCGGCGCCGGCCCAGACGCCGGGCAGCGAGAGCGGAAACGTCACGCGCCAGAACCGCTGCCAGGCGTTCGCGCCGAGGTCCTGCGCGGCGTCGAGCAGCGCCGGGTCGTGCTTCTCGAGGTTCGCGTAGAGCGGCAGCACCATGAAGGGCAGGTGCACGTACACGAGGCCCACCAGGACTGCGAACGAGCTGAACAGCAGCGAGACCGGTTCGAAACCGAGGGGCTCGACGACCGCGTTGACGGCGCGGCTCAGCGCGGACTGCGGCCCGAGGATGATCATCCACGCGTAGACGCGGATCAGGAAGTTGCTCCAGAACGGCAGGATGACCAGCAGCATGAGGAGGTCGCGGTACTTCCTGGGGCTGCGGGCGACCAGCATCGCCAGCGGGTAGGCGAGCACCAGGCAGCACAGCGTGGTGATGCCTGCATAGACGACCGACTTGGCGAACACCTCCCAGTAGATCGGGTCGCCGGCGAGGCGCTCGTAGGCCTCCAGCGTCAGGTTCGCCTTGCCGTCCTCGAACAGCGGCGCGAGTCCGCCGTACTCGCCCGGCGGCGTGAACGACGCGACCACCATGATCAGCGCCGGGATCGCGAAGAACACCAGCAGGTAGGCGAGCGGCGGGCCGCTCACGAGCCACCGGCCCGTGCCGCGGTCGCGCGCCTGCCAGGAGGGGTGGCGTGCCCCGGACGCGCTCACGCCGGCGCCCTCAGCCGGGGATGAAGTGCCCGGCATCGAACCGCCACGCGGCTTCCACCGCATCGCCGGCCTCGAAGAACTTCGTGCGCCCGGCCTCGGAGTTGGCGAGCAGCGCCTCGACGCGCTGGCCGCCGGTGGCCTCCACGACGTACATGGTGACGTCGCCCATGTACAGGAAGTCGCGGATGTGGCCCGCGCAGTGGTTGTCGTCCGCGCCTTGCGTCACCGAGGACGAGATGCGGACCTTCTCCGGACGCACCGCGACCGAGCCCTTGCTGCCGGCGGGCACGCTCGCCTGGGTGAGCGTGCGGATGCGCCCGAGCCCCGCGACGTCGAGATCGACGAGCGATCCGCCGCCCGAGGGCGCCGACGCGGCGACGACGCCGTCGAAGAGGTTGCAGTGCCCGATGAAGTCGGCGACGAAGCGGGTCCGGGGGAAGCCGTAGATGCGCGAGGGCTCGTCGAGCTGCTCGACGCGGCCGTGGTTCATCACGGCGATCCGGTGCGACAGGGCCAGCGCCTCGGTCTGGTCGTGCGTGACGTACACGAACGTGATGCCGACGTCCTTCTGCAGATTGATGAGCTCGAGCTGCAGCTGTTCGCGCAGCTTGGCGTCCAGCGCTGCGAGGGGCTCGTCGAGCAGCAGCACGCGCGGCTTGGTGACGAGCGCGCGTGCGATCGCCACGCGCTGCTTCTGCCCGCCGGAGAGCTCGTGCGGGTAGCGGTCCGCCTTGCCCGCGAGCTGCACGCCCTCGAGCGCGGCCCAGACCTGGCGGTCGGTCTCGGCGCCGCCGACCTTCGCCATCTTGAGCGGGAAGGCGACGTTGCCCGCCACCGTCATGTGCGGGAACAGCGCGTAGCTCTGGAACACCGTCCGCACGGGCCTGCGCTCGGGCGGGTCGCCGGCGAGGTCCTTGCCGTCGAGCACGATGGCGCCACCGTCGGGCAGGTCGAAGCCCGCGATCATCCGCAGCAGCGTCGTCTTGCCGCAGCCGGACGGCCCGAGCAGCGTGAAGAATTCGCCGGCCTCGATGGCCAGGCTCACGTCGTCGACGGCAGCGAAGTCGCCGAAGCGACGCGTGACGTTCCTGATTTCGAGCAGCGCCATCGCCGCGGCGGGCTCCGGGGGAATTTGTGCAGCGCGATTCTAAAGCATACGCGTCTGGGCGAGGCACGGGATTTGCAGCGCTTCTTCCTCGCTCCCGCAGGATCGAGCGGCGGCCCCGTCGCGTGACGCTGTACGTCACCGGTTGTCGCATCGCGTCGAGACGCGGGCCCGTCCTCGGCCGAGCGGCCGAAATCGGCCCGCGGCGGGCGCGTGGTAACTTGGATTCCCCATGGCCGACAAGCCCGCCGCCTCCTCCCTCCTCGCACGGCTGCGCCAGCAGTCCGACGCCGTGCGGGCGACCGAGTCGCCGCGCCGGTCGATGGAGGAGATCCTCCTCGACATGGACCAGCGGCTGTGGCGCGCCTACCGCTGGATCGACGAGGCGCTCGCCCACCTCGGCGTCATCAAGCCGGTCGTCGCGCACGAGTTCCGCGTCGAGTCCTACCTCACGCTCTCCGGACTGCAGTTCGAGCAGGGCTTCGTCTCGTACCGGCGCCGTCATCTTGCCGGTCAGGAGCTCCTCGACTACGTCGAACTGTTCTACCGGCTGTCGTCGACCAAGCCGGTCAGGCTGAAGGTGCAGCCGACCGCGGTCGCCGAGGTCGACGGACGCCTGCGCACCGCCGGCATGCAGTTCCGCTACGAGGCCGAGGTCGACGAGCGCAAGGTGATCAAGTCGGGCATCTTCACCGTGACGCCGGCGGTGACCGGCTCGGTGCGCTTCAATCCCGACTACAGGCTGCACGGCATCAACGTGCGGCTGACCAACGTCGATCGCCTCGAGACGGTCGACCTCGAGTTCAAGCCGGAGCAGGTCGACGAGGGCGCGCTCGAGGATCTCGTGCGCCTGGTGCTCGGCGAGTCGAACGCGTTCCTGCACCGCGCTCCGCTTGCCGGCGTGGGCGCGGGGAAGAAGCCCGCCGCGATCGAGGAGCCGGTCGTCTACCGCATCGAGAAGACGATCCGCAGCCGCTGACCTTCAGGCCGGCCTCAACAGCAGCACGACGACCAGCGCCGCGAGCAGCAAGGACAGCACCGCCATCCAGCGGTTGCGCCACCGCTGCGCGGCGGCGAGCTCGTGCACCGAGTCCGGCGTGTTCGCCGGCGGTGCCGACAGCCGCTGGTGCAGCAGCCGCGGCAGCTCGGGGAGCGCGGCCACGAGGTAAGGCGCCTCCGCGAGGAGACGGCGCTGCAGCGCGGGCAGCCCGATGCGGTTCTCCATCCAGCGCTCGAGGAACGGCTTCGCGGTGACCCACAGGTCGAGGTCGGGGTCGAGCATGCGCCCCAGCCCCTCGATGTTGAGCAGCGTCTTCTGCAGCAGCGCCAACTGCGGCTGCACCTCGACGTTGAAGCGACGCGACGCGCGGAACAGCTGCATCAGCACCTTGCCGAGCGAGATTTCCTTGAGCGGCCGGTCGAAGATCGGCTCGCACACCACGCGGATCTCGGTCTCCAGCTCGTCGACGCGCGTGTGGGCAGGCACCCAGCCCGACTCGATGTGCGCGGTGGCCACGCGGCGGTAGTCGCGGCGGAAGAAGGCGAGGAAGTTCTGCGCGAGGTAGCTCTGGTCGCGCTCCGAGAGCGCGCCGACGATGCCGAAGTCGAGCGCGACGTACTTGCCGAAGTGCGCCGGGTCGACCGACACGAAGATGTTGCCCGGGTGCATGTCGGCGTGGAAGAAGCCGTCGCGGAACACCTGCGTGAAGAAGAGCTCCACGCCGGCGCGCGACAGGCGCTTGAGGTCCACGCCCGCCTCGACCAGCCGCTCGACCTGCGCGATCGGGATGCCGGTCATGCGCTCCATCACCATGACCTCGCTCGTGCACCAGTCCCAGTGGACGCCGGGCACCAGCAGCAGCGGCGAGTGCTGGAAGTTGCGGCGCAGCTGCGCGCAGTTCGCGGCCTCGCGCATGAGGTCGAGCTCGTCGGCGAGGTTCTTCTCGAACTCGTGCACGACCTCGCGCGGCCGCAGCCGCTTGCCGTCCGACCACAGCTTCTCGGCCAGCATCGCGCCGGCCATCATCAGCTGGACGTCCTTGTCGATCACCGCGCGGATGCCCGGCCTCAGCACCTTGACCGCCACCGGCGTGCCGTCGGGGAGCTTCGCGAAGTGCACCTGCGCCACCGAAGCCGAGGCGACCGGCTCGCGCTCGAACTCCGCGAAGACCTGCGCCAGCGGCTTGCGGTAGGCGCGCTGCAGCGTGGCCTCGACGTCGCTCCACGGGAACGGCGGCACGCGGTCCTGCAGCTTCGCGAGCTCGTCGGCGATGTCGGGCGGCAAGAGGTCGCGGCGCGTGGAGAGCACCTGCCCGAACTTGACGAAGATCGGCCCGAGGCTCTCGAGCGCCAGGCGCAGCCGCACCGCGCGCGGCTCTCCCAGGTCGCGCCAGAACGCGACGCGGTTGATCATCGGCCGCAGCCAGCGCACGCGCTCGTGGCCGAGCAGGAACTCGTCGAGCCCGTAGCGCTGCGCGACGAGGAGGATGCGGGCCAGGCGCAGGAGGCGCATGGCCCCGATTGTAAATGAGGGTCAGAGTCGCATTTCCGCGCCGTCGGGGCGGCTTCGCGAGAGGAAACGCGGCTGTGACCCTCGTTTCTCGCCGGCGACGGAAGCGCCGGTTCGGAAATGCGGCTCCGGCCCTACTTTCGCTCGAGGTCGGCGATGCGCTGCGCGAGCGCGTCGACGCGCTGCGCGAGATCCGCGTTCTGCGCGGCGAACGCGCGGGCCTCCTCGCCGCGCGCGAGCAGGCCCGCCTCGTCGCGCGCGTAGCTGACCACGTTGTCGGCGAGGTGCTCGCCCACGTACCCCGGGAGCGAGAGGATGCTCCGGCCCGCGTCCGCCAGCCGTTGTCCCACGACCGGGCCGAACGCCTTGGCGAACGCACGCTCGACGAACCAGGGCAGCGTCTGCGCGAGGTCCCTCAACGTCGCGGCGAGCGCGGGGTCGCCCTTCGCGGTGACGAGCCCGTCCCAGCGCGCCGGCTCGGCGAGCAGCGCCGGGACGTCGAACGGCGACAGGTGGAACTCCGCGTCGGGCGTGGCGGGGCGCGAATGCGCGTCCTCCAGCGTGCCGTCGGCGCCAATGGCGAACGCGACGCTCACCGGTCCGCTTGCGAGCGTGAACGTGCGGCCGGCGTGCGCGGCGAGCCTCTCGCGCGCCCACGACTCGTCGCCCAGCAGGCGGTTGGCGAGCCCGCGGCCGAGAGCGCTCGCCGGATCGGCCATGGCGTCGCTGCCTGCCGCCGCCCGCGCCGTCAGGCGTGACCGGCTGCCGGCTCGCCCTGCTGGATGCCCGCGAGCAGCCAGCCGCTCTTGCCGTCGACGGGCTTCACGAGGTGCCAGACCTCGTCCAGCGGGCGCGGCATCGGCTCGCCGTCCTCGCGCACGAGCCCGCGGAAGTGCACGCTCGCCCAGTGCTCGCCGCCGTCGGTGACGACCTCGACCAGCTCGGGGTTGAGCGCGACGATCTCCGTGGGGTGCTCGCCTCGCGTCGGCGGCATCTCCGCGGCGATCTGCGCGAACAGCGCAGGCGTCATCACGTCGGCGAGCGCCTCGCGGTCGCCGCGGTCGTGCGCTGCCTGCAGGCGCGCGAACTGGTGCTTTGCCTCGAGCAGGAAGCGCTCCGCGTCGAAGCCGGGCGGGACGTTGCGCCGCGGCTGCACCGCGGCGGACACCGGCGTCACGGCGGGCGGCGGCGGCGGCGCGTAATCACGCGGAGCGTTCGAGGACGTCCCGGCGGTGGCGCCGGCATAGCGGATCGGACCCTGCGACGCGTTGCGGCGCGCGAGGATCGCGCGGACTGCGACGATGGCGATCAGCACCAATCCGGCGATGAGCAACGCGCTCAGCAGCTCGTCGGCTATGCCCAGGTACGAAGCCAGCGCGGCGAGCCCGAGCCCGGCGGCGAGACCGGCGAGCGGGCCCATCCACCGCCCGAGGCCGCTCTTCGGCGCAGCCGCGGCTGCTCCGGCTTGCGCAGCGCCCGCCGGAGCCTGCGCCGTGCCCTGGCGCGGCATCACGGGGTTGGCGGCCGCTCCGCTCGGCGCGGCCTGCGCCGGCGCCGCGGATGGCGGCGTCGCCTGCTGCGCGGGGGCCGTGCGCTGCGCGCCGAGGCTGCGACCGCCGCTCATGCGACGCGCGTCGGCGAAGTCGGCGGCGACCAGCGCGGCGCCTGCGGCGAAGGCGAGTGCGAGGGTGAGCGGTCGGTTCATGTGGGCAGTCCTCCCGGCGATTGCATTCAGTCAGTTGGGGGCGTCAGAACACCCTTCCAAGGTGCACGGCGACCACCCCCGCCATCAGGTTGTGGTATTCGACCCGATCGAAGCCCGCCCGTTCCATCATGGACTTGAGCTCCTCCTGGTCGGGGTGCATGCGGATCGACTCGGCGAGGTAGCGGTAGCTGCCGTCGTCGCCGGCCACCAGCTTCCCCAGCCGGGGCAGCACGTTGAAACTGTACCAGTCGTAGGCCGGCGCCAGCGGCGCCCAGACGCGCGAGAACTCGAGCACCAGCGCGACGCCGCCGGGCTTCAGCACGCGGCGCATCTCGGCGAGCGCCGCCTCCTTGCGCGTCACGTTGCGCAGCCCGAAGCCGATCGAGACCGCGTCGAACGCGCGGTCGCGGAACGGGAGCTTCTCGGCGTCGCACTGCACGACCGGGAGGTTGCAGCCGCCGTCGAGCAGCTTGTCGCGGCCCTCCGCGAGCATCGCGTGGTTGATGTCGGACAGCACGACCCGCCCCTGCTCGCCCACGGCCTTCGCGAACAGCCGCGCGAGGTCGCCCGTGCCGCCGGCGAGGTCGAGCACGGCGGCCCCGGGGCGGAGGCCGGCGACGTGCACCGCGTAGCGCTTCCACCACCGGTGCAGGCCGGCGGACATGAGGTCGTTCATCAGGTCGTAGCGCGAGGCGACGGAGTCGAACACGCCGCGCACGCGCTTCGCCTTGTCGTCCGCGGGTACCTGCTCGAAGCCGAAGTGCGTCCTGTCGTCCACCGGAGGCCGCCCCGCGCGCGTCACGGCTCGCGGCTCGCGCCGGCCTGCGCCAGCCGGTCGAGGTAGCGCTGCCACAGCTCGTCGCGCTCCGCGCCGAGCCCGTAGAGGTACTCCCACGAATAGATGCCGGTGTCGTGGCCGTCGGAGAACGTCGGGCGGATCGCGTAGTGGCCGACCGGCTCGACCTCGCTGATCGTCACGTCGCGCTTGCCCGTCTGCAGCGTCTCCTGCCCGGGGCCGTGCCCGCGCACCTCGGCCGAGGGCGAGTACACGCGCAGGAGCTCGTAGGGCAGCTTGAAGCTCGCCCCGTCGGCGAACGCGATCTCGAGGATGCGCGAGGCCTGGTGGAGCTTGATTTCCGTGGGGGCGGGCGTTGACATGGGGGGCGCGGCGCGTGGCCAGCCGGGAAGGCTAGCACAGCGCGCGCGCCGCGACCCGGACGGCGGGCGGGGGACCCTCGCCTTCGTCGCGCGAAAAGTAGGGTCAGACTCGACTTTCCGGAAATGAGGGTCAGACTCGACTTTCCCGGGGCGACCGCGCCGCGCCGTCGCCTGGTGGCGCGGGAAAGTCGAGTCTGACCCTCATTTCCTAGAACCGCGTCCCCCCCGCCGACTGCGGCTGGTCCGGGACGATGTCGAGGCTCGCGGTGCCGGCGAAGATGTTGCGGTTCTTCGCCTCCTTGCCGTGCAGCTTGATCTCGAGGCGCAGGTCGTTGAGCGAGTCGGCGTTGCGCAGCGCGTCCTCGTAGCTGATGAGCCCTGCCTCGTAGAGGTCGAACAGCGACTGGTCGAAAGTCTGCATGCCGAGCTCGCGCGACTTCTTCATGATCTCCTTGATGCCGGAGACGTCGCCCTTGAAGATGAGGTCGGAGATGAGCGGCGAGTTCAGCATCACCTCGACCGCCGGCACGCGGCCGCGGCCGTCGCGGCGCGGAATGAGGCGCTGCGCCACGAACGCGCGCACGTTGAGCGAGAGGTCCATCAGCAGCTGCGCGCGCCGCTCCTCGGGGAAGAAGTTGATGATGCGGTCGAGCGCCTGGTTCGTGCTGTTCGCGTGCAGCGTGGCGAGGCACAGGTGGCCGGTCTCGGCGAACGCGATCGCGTAGTCCATCGTCTCGCGCTCGCGCACCTCGCCGATCAGGATGACGTCGGGCGCCTGGCGCAGCGTGTTCTTCAGCGCCACCTGCCAGCCGTCGGTGTCGGTGCCCACCTCGCGCTGCGTGATGATGCAGTTCGCGTGGTCGTGCACGAACTCGATCGGGTCCTCGATCGTGATGATGTGGCCGAAGCTGTTCTCGTTGCGGTAGCCGAGCAGCGAGGCCATCGACGTCGACTTGCCGGAGCCCGTCGCGCCGACGAACAGCATGATGCCGCGCTTGGACATGATCACGTCCCTCAGCACCGGCGGCAGGCCCAGCTCCTCGAACTTCGGGATGTTCGTGTTGATCGTGCGCAGCACCATGCCCACGCGGCCCTGCTGGACGAACGCGTTGCAGCGGAAGCGGCCGATGCCCGGCGGCGCGATCGCGAAGTTGCACTCCTTCGTCGACTCGAACTCGGCGGCCTGCTTGTCGTTCATCACGCTGCGCACGAGCTCGATCGTGTGCTGCGGCGTGAGCGCGGACTTGGACACCGGGCTGATCTTGCCGTCGACCTTGATCGCCGGCGGGAAGCCGGCGGTGATGAAGAGGTCCGAGCCCTTCTGCTTGTAGAGCAGGTCGAGCAGCTCGTGGATGAACTTGGTGGCGCGTTCGCGTTCCATGGCGTTCCCTGTTCGGTGGCGGGAGGCGCGGGCCTGCGGCCTCCTCGTGCCGTCGTCGCTGTCGGTCGGGTCTCGTTGTCGGCCGCGCCGCCCGCTCGCCTTGCCGTCGATCCCCGCTGCGCGGGGCCCCTCGACGGGTGGCTCGGAGCGGCTACCCGGCGAACAGCTCCTTGTTCACGGCGCGGTTGCGCGCCTCGGCGACCTGCACCTGGTTGCGGCGCACCAGCTCGACGAGGCACTGGTCGAGCGTCTGCATGCCGGCCGCCTGGCTCGTCTGGATCGACGAGTACATCTGCGCGACCTTGTTCTCGCGGATCAGGTTGCGGATCGCCGGCGTGCCGATCATGATCTCGTGCGCGGCGATGCGGCCCTGGCCGTCCTTCGTCTTGAGCAGCGTCTGCGAGATCACGCAGACCAGCGACTCGGAGAGCATCGCGCGCACCATGTCCTTCTCCGCGGCGGGGAACACGTCGATGATGCGGTCGACGGTCTTGGCCGCCGAGCTCGTGTGCAGCGTGCCGAACACGAGGTGGCCGGTCTCGGCCGCGGTCAGCGCGAGGCGGATCGTCTCGAGGTCGCGCATCTCGCCGACCAGGATGTAGTCGGGGTCCTCGCGCAGCGCCGCGCGCAGCGCGTTGGCGAACGACAGCGTGTGCGGGCCGACCTCGCGCTGGTTGATCAGGCACTTCTTCGCTTCGTGCAGGAACTCGATCGGGTCCTCGATCGTCAGCACGTGGCCGTACTCGTTCTCGTTGACGTGGTTCACCATCGCCGCGAGCGTGGTCGACTTGCCCGAGCCGGTCGGCCCCGTGACAAGGATCAGGCCGCGCGGGCGGTTGGTGATGTCGGCGAAGATCTTCGGCGCGTTGAGCTCCTCGAGCGAGAGCACCTTCGACGGAATGGTCCGGAACGCGGCGGCCGCGCCGCGCTGCTGGTTGTAGGCGTTGACGCGGAAGCGCGCGAGGTTGGGCACCGCGAAGCTGAAGTCGCACTCGAGGAACTCCTCGTACATCTTGCGCTGCGTGTCGCTCATGATGTCGTACACCATGGCGTGCACGTCCTCGTGCTCCATCGGCGGCAGGTTGATGCGCCGGATGTCGCCGTGCACGCGGATCATCGGGGGCAGTCCCGACGACAGGTGCAGGTCGGAGGCCTTGTTCTTGACCGCGAAGGCCAGGAGCTCGGTGATGTCCATCTATAATCCCTCGCCGCGGGGGTGTCTTCGACCCCGAAATGACGCAAGAACCGTGCCGCGGCACGTTTCATGCCGCTGTCATTGCCATTATGGTCCCCGTCGAGAAGGCGTTGCAAGGCGTATTGGCGAGGATCGCGGCGGCGGCGCGCGCGGCGGGCCGCGACCCGGCCGAAGTGACGCTGCTCGCCGTGTCCAAGACGTTTCCGGCAGCTGCCGTCCGGGAGGCCTACGCGGCGGGGCTGCGGGCCTTCGGCGAGAACTACGTGCAGGAGGGCGCGGCCAAGCGCGCCGAACTCGCCGACCTGCCCGGACTGCGCCTCGCCCTGATCGGCCCCCTGCAGTCGAACAAGGCGCGGCTGGCCGCCGAGGCCTTCGACGCCGTCGAGACCGTCGAAAGGCTGAAGACCGCGCAGCGCCTGTCGGCGGCGAGGCCCGCCGGCCGACCGCCGCTCGACGTGCTGGTGCAGGCCAACATCAGCGGGGAGGCGACGAAGAGCGGCTGCGCGCCGGAGGATGCCGTCGCACTCGCGCAGGCGGTCGCCGGCCTGCCGCACCTTCGCCTACGGGGCTTCATGGGCATCGCCGAGCCCACCGAGGACGTGGCGAAGCAGCGCGCCCAGTTCGCGCTGCTGCGGCGGTGCCGCGACGAGGCGCGTGCGAAGGGCCTCGACGTCCCGGTGCTGTCGATGGGCATGACCGCGGACCTCGAGGCGGCGATCGCCGAGGGCGCGACAGAGGTGCGAGTCGGCACGGCGATCTTCGGCGCGCGGCCGGCGGCGAGCGGCGTTCGGTAGACTCCCGGCTTTCGGCCCGCGGACGCGCAGCGCATGCAGGGGATCGTGTTCATCGGCGGCGGCAACATGGCCACGGCGCTCGTCGGCGGGCTGCTCGCGGCCGGCACGCCGGCGGCGAGCATGAGCGTCGTCGAGCCCTCCGCGGAGCAGCGCGCGAGGCTCGCCGCGCGGTTCCCGGGCGTGGCGGTGTTCGAGGCGGCCGGCGCGGACTGCCTGCGCGCGGCGCAGCTCGTCGTGCTCGCGGTGAAGCCGCAGCAGATGCGCGAGGCGTGCACGACGCTCGCGCCGCACGTGCGGGACGTCGGCGCCGTGCTGTCGATCGCGGCCGGCACGCGCGTCGGCGACATCTCGCGCTGGCTCGGCGGCTACGCGCGCATCGTCCGTGCGATGCCCAACACTCCGGCGCTGGTCGGCGCCGGCATCAGCGGGATGTACGCGGCGCCGGGCGTGGACGCCGCGGCGCGCGAGGCGGCGGAGGCCGTGCTGCGCGCCGCCGGCGACGTGCTGCGTTGCGAGCGCGAGGCCATGCTCGACCCCGTGACCGGCGTCTCGGGCAGCGGTCCCGGCTACGTGTTCTACCTGCTCGAGGCGCTCGAGGCCGCGGCGCGCGCGGCGGGCTTCGGCGCCGGCGACGCGCGGCGGCTCGCGCTGGCCACGTTCGCGGGCTCGGTGAAGCTCGCGCAGTCCTCGGACGCGGACTTCGCGACGCTGCGCGCGCAGGTGACGTCGAAGGGCGGCACGACGGAGCGCGGCGTCGCCGCGCTGGAGGCGGGCGACGTCAAGGGCGCGATCGCGCGCGCGGTGCGCGACGCGACGCGCCGCGCCGACGAGATGGGCGAGCTGTTCGGCCGCGACGACCGCTGAGATGCTCGACCAGGCCGCCAAGCTGATCCTCGACGTCGCCTTCGGCGTCGTCGTCTACTCGCTGCTGATCCGCTTCCTGATGCAGCTGATGCGCGCGCCGTTCCGCAACCCGCTCGGGCAGGCGGTGATGGCGCTGACCGACTGGATCGTCAAGCCGCTGCGCAAGCTGCTGCCCGGCTTCGGCGGCGTCGACTGGGCCACGCTCGTCGCGGCGTTCGTGCTGCAGGTCGCGTGGCTGCTGGCGCTCTACGCGCTGCTCGGGCGCGGTTTCGCGCTCGGCGGCGCGGGCGTCGCGTTCGTCCTCGCGGCCGCGCTGCTCGAGCTCGCCAAGACGACGATCTGGATCCTGATCCTCGTGGTGATCGCGCAGGCCGTGCTCTCCTGGGTCGCGCCCGACGGCCCGCTCGCGGGCCTGCTCAACGCGCTGACGTTCCCGTTCCTGCGCCCCCTGCGCCGGTTCATCCCGCCGCTCGGCGGCTCGCTCGACCTGACGCCGCTGATCCTGATCGTGCTGCTGCAGCTCGTGCTGATCCTGCCGGTGGCGTGGCTCGAGCGCCTGCTCGCGACGCTGCTGCGGTGACGCGGGAGTGGATCCGCGAGGACGGCGACGCGCTCGTCCTGGCGATCCGCGCGCAGCCGGGAGCGAAGCGCAGCGAAGTCGCCGGCGAGCACGGCGGCGCGCTCAAGGTGCGCCTCGCCGCGCCGCCGGTCGACGGCAAGGCGAACGCCGAGCTGTGCCGCTTCCTCGCCGACGCGTTCGGCGTGCCGCTGCGCAACGTCACGCTGCTGCGCGGGGCGGCGTCGCGCGCGAAGCAGGTGCGGGTCGACGCGCCCGCGTGCCGGCCCGACTGGGCCTCTTGAGTCAGCGGGCCGCGAACGCTTCCGCGAACGCGCGCCACGCCGCCGTCTTGTGGACGAAGAACGTCGGCAGCTGCGTTGCCACGAAGATGGCGAGCAGCGCCGGGTAGGCGCGCACCGGCGGCGCGCGCCGGCGCTCGCGCAGCAGCAGCGCGACGAGCAGCGCGTCGACGAGCGCGAACGTCGCGAACTGCATGAGCGGGGGCTGCGCGCCGAACGCGTGGAACAGGATCCGCGCACCGATCGGGTCGACCAGCGCGAGGGCCGTGCCGGTCATCCACGCGGCGTGGAGGTGCGGCGTGCGCCGGTGGCGGATCGCCTGGGCCCAGCAGAGCGCGAACACGGCGATCAGCGAAAGCTGCAGGTAGAGGAAGTACAGCGTCTCGTCGACGAGCGGCGTCTTCGCGTGGCGCAGCATGTGGCGCGCGAGCGCGAGCGTCGCGAGCACGGCGAGCGGCACGAGAACGTACGACACGCGTCCCAGCGCCCGGTGCGCCGCGCGCCGCCCGGAGCGCATGAGCCACGCCTGCGCGACGAGCAGGACGATCCACGCCGTCATGGCCGCGGCGTGCGCGTGCACCGGCGCTCCGACGTCGGTCAGGCGCGTGACGTAGGACGGCCAGAACGCCGCGACGGCGGCCAGCCCCAGGAACGCGAACGCCGCGAGGCTCTTGCCGGCCACGGGGCTACTCCCCGACACGACGGTCGGCGCGCGCGAGCAACGACGGCGGCAACGCGATGCCCTGGGCTTTCGCGGTCGCCACGTTGATCACCAGCGCCAGCCGCGTGGGCTGCTCGATCGGCAGCTCGGCGGGGTTCGCGCCCTTGAGGATCAGGTCGACGTGGCGCGCCGCGCGGCGGTAGCTCTCCAGCACGTCGCCGGCATAGCTCATGAGCCCTCCGGCCTCGACCGTCTCCTCGAACGGATAGACGGCCGGAATGCGCAGCGGCCGCGCCGATTCCACGATGCGCGGCCCTGCGGCGAACACCTGCGGCCCCGGAACCACGAGCAGCGCCGCAGGACGGTCCCGGCGAGACCTGCGACGACTTCGATCATCGCCTCCGTGGTCGCCGCATCGGGCCACTGCAGGCGCAATCCCGCTGCGGCCGCCGACTGTTCGAGCTTGCTGCGCATCTCCTGGCGCCACACTGCGGTGCTGGAGCTGCCGTCGAGCAGCGCGACGACGCGGGCGTCGCGCGGCACGAGGCCCGCGACGATCTCGAGCATCTTGTGGGGCGTGGACTCGCAGAAGCCGGTGAGCCCGGTGACGTTGCCGCCGGGGCGGGCGAGGCTGTCGGCCAGGCCGGCCGCGACCGGGTCGGAGCCCGTTGCCATGACGATCGGGATGGTGGCGGTCGCCTTGCGCATCGCGATCGAGACGGCGTTCGAAGCGGTGAGGATGACGTCGGGCTTCGACTGCACGGTCTCCGCCGCAAGCCCGGGCAGGCGCTCGGGGCGGCCCTCCGCCCAGCGCAGCTCGATGACCACGTTGCGTCCATCGATCCAGCCGAGCTCGGCGAGCCCCTCGCGGAACGCGGCAAGCGCGCACGCGTGCGAAGTGGACGAGCCCATGGTCAGCCAGCCGATCTTGCGCATCCGGCCGACGCCCTGCGTGCAGCCGCTGCCGGACGCCACGAGAAGCACTGCGGCGGACAGAATCGGGTGCCTGCGTCGCGCAACCGGCATGGCAGACCTCTCCGGGGAGCCCGCCGATACTCTACGCTCATCGCGAGTTCGTGTTCCCCGGGCGTTGCGGCGACGGTCATCGTGCCATGCCCCCGTGTCGACAGGCCCTCATCAGCCGGCGAGGACATTCGCGAGGCGGACGAAGTCGGCCACCGACAGCGCCTCGCCGCGCAGCCCCGGGTCGATCCCCGCGCGCCGCATGGCGTCGGCGTCGCACACCGTCGCCAGCGCGTTGCGCAGCGTCTTGCGCCTCTGCGAGAACGCCGCTGCGACGACGCGCGCGAACAGCGCCGGGTCGGCAACCTGCGGAGCGCGCTCCCGCAACGGTGTGAGGCGCGCCACCGCCGAGTCCACCTTCGGCACCGGCCGGAACGCGCCGGGGGGCACGACGAACAGCCGCTCGACGGCGAACGTCGCCCGCAGCATCACCGTGAGGCGACCGTAGTCTGCCGTTCCCGGCGAGGCCGTCATGCGGTCGACGACCTCCTTCTGCAGCATCACCGTGACGTCGGACAGGTGCGCGGCCTGCGCGGCGAGGCGGAACAGCAGCGGCGAGCTCACGTTGTACGGGAGGTTGCCGACGACGCGCAGGCCGTCGCCGAGCGCTGCGAAGTCGAAGTCCAGCGCGTCGCCCTCGACGAGCGTCAGCCGCGCGGGATCGAAGCGCTCGCGCAGGCGCGCGGCGAGGTCGCGGTCGATCTCCACTGCCGTCACGTGGCCCGCGCGCTCGATCAGCTTCGCGGTCAGCGCGGCCAGGCCCGGGCCGATCTCGACGATGCGCTGGCCGGGCCGCGGGTCGACGGCGGCGACGATGCGCGCGACGTAGTGCTCGTCGGCGAGGAAGTTCTGGCTGAACCGCTTGCGCGGCCGGTGGCCGTCCACGGCCGCGCGGCCCTGCTAGGGAAGCTCTGCGTAACCCGCGGATGCGCGACGCGCTTCCCCGGGACGATGGCTAGGCGCGGGCCTGTTGGGCGTGGCAGTCCCCACGCCAGGAGACCCAACTGAGCCCGCAACACCGCCAGCGTCCGGGGAAGCACGTCCCGAAGGGCAGCCGAGCGAACTGCACATGGCGGATTGCGGAAAGTCTTGCATGCGAGGCTGCGCGCGCCGCGAGGTTACGCAGAGATTCCCTACGCGTCCGGCTTGCGCCGGCGCAGCTCGTAGAGGACGTCCTCGCGGACCGCGTAGCCGCGCTCGTGGTCGATCCAGAAGACCTCGCCGCCCAGCGCGCGCCAGCGCTGCCCCTTGCAGTACACCTCGGTGACGCGCACGTCCTGCCAGCGGTAGAGCCCGAAGTCGGCGGCACGCCGGCCGAACTCCGCGTGGAGGTAGCGGTCGGCCACGATCGCGCTGGCGAGATAGACGGGATCGGCGCACGTCTCGCCGCCCGACACCGCGAGCCCGGGCTCGAAGCGGATCGCCTGCCCGAAGCGCGCGATGACCGCGCCGGAGTCGCGCACCTTCACGTTGCCCCAGCGGATCGCGGTGACCGCCCACTCGCCGGAGGGCATCGCCGTGCTCTCGCGCAGCGGGCGGGGACCGAGCTGGCAGCCGGCGAGCGCGAGCGCAAGCGCGGCCAGAGTCCACGTCAGTGCGGATTTGCGGGTCCTCGCCAGCGCGGTGTCCGTCATCGTGCAACCTCCGGTCCCGATTGTATTACCCGGGCCGCGCGAGACTCACGCGTGGCGCTCGGCCAGGCGGATGGCCAGCCTCACGGCAGCGACGAGGCTGCCCGGATCCGCCGTCCTCGCGGCCCGCGGGTCGCGCGCGAGGTCGAGCGCCGTGCCGTGGTCGACGGACGTGCGCACGAACGGCAGGCCGAGCGTGACGTTGACGCCGCCGCCGAAGCTCGCCGCCTTAAGCACCGGCAGCCCCTGGTCGTGGTACATCGCGACGATCGCGTCGAACGCCGACGCGTGCCGCGGCACGAAGATCGTGTCCGCGGGGAACGGGCCGCTCGCGTCGACGCCGCGCTCACGCGCCGCGGCGATCGCCGGCGCGACGACCGCGATCTCCTCGCGCCCGAGGTGGCCGCCCTCGCCGGCGTGCGGATTCAGGCCGCACACCCCAAGCCGCGGCGCGGCGACGCCAAAGCGCCCGCGCAGGTCGCGGTCGACGATGACCAGCGTCTCCAGCACGGCCTCGCGCGTGATCGCGGCCGGCACGCCGGCGAGCGGCAGGTGCGTGGTGACCAGCGCGACGCGCAGCGGCGGATCGGCCTCGTGGACGAGCAGCATCACCACGCGCGGCGTGCCCGTGCGCTCGGCCAGGAACTCCGTATGCCCGGTGAACTCGTAGCCGGCGCCGAGGATCGCGCTCTTCTGCACCGGAGCGGTGACCAGCGCCGAGAACGCGCCGGTGGCGCACGCGTCCGCGCCGTGGCGCAGCATCTCGAGCACCGCGGAGGCGTTCGTGGGGTCGGGCTGGCCGGGGATCGCGGGCACGGCGACCGGCATGTGCCACACCTCCACCGCGCCGTGCGGTGCGAACGCCGCGGGATCGAACTCGGCGAGATGGGGCGCGAGCCCGATGCGCTTTGCGCGCTCGTGCAGCAGCGCGAGGTCCCCGAGGATCACGAGCCGCGCGGGCAGCGGCTCGCGCGCGTGCGCGTCGGCGAGCATCGCGCAGAGCTCGGGCCCGATGCCCGCCGGCTCGCCGGAGGTGATCGCGACGACCGGCCGCGCAGCGGTGTCGGTCACGACCGCTCGACCGGAATCGCGTCGCCGAAGAAGCGGACCTCGATGCCCTCGGCGCAGCGCAGGCGGGGAACGTCCGCGGGCAGGGTGACCTCGACGCCGGGCGCTGCGAACGCCTGCGCGGGGCGGCCGAACACCCACAGCTGCTCGACCGGGCGCGCCTCGTCGATCTCGCCGGTGTGCTGCACGGCGCGGCCGAGCGGGAGCACGCAGCCCTCGCGGCCGAACACGGGGAACTGGTCGAGCGGCGCCTTGTACTTCAGCACCTGCCGGCCGGCGTAGCGCTTGCGCGAGTTGAGGTCGTACCAGCCGCCCGGCGGCAGCGCGATCTCGACCTCGCCGCCGGCCGCGACGATCGGCGCGACGAGCAGCGCGTCCCCGCACATGAACTGCGTCTCGTAGCGGCGCGTGAGCGCGTTGTCGGGGAACGCGAGCGGCATGGCGCGCATGACGGGGAGCCCGGTCTGCGTCGCCACGCGGATGACGTGCTCGAGGTAGGGGATCAGCCGGTAGCGAAACGCGAGCCACTTGCGCGCGATGCCCTCGGCCTCGGGCCCGAACGCCCACGGCTCGCGCTCGCCGATGCCGTGCACGCGGATGTGCGAGCTGAACACGGTCGCCTGCAGCCAGCGCAGGTACAGCTCCGCGCCGGGCTGCTCGGCGCCGTAGAAGCCGCCGATGTCGCTCGAGTGGTACGGGTTGCCGCTCATGCCCCACGAGAGCCCGCCGCGGATCGACGCCGCGAGCCCCTCCCAGTCGCTCTGCGGGTCGCCGCCCCACCCCATCGGGTAGCGCTGCTGTCCCGACCACGCCGCGCGGCTCCACACCATCGGCGCGCCGTTGCCGGGCGGGCCGTACTTGCGGGTGGCCTCCCACACGCAGCGGTTGTAGAGCAGCGGGTAGACGTTGTGCAGCCGCCGGCCGCTGTCGCCGTTGTGCGCCACCGCGTCCTCGGGCACCTGCTCGCCGAAGTCGCTCTTGATCACGTCCACGCCGTCGGCGAACAGCGCCTTGTGCGCGTCGCGCCACCACGCGTACGCGGCGGGGTTCGTGAAGTCGACGATGCCGCTCTCCGGCAGCGGGGTCAGCACGTTGCCGAACGGGGAGGTGCCGGGCGAGGTATCCCAGGTGAACACGTACGGGTCGCCGTAGCCGTTCTTCAGCAGGAAGTCGCTCGCGAAGAGCTGCGCGAACAGCGGGTCGTGGATCGAGACGTACGGGTACTCCCACACGCACACGCGCAGCGACAGCGCCTTCAGCGCGGCGAGCGAAGCGCGCGGGTCGGGAAAGCGCTCGGGGTCCCACTGGAAGTTGAAGCGCGTGCGCACCCTCCACGCGGCGCGGCCGTCGAGCGTGATCACGTCGCAGGGGATCTTCCGCTCGCGCAGCTTGCTCGCGACCTCGATCGCCTCCTCCGGCGTCTTGTAGTAGGCGCGCGAGACCCAGAGCCCCAGGCTCCAGCGCGGCACCTCCGGGGCGCGCCCGGTGACCTGCGTGTAGAGATCGAGGATGCCGGCGGGCTCGTCCGCCGCGAACAGGAAGAGGTCGAGCGCCTCGTCGTCGACCACCATCGCGTAGCTGCGGTGCGACCAGTCGGGGTGGCCCACGCCGTGCGCCACGCGCCCGGGCGTGTGCACGAACAGCCCCCACGCGCCGCGCCCGGCGCCCGGGCTCCACGCGAACGGCACGTTCTTGTAGGAGAGCCCCGTGTTGACGCCGAGCGCGTCCTCGACCTGCGAGTGGATGAGCTGCCCGCGCTTGTCGAGCGGGCCGAACTTCTCGCCGAGCCCGTACACCGCCTCGCCCGAGGCGAGCGCGAGCGCGGCGGTCCACTCGCCGCCCTGCTTGATGCGGCCGAACGTCGGCAGGCGCGCGAAGCCGCGGAAGTGCTGGTCGGTGATCGAGCCCGCCACCTGCCTGCCGCGCCAGGTGAGCCGGAAGCGCAGCGGACCGCCGCCGATCTCGAGCGAGGCGTCGCCGGAGGTGAACGTCGTGATGCCCGACTGCGGGACGGCGACCGTGCACGGCTTCGACTTGCCGACCAGGATCCCGTAGTCGGGCTTGCCGTGCGGGCCGAGGCGCAGGCGGAACACGCCCGGGCCGTAGCTCGTCACCTCGAGCAGGTCGCCGGTGGACGTCGCGAACGAAGCGCCGGTCGCCGACGTGTCGATCGGGTGCGGGTCCTCGAGCCGCACGTAGTTGGTCGGGTCGAAGTGCAGCAGCATCGCGGCTATCCCTGGAACTGCGGCTCCGGCAGGCCGGGCACGTCGACGCGCATCGCGAAGAGTCCGCCGGAGAGCGGCAGCCGCGCGAGCTCGCCGGCGTCGCGCTGCGTGCGCGCGCTGGTGACGAAGAGCGTGCGCAGGTCCGCTCCGCCGAATGCGCACATCGTGGGGCACATCGCCGGGACCGGGTACTCGGCGAGCGTGCGTCCCGCCGGCGAGATGCGCAGCACCTTGCCGCCGCGGAAGAACGCGGTCCAGTAGCAGCCTTCGGCGTCGACGGCGCCGCCGTCGGGGCGGTCGGTCTCGCCGGGCCAGCGCGCGAACTCGCGCGCGTTGGCGAGCGCGCCGCTGCCCGGGTCGTAATCGTAGGCGCGCACGACGCGCGTCGGCGTGTCGGCGTGGTACATCGTGCGCCCGTCCGGGCTCCAGGCGAGCCCGTTGCTCACGGTGAGCCCGCCGAACAGCTCGCGCAGGACGAGGTCGCCGTCCAGCCGGTACAGCGCCGCGGAGGGCGCGTCGCGCCGCTCGTTCATCGAGCCGACGAGGAAGCGCCCCTGCCTGTCGCAGCGGCCGTCGTTGAAGCGGTGGTGCGCGCGATCGTAGGGCGCGTCGGCAACCTTGCGCTCGAGGCGGCCGCCGGAGTCGGCGAACCAGACGCCGTCGCGCAGCGCGACGACGAAGCCGCCGCCGGCGCGGAACGCGAACGAGCCGATCGACGCGGGCATCGGCATCGCGACGTTCGCGCCGGTGGCGGGGTCGAAGCGGTTGAGCGACGGCGCGTTGATGTCGACCCAGTAGAGCGCCTGCCCGGCGACGCTCCACAGCGGGCACTCGCCGAGGTCGGCCTTGACGTCGAGCACGCAGCGGAACGGGGAGGACGTCGTCATGCCGCTTCCGGAGAAAAGGACTGCGCGACGATGCGCATCGTACAGGAGAAGGACCCTCCGGGCGGCAGCGTGCGCGTCCCGGTGCCGGTTTCCCCGCGGGCGTGGCGGTTGAACGCGTCGGTCGCGTGCGTCACCGGCTCGATCGCGAGGAAGTCGCGCCCGGGCGGGACGTAGACGACGAGGAACGGCGTCGCCGTCTCGCCTTCGACGAGGACGCGCACGCCGCGTGCGGCGTCGTCGAGCGTCGCGAGGCCGTCCCAGCCGGTGAAGACGTTGTCGAGCGTGGTGGCGCCGATCGCGCGCGGCGCTTCGAACGACGCGTCGGCGGGGACCGCTCCGAGCGACTCGGGCAGCAGCGTGGGGCCGGTGCGCCACATCCCGGCGGCGCGAAAGCGCAGCACGGTCGCCGCGTCGCGCGGGAAGTACGGATGCCAGCCGAGGCCGAACGGGAACGGCCGCGCGTCGCGGCTCTCGATGCCGAGCGTCATCGCGAGCGCCGCGCAGCGCGCGTCGGCGCGCAGCGCGATCGCCTGCGTGGCGCGAAACGCGAACGGCCACGCGCGATGCCCGTCGCGCGCGGGGTCGTAGTCGAGCGCCAGCGTCGCCCGGTCCGCGTGCGCCTCGACGACGGTCCACGCGCGCTGGAAGCCGACGCCGTGGATCGCGTGCGGCATGCCCGGGTAGTTGCGCGCGAGGTCGAAGTCGGCGTCGCCGGCGCGCAGGCGGGCGTCCGCGATGCGGTTGGAGAACGGGACCAGCGGGAAGCTCGCGCACTGCCGCACGTCGCCCTGCGCGAGCGCCGCGGCGGGCGTCGGGCGCATCACCTCGCGATCGCGCCAGCGGAACGCGACGATCGCGCCGCCGATCGCCGGCGCGACTTCGACTCGCGCGTCGCCCGCGGCGAGCGTGACGAGGCCGGCCACCTCAGCGCGCCGGCCCCGCGGCCATCCCCGGCACGCTCGCGCGCACCTTGCCGATCCACTCCTGCGCGCGCCCGACCATCATGCCGATGTCGGAGGACATGGCGACCCAGGTGAAGCCGTAGTCGACGTACGTCGCCACCACCTCCGGATTCGGGCCGACGATGCCGACCGGCTTGCCCGCCTTGCGGCAGGCCTGCGCGCCTTCCTTGAGCTTCGCCTGCACCTCGGGGTGCGCCATGTCGCCGAGGTGGCCCATCGACGCGGCGAGGTCGGCGGGGCCGATGAACAGCGAGTCCACGCCGGGCACGGCGGCGATCTCGGGCAGCCGGCCGAGCGCGTCGATCGTCTCGACCTGCACGACGACGCACAGCTCGGCCGCCGCGCCCTTGTGGTAGTTCGGCACGGTGCCGTGGCGGCTCGCGCGGTGCACGGCCGCGACGCCGCGCACGCCGTCGGGCGGATAGCGGGTGTTGGCGACCGCGCGGCGCGCCTCGTCGGCGTCCTGCACGAACGGGAAGAGCAGCGACTGCACGCCCGCGTCGAGCGCGCGCTTGACGGTCACCATGTCGTTCCACGGCACGCGCGTCAGCACGCCGGCCGGCGTGCCCTCGATCGCGCGCAGCATGTCGACCATGCCGGCCATGTCGATCGGCGTGTGCTCGGTATCGAGCACGAGGAAATCGTAGCCCGAGCAGCCCATCGCTTCGGCCGTGGCCGCCGTGCCGGAGACGAGCCAGGTGCCTAGCGGAACGCGGCCCGGCGTGGCGATCGCGTGCTTGAAGCGGTTGCGTGGCATATCCATCAAGGGCTTCCTTTCGTGGTCGCGCAAGTCAGGCGGGCGCGTCCTCCGCGTCCGCCGAACGCGCGCGGCCTTATCTTAAACAGTTCGTGCCTAGTAGATATCGGGCTCGGGCACCGGCTTCGCGGTGCCGGTCTCGAGGAAGTCGAGGTCGCACCCCTCGTCGGCCTGCGTCACGTGCTGCTGGTAGAGCTGCGTCCAGCTGCGCTCGTACTTCCGCGGCGGCGGCGTCCACGCCGCGCGCCGCTGCGCCAGCTCGGCGTCGCTCACGTGCAGGTGGATCGTGCGCGCCGGCACGTCCAGCGTGATCGTGTCGCCGCTGCGCACCAGCGCGAGCGGGCCGCCCACCGCGCTCTCCGGCGCGACGTGCAGCACGCAGGTGCCGTAGTGCGTGCCGCTCATGCGCGCGTCGGACACGCGGACCATGTCGCGCACGCCCTGCGCGAGCAGCTTCTTCGGGATGTGCAGGTTGCCCCACTCGGGGAACCCCGGCGCGCCCACGGGGCCGGCGTTGCGCAGCACCATCACCGTGTCCTTCGTCACCGGCAGGTCGGGGTCGTCGACCTTCGCGGAGAACTCGGCGTGGTCGTCGAACACCAGCGCCGGCCCGGTGTGCTTCATCAGGTGCGGCGAGGCCGCGGAGGGCTTCACGACGCAGCCGCGCGGCGCGAGGTTGCCGCGCAACACGGCAAGCGCGCCCCCGGTCGCGAGATCGCCGGTGACCGGCCGGTCGAGCGGGCGGATCACGTCGTCGTTCCACACCTTCGCTCCCGCGATGTTCGCGCCGATCGGCTTCCCGGTGACGGTCATCGCCCCGGCGTCGAGGTGCGCGCGCAGCCGCTCGAGCAGCGCGGGCAGGCCGCCGGCGAAGAAGAACTCCTCCATCAGGTATTCGCCGGAGGGGAACAGGTTGGCGAGCACGGGGATGCGCCGGCCCGCGGCGTCGAGGTCGTCGAGCGCGAGCGCGATGCCGGCGCGCCGCGCCATCGCGATCAGGTGCACCGCCGCGTTGGTCGAGCCGCCCAGCGCCATGTAGGCGACGAGCGCGTTGTCGAACGAGCCGCGGGTGAGGATGCGGCGCGGCGTCAGGTCCTCCCACACCATCGCGACGATGCGGTTGCCGCAGTCGGCGGCCATGCGCGGGTGCGCGGAGTCGGTGGCCGGGATCGACGTCGCGCCCGGCAGCGTGAAGCCGAGCGCCTCGGCGATCGAGGTCATCGTCGAGGCCGTGCCCATCGTGTTGCAGGTGCCGACACTGCGCACGCCGCGGCCTTCGAGCTCGACCCAGTCGTCGGGCGTGATGTTGCCTGCGCGCAGCTCGTCCCAGTACTTCTTCGTGTGCGTGCCCGCGCCCACCCGGGTGCCGCGCCAGAAGCCGGACGACATCGGCCCCGCCGGGCAGTAGATCGCCGGGATCCCCATGCTGATCGCGCCCATCAGCAGGCCGGGCGTGGACTTGTCGCAGCCGCCGAGCAGCACCGCGCCGTCGACCGGGTGCGAGCGCAGCAGCTCCTCGGTCTCCATCGCGAGGAAGTTGCGATAGAGCATCGTCGTCGGCTTGACCATGATCTCGCCGACCGACAGCGCGGGCAGCTCGACCGGGTAGCCGCCGGCCTGCCACACGCCGCGCTTGACGCTCTCGGCGCGCTCGCGCAGGTGCGCGTGGCACGGCGAGAGATCGCTCCACGTGTTGACGATCGCGATCACCGGCTTGCCCATGAAGTCGGCGCGGCGCATGCCCATCTGCTGCGAGCGCTGGCGGTGGCCGAACGTGCGCATGGTCTCGGCGGCGAACCAGCGTTGGCTGCGCAGGTCGGCGAGTTGCTTGGTCAAGGCGGTCTCCGGTGGCGTCAGGTGCTCGCGCGCGGCACGAGCTCGAAGCCGACGTCGATCGTCGTCGGCCCGGCGGAAGGGTCGTCGAAGCGCTGCAGCAGGTGGTCGGCCACCGCGAGCCCGATCTCGCGCCGCGGCGGGCGGATCGTCGACAGCGCGGGAGCGCTCCACGCCGCGAAGTCGAGGTCGCCGAAGCCGATCAGCGCGAGGCGCTCCGGCACGCGAAGCCCGCGCCGCTGGCACTCGAACAGGCCGCCCAGCGCCATCGCGTCGTTGGAGAACGCCACGCCGTCGACATCCGGACGGCGCTCGAGCAGATCGGCGAGCGCGCGGCCGCCGGTCGCCGCGCTCGCTCGCTGCGGCAGCGAGACGATCAGCGGCGTCGCGCCGAGCGACTCGCGCACGACCTCGGCGAAGCCGGCGCCGCGCTGCGCCGCGCGGCGGTCCTCGTCGAGCGCGGCGCCGACGAACGCGATGCGCCGCCGCCCGCGATCGAGCAGGTGGCGGGCGGCGAGGCGGCCGACCGCGCGGTGCGAGAAGCCGACGAGGCTGTCGAGCGGGTTCTCGCCGAGCTCCCACATCTCGACGACCGGGATGCCGGCGCCGAGCAGGCGCTGCAGCGTGGCGCGCGAGTGCGCCTGGCCGGTGAGCACGATCGCGGCGGGCGACCACGACAGCAGCGAGTTGACCAGCGCATCCTCGGCGTCCTGGGAGTAGGCGCTGTTGCCGAGCATGATCTGGTAGCCGCGCGGGGCGAGGCGCTCGGCCATCGCGTCGAGCGTGGCGGCGAAGAACGAGTTGACCAGCGAGGGCACGATCACGCCCACGGTGCGCGTGCGCGCAGCCGCCAGCCCGCCCGCGGCGGGGTTGGGCACGTATCCCAGCGTGTCCACCGCCCGCAGCACGCGTTCCCGCAATTGCGGCGAGACGGCCTCGGCGCGGCGCAGCGCGCGCGAGACGGTGGCCGTGGACACGCCCGCGAGCAGTGCCACATCGGCCATTCGTGCCCTCGCCGCAGCCTGGCGGGCAGGTGCGACGGGAGTGCGGACGGGGGCGGTGCGGGCCATCTCTTGAAAGCGCTTGCAATAGGCGCTTGCGGCAATTATCGAGGCAGCTTGCACAATTCTGCAAGCGCTGTCATGATGACGCTGCGACCAATGTCATCTAGATCATCTAAATGACTGGTCCCGGGAGGAGGCAGCCCCACGTGATCCCGCACGCGCGCTATCCGGACTTGGCCGGCCGCACGGTCTTCGTGTCGGGCGGCGGCTCGGGCATCGGCGCCGCGTTCGTGCGCGCGTTCGCCGCGCAGGACTGCCGCGTCGCCTTCGTGGACGTCGCCGACGAGCCCTCGCGGGCGCTCGCGCGCGAGCTCGGCGAGCGGGCCGCCTACGAGCGCTGCGACGTGCGCGACGTCGCCGCGCTGCGCGAGGCGATCGCCGCCGCGGCCCGCCGCTTCGGCCCGGTGCGCGTGCTGGTGAACAACGCCGGCCGCGACGATCGCCACGCGTTCGATGCGGTGACGCCCGACTACTGGGACGACAACCTGGCCACCAACCTGCGGCACCACTTCTTCGCGGCGCAGGCCGTGGCGCCGCAGATGCGCGACGCCGGCGGCGGCTCGATCGTGAACCTCGGGTCGACGTCGTGGATGCGCGGCCGGCCGCAGCTCGCCGCGTACACCGCGTCGAAGGCGGCGATCATGGGGCTCACGCGCACGCTCGCGCGCGAGCTGGGCGCGTTGGGCATCCGCGTCAACTCGATCGTCCCCGGCGCGATCGACACCGAGCGCCAGCGGGCGCTGTGGGCGAGCCCGGAGCGCCAGCAGCAGTACGTCGCCGAGCAGTGCCTCAAGTTCCGCGTCTCGCCGGACGACGTCGCGCGCTCCGCCCTGTTCCTCGCCTCGGAGGAGGCGCGCGCGATCACAGGCCAGAGTCTTGTGGTTGACGCCGGGCTCGCGCAGACTTCGGTCGTCGCCTGAGGGCAAGCCATGTCCGAAGTCACGCTGAAACAGGTCGTCAAGGCCTACGGCCGCAACCAGGTCATCCACGGCATCGACCTCGCCATCGGGTCGGGCGAGTTCGTCGTGTTCGTCGGCCCTTCCGGCTGCGGCAAGTCGACGCTGCTGCGCATGATCGCGGGCCTCGAGGAGATCACCGCCGGCGAGATCGCCATCGGCGGCACGGTGGTCAACGACATGCCGCCCCGCTCCCGCGACATCGCGATGGTCTTCCAGGACTACGCGCTGTACCCGCACAAGACCGTCTACGAGAACATGGCCTTCGGGCTGCGTCTGCGGAAGGCGCCCGACGCCGAGATCCGCGCGCGCGTCGGCGAGGCGGCGGGCATCCTGCAGATCGAGCACCTGCTCGAGCGCAAGCCGCGCGAGCTCTCCGGCGGCCAGCGCCAGCGCGTGGCGATGGGCCGCGCGATCGTGCGCAAGCCGAAGGCGTTCCTGTTCGACGAGCCGCTGTCGAACCTCGACGCGCTGCTGCGCGCCGAGATGCGCGTCGAGATCAAGAAGCTGCACCAGAAGCTCGGCAACACGGTCGTGTACGTGACGCACGACCAGGTCGAGGCGATGACGCTCGCGGACCGCATCGTCGTGCTGCAGGCGGGCAACCTCATCCAGTACGACACGCCCGACGGCATCTACAACCGGCCGGCCGCGCAGTTCGTCGCCGGCTTCACCGGCTCGCCGCCGATGAACTTCCTCCCCGCGAGCATGGGCGAGGGCGGGCGGACGATCCGCCTGCCGGGCGGCGTCGACCTGCCGGTGCCCGCGCGGCGGGTCGCCGAGTGCGCGCGGCACGCGGGCCGCGAGATCGTCTTCGGCCTGCGGCCCGAGCACATCGGCATCGCGCGCGACGGCGACGCATCGCACGCCGTCGTGCCCGGGCGCGTCATGCTGGTCGAGCCGCTGGGCTCGGACACGCTCGGACTGGTCCGGCTCGGCGCAGCGGACGGCGCGGGCGAGATGACGGGGCGTTTCGCCCCGGACGCGGGGATCCGGGTCGGCCAGGGCGTTCCCATCGGCCTGGCGATCGACCACTTCCACCTTTTCGACAAGACGACCGGCGTCGCGATCCGCGGCGCCGATTGGTGAGCGGGGCCAACGAACCGACAGGCCGGTCCGCCGGCCCGGCAGTCCACGACGGAGGAGCAGATGAAGACCTGGAAGATCCTGCTGGCGGCGGCGCTCTCGACCGCCTTCGCCGCGAACGCGATGGCGCAGCAGACCACGCTGCGCATCTTCACCGGCGGGCAGCAGCGGCCCGACGTGATGCGCAAGATCGCCGACGAGTACCAGAAGCGCAACCCGAGCGTGAAGGTCGAGGTGGAGGTCGGCGGCGCCACATCCGAGGCGCAGCAGCAGTACCTGTCGACGGTGCTCACGTCGAAGGACTCGGCGCTCGACGTGGTCCTGATCGACGTCATCCGCCCGGCGCAGTGGGCGGCGCAGGGCTGGGCCGAGCCGCTCGACGCCTACCTCGGCGCCGACCGGCAGAAGGTGATGGGCCAGTACCTGAAGGCGTACGTCGACGCCAACACCGTCGGCGGCAAGGTCATCTCGCTGCCGTACTTCGCCGACGCGCAGTTCCTGTACTACCGCAAGGACCTGCTGGAGAAGTACAAGCGCCCGGTGCCGAAGACCTGGGACGAGATGATGGAGACCGCGAAGGTGATCATGGACGGCGAGAAGAACCCGAGCCTGCAGGGCTTCTCCACCGCCGGCGCGCCGATCGAGGGCACGGTGTGCACGTACCTCGTGCCGCTGTGGGGCATGGGCAGCGAGATCACCAAGGGCGGCAAGCTCAACCTCGACACGCCGCAGGCGCGCCAGCCGTTCCAGCTCTACGGCCGCATGAAGCAGGCCGGCGTGCTGCCGAAGAACATCGCCGAGATCCCGACCGACCGCATCCGCATCGACATGCAGGCGGGCAACCTGATCTTCGGCATGTCGTGGGGCTACGTCTGGAACCGCCTCGAGAACGACGCCGACTCGAAGGTCAAGGGGAAGATCGGCGTGGCGCGCCTGCCGCACGACCAGGGCGGCCAGAGCGCGACCTGCATCGGCGGCTGGCAGGTCGCGGTGTCGGCGTTCTCGAAGAACAAGGCCGAGGCGGTCAAGCTCGTCCGGTATCTGTCGAGCCCCGAGGTCTCCGAAATGCAGGCCGTGATGGCCTCGCACCTGCCGGTGTTCCCGTCGGTCTACAAGGACCCGGACGTGCTGAAGGCGAACCCGTGGTTCGCGGACGCCCTGCCGGTGGTGGAGAGCGCGAGGGCGCGGCCGGTGTCGCACCAGTACCCGCAGGTGTCCGACGCGATCCGCAGCAACATGAACGCGTACCTCGCGGGCACGAAGACGACGGACACGGCGCTCGCCGACATGAAGTCGCGCCTGCAGCCGATATTCCGGTAGGCCGATGAAAAAGGCGTGCCGCCTCTTTCATCGAGCGGGATGCTTGCGCGAAGGGCGTGGGATGGCCCTGCGCCCGTCGCGTAGCGCGAGCAACGAAGACCCGGGCGCGAACCCGGTCCAGCACGGCTGTCGGGAGGGGCCGGGCAGGTGAACACGATTCCGGCAGCGGCGGCCGACGGCCGGCGCCCATCGGGGCGCGACCTCTCCGAGCGCGCGCTCGGCGCGCTGCTGCTCGCGCCCGCCGCGCTGCTGCTGCTGGTGATCGTCGTCTACCCGATCGCCACGCTGTTCTGGAACAGCCTGCACGGGGTCGACAACGCGAACCCCGCCGCGGGCGAGCAGTTCGTCGGCCTCAAGAACTACCTCACCGCGTTCGAGGACTCGCGCTTCTGGGACTCGTCGCTGCACACGGTCCTCTACATCCTCGTCACCGTGCCCGGCGCGCTGGTCGTGGGGCTGGGGCTGGCGATGCTCGCGAACATGCCGTTCCGGATCAAGTGGCCGGTGCGCCTGGGCCTGCTGCTGCCGTGGGCGCTGCCGCTGGTGTTCGCCGGCCTCATCTTCCGCTGGTTCTTCGAGTACAACACCGGCGTGGTGAACGACATCCTGAGGCGGTTCGGCGTCGAGCCGCTGCAGTGGCTGTCCGACCCGAACCTCGCGTTCGCCGCCATCTCGATCGCCATCGTCTGGAAGAGCTCGTCGTTCATGGCCCTCATGCTGCTCGCCGGCCTGCAGACGATCCCGAAGTCCCTCTACGAGGCGGCCGAGGTCGACGGCGCGACGAAGTGGCAGCAGTTCGTCGAGATCACGCTGCCGATGCTCAGTCCGGCGCTCTTCGTCGCGCTGATCTTCCGCACGATCACCGCGATCCAGACGTTCGACATCCCCTACGCGATGACCGGCGGCGGCCCCGGCGACTCCACGGAGACGCTGGCGATGTACATCCACAAGACGACGCTGGACTTCCTCGACTTCGGCTACGGCAGCGCGCTCGCCGCGCTGATGTTCGTGCTGTCGATGGCGGCGACGTCGGGTTACCTCAAGTACACGCGGCGCTCGTCCGGCCGCTCCGGCGAGGACTAGGCGCGCTACGATGAAACGACCCCCACGCTCACTTCGTTCGCTGCCCCCCGGGGGGGCGGGTCAGTGGCTTGGGACGGCCCGGCGCCACTAACATGCCCTTCGGCCTCTCCCGTCGCGGCACCGTCTGGATCGCCGGCCTGATCGTCGCGGCCAACGGCTTCTTCCCGGCGGTGTGGATCCTGCTCACCTCGCTCAAGACGGAGACCGAGCTGATCAGGGCCCCGATCACCTACCTGCCCGAGGCGGCGACGCTCGACAACTACGCCACCGCGTTCACCGCGCAGCCGATCCTGCGCTTCATGTGGAACAGCTTCGTCGTCGCGTCGCTGTCGACGGCCCTGTGCGTGCTGGTCTCGGCGCTGGCGGCCTACGCGCTCACGCGGCTGCGGTTGCCGCACCGCAACCTGATCATGTCGGTGCTGCTGGCGATCGCGATGTTCCCGCTGATCTCGCTGATGGTGCCGCTGTTCAAGGTGATGCGCGAGCTGGGCCTGCTCAACACCTACCTCGCGCTGATCCTGCCCTACGCGGTGCTGTCGATGCCGGTGTGCACGCTGGTGATGGCGAGCTTCTTCCAGGACATCCCGCCCGACCTCGAGGCGGCGGCGATGGTCGACGGCTGCTCGCGCGTCGGCGCGCTGTTCCGCGTCATCATCCCGCTGTCCGCGCCCGGCGTGTTCACCGCGGCCATCCTCGCCTTCGTCAACGCGTGGGACGAGTTCCTGCTCGCGCTGACGATGATGAACCGCGTGAACATGCGCACGCTGTCGGTGGGCATCACGCTCTACCAGGGCGAGTTCGCCTTCCCCTGGCCGCTGATCTCCGCGGCGCTGATCATCGCGATCGTGCCGATCTGCATTTTGATCGCCCTGTTCCAGGAGCGCGTCGTCGGCGGGCTCACGCAGGGCGGCGTCAAGGGCTGATGGGCGCGGACGCGCACGTCTTTGGACGATGGATCCTGGTGACCGCGCTCCTCGCTGCCGCGGTGCCGCCGGCGCAGGCCCAGCCCGCCCCGCTGCCCGGCGCGCTCTCCGGCCGCTGGACCGTGGTGCCTGCGGGCGGCCGAGCCCTCGTCGACGTGTTCTCGGTGCGCTTCGACGGCACGGGTGCGCCGGGTCCCGTGACCGGCAAGCTCACCTGGCGCGGCGTGAACTGCGGGGCGCAGGACGAGCCGCTCAAGGGCACCTGGGACGGCGTCGAATTGCGCTTCGAGAGCCACTTGCGGGCGAACTCGAATACGCAGAACATGAACGGCGCCTGCGGCAACTCGCGCGGCGAGTGGGTGCTTCGGCGCAAGCCGGGGTCCTCGACGTTCGAAGGCGAGGGCCTGTTCAACGAAGGCAAGGTCGTCGCAACGCTGACCGCGGCGCCCTGAGGCAGGGCGGCGCCGGGCGGCGGCTGGCGCAGTCGCCCGCCGGATGCGGCGTCGGCGGCACGTCGCGAGTGCAATAATCGCGCGATCTTGCGCCGCCACCTCGACACCGCGTCGTTCCGCGACGGCTTCGTCGGCATGCTGCCGGCCTGCGTCGGGCTGGCGCCCTTCGGCGTGGTCTGCGGCGTGGGAGCGGCCGCGGCGGGCGCCGACCTCGCGGCGGCGATGGGCATGAGCACCATCATCTTCTCGGGCGCGGCGCAGATCCTCGCCGCGCAGCTCTACGCCGCCGGGGCGCCGCTGGCGATCATCGTGCTGACCTGCTTCGTGCTGGGCCTGCGCCTGCTGATGTACAGCGCGGCAATGGCCCCCCACTTGAAGCCGCTGTCGCCCGCGTGGCAGCGCACGCTCGCGTTCCTGCTCACCGACCAGGCGTTCGCGGCCGCGATCCGGCGATTCAACGCGACCGACGACCCGCGCGACGGCGCGTCGTTCTTCCTCGGCACCGGGGTCGCGCTGTGGGCGATGTGGCAGGCGACGAACCTCGCGGGATTCCTCGCCGGCAACCTGATTCCGGCGGCGTGGTCGCTCGACTTCGCCGTGCCGCTGTGCTTCATCGCGCTGATCGCGCCGCTCATGCGCAACGCGCCCAACGTCGTCGCGGCCCTCGTGGCCGGCGTCGCGGTGCTGGCGCTCGCTGCCTTGCCGATGCGGCTCAACCTGGTCGTCGCCGGCATCGCCGGCATCCTCGCCGGCACGCTCGCCGAGATCGCGCGGGAGCGGTGGAAGGCGCGCTGAAGCTCTGGGCGGTGATCCTGATCGTCGGCGCGCTCAACTACGCGTCGCGGCTGTCGTTCATCGCCATCTTCGCGCGCCGCGAGATGCCGCCGCTGCTCGCGCGCGCGCTGCGCTACGTTCCCGCGGCGATGCTGACGGCGCTGGTCGTGCCGATGGTCGTCGCCCACGCCGGGATGCCCGACCCCACGCACCCGCGCGTGCCGGCTGCGCTCCTGGCCGTCGCGGTGGCGTTCGTCACCCGCAGCACGCTGTGGACGCTGGCCGCGGGCATGGGCGCGCTGTGGGCGCTGCAGGCGCTCGGGCGGTAGCCGCCGGCATTCCGGTACCATCGACGCAAGCTTCCCGACCGGACCCTCAGGCCATGCGTTTCGAAGGCACCGACACCTACGTCGCCACTGACGACCTCAAGCTCGCCGTGAACGCGGCGCTGGCGCTCGAGCGGCCGCTGCTCGTCAAGGGCGAGCCGGGAACAGGCAAGACGCTGCTCGCCGAAGAGGTCGCGCGCAGCCTCGGCCGGCCGCTCCTGCAGTGGCACGTCAAGAGCACGACGAAGGCGCAGCAGGGCCTCTACGAGTACGACGCGGTGTCGCGGCTGCGCGACTCGCAGCTCGGCGATCCGCACGTGGCGGACATCGGGCACTACATCAAGCACGGCGTGCTGTGGGACGCGTTCGAGTCCGAGGCGCCGGCGGTCGTGCTGATCGACGAGATCGACAAGGCCGACATCGAGTTCCCCAACGACCTCCTGCGCGAGCTCGACCGGATGGAGTTCTTCGTCTACGAGACGGGCAGCACGATTCGCGCGCGCCACCGCCCGCTGGTGGTGATCACGTCGAACAACGAGAAGGAGCTGCCCGACGCGTTCCTGCGCCGCTGCTTCTTCCACTACATCCGCTTTCCCGACCGCGAGACGATGATGCGCATCGTCGACGTGCACTTCCCCGGGCTCAAGAAGGCGCTGCTGGCCGAGGCGATGGAGGTCTTCTTCGGGCTGCGCGAGGTGCCGGGCCTCAAGAAGAAGCCGTCGACTTCCGAGCTCCTCGACTGGCTCAAGCTGCTGCTCGCCGAGGACATCCCGCCCGAGGCGCTGCGCAGCGCGGACAAGAAGGCGTTCATTCCGCCCCTGCACGGCGCGCTGCTCAAGAACGAGCAGGACGTGCACCTGTTCGAGCGCGTCGTGTTCATGGCGCGGGCCGGCCGCTAGGCTCCGCACGTGCCGCGCTTCGTCGAGCCGGTGACGCTTCGCGGCGAGCACGCGATGCTCGAGCCGATGGGCCGCGAGCATGCCGGCGCGCTCGCCGAAGCGGCGCGCGACGGCGAGCTGTGGCGGCTCTGGTACACGTCGGTCCCGGTGCCCGAGGCGATGGGCGCCTACGTGGAGACCGCGCTGGCGATGCGCGAGGAGAAGGGCGCGATGCCCTTCGTCGTGCGCGAGCGCGCAAGCGGCGCGGTCGTCGGCAGCACGCGGATGTTCAACGTCGAGGCTGCGCACCGGCGCCTCGAGATCGGGCACACCTGGTACGCGAAGCGCGTCCAGCGCACCGGCGTCAACACCGAGTGCAAGCTCATGTTGCTGACGCACGCGTTCGAGGCGCTGGCCTGCATCGCCGTCGAGTTCCGCACCAGCACGTTCAACCTGCCCTCGCAGCGCGCGATCGAGCGGCTTGGGGCGAAGCGCGACGGCGTGCTGCGCAACCACATGATCCTGCCGGACGGCACGCTGCGCGACACCGTCGTCTACAGCGTCATCGCGCCGGAGTGGCCGGCGGTGCGGCGACACCTCCGCTTCCTGCTCGAGCGCTAGGCCGGATGCTCACCGACTTCTTCCTGCACCTGAAGTCGTTCCGGCTGCCGGTCTCCACGCGCGAGTACCTGACGCTGCTCGAGGCGCTGGACAAGCGCGTGGTGTCGCTTTCGATCGACGACTTTCACGCGCTGGCGCGCACGACGCTGGTCAAGGACGAGCAGCACTTCGATCGCTTCGACCTCGCGTTCGCCTCCTATTTCAAGGGCGTCGAGGCCATCTTCGACGTGCGCGCCGGCATCCCCGAGGAGTGGCTGCGGCGCGAGTTCGAGCGCCTGCTCTCCGAGGAGGACAAGCGCAAGGTCGCGGCGCTGGGCGGCCTGGACGAGCTGATGAGGAAGTTCCGCGAGCGCCTCTCCGAGCAGCGCTCGCGCCACCAGGGCGGCTCGAAGTGGATCGGCACCGGCGGCACGAGCCCGTTCGGCGCCTACGGCTACAACCCCGAGGGCATCCGCGTCGGGCAGGAGTCCGGCGGCGCGCGCCGCGCCGTCAAGGTCTGGGACGAGCGCAGCTTCCGCGACCTCGACGGCGACGTCGAGATCAACACGCGCAACCTCAAGCTCGCGCTGCGCAGGCTGCGCCGCTTCGCGCGCGAGGGCGTGCCCGAGGAGCTCGACCTCGACGGCACGATCGACGGCACCGCGCGCAATGCGGGGCTGCTCGACATCCGGCTGCAGCCGGAGCGGCGCAACCGCGTCAAGGTGCTGCTGTTCCTCGACGTCGGCGGGTCGATGGATCCGCACGTCGAGCGCTGCGAGGAGCTGTTCTCTGCGGCGAAGTCGGAGTTCCGCCACCTCGAGCACTTCTACTTCCACAATTGCATCTACGACCACGTCTGGCGAAGCAACGCGCGCCGCCGCGCCGAGCGCTACTCCGTGCTCGAGCTGCTGCGCACCTATGGCCCGGACTGGCGCGTGGTCGTCGTCGGCGACGCGGCGATGAGCCCCTACGAGCTCGTCGAGGCCGGCGGCAGCGTCGAGTACGCCAACGACGAACCGGGGCTCGCGTGGCTCGCGCGCGTCTTCGGCCACTTCCGCCGCGTGATCTGGCTCAATCCCGAGCCGCCGCGCGCCTGGGAATATACGCGGTCCACACAGATGATCCTCCAGGCGCTGGGCCCCCGCATGTTCCCGCTGACGCCCAACGGGCTCGCCGCCGGCATCGAGGTGCTGCGCAAGTGAACGGCGTCGCCTGGCAGGACGCGCTCGTCGCCACGCTGCGGGCGACGCCGGGCGCGTGCGGCGGCGAGGCGGGCGTGCCCGCGTGGTCGCGCATCGGCGGCAACGCGCTGTCGTCGGTGTGGTCGCTCGCGATCGGCGCGTCGCGCTGCTTCGTGAAGGTCGCCGACAACGCGAACGGCGACGTGCTCGCCGCCGAGGTCGACGCGCTGCGCGCGATCGCGCAGACTCATAGCGTGCGCGTCCCGCAGGTCGTCGCCGGCGGGCAGGCGCAGGGCGTCGCGTTCCTCGTGCTCGAGTGGCTGAACATCGTCGAGGGCGGGCGGGACGCCGCGCTCGGCCGCGCGCTCGCCCTTCTGCACGCGCACACCGCGCCGCGCTTCGGCTGGCACCGCGACAACACGATCGGCACGACGCCGCAGCGCAACGACTGGCACGACGAGTGGGCGGCGTTCTTCCGCGACATGCGTCTCGCGCCGCAGTTCGAGCTCGCCGGGCGCAACGGCCACGGCGGCAGGCTCGCGAAGGCCGGCGAGCGGCTGCTCGCGAAGGTCGACGCACTGCTGCGGGGTCACGCGCCGGCGGCATCGCTGCTGCACGGCGACCTGTGGGCCGGCAACGCAGGACGGCTCGCCGACGGCACGCCGGTCGTCTTCGATCCGTCGACCTATCACGGCGACCGCGAGGCGGACCTCGCGATGACCGAGCTGTTCGGCGGCTTCGCGCCCGAGTTCTACGCGGCGTACGCCGAGGCCGCGCCGCTGCCGCCCGGGCACGAGACGCGGCGCACGCTCTACAACCTCTACCACGTGCTCAACCACCTCAACCTGTTCGGCGCGGCCTATCTCGAGCGCGCCGAGGGAATGACGGCCGAACTGACGGCTGTCGCCGGTTGAGCGCGCCGTTGCCCTGGATCAAGGTCGTTGCCGCGGGGCGTGGTATGAAGACTGTCACCAATCTTCATATCGACGGATGGACGCTCTCCCGACCACCTGGACCGCCCTGTGCGCGCTGGCCTTCGCGCTGGGCGCGAAGCACGGCTTCGACGCCGACCACCTGGCGACGATCGACGGGCTCACGCGCTACAACGCCCGGCGCAACCCGCGTCTCGCGCGCTACTGCGGCTCGCTGTTCTCGCTGGGGCACGGCGCCGTCGTGATGCTGGTCGCGCTGGCAGCCGGGACGCTGGCGAGCCGATGGGATGCGCCGTCGTGGCTGGAGTTCACCGGCATTGCCGTCTCGATCGCATTCCTGTTCGGCCTGGCATTCCTCAACGTTCACGCCGTGCTGACCACGCACCCGCAGGACGTCGTCCGTCCCGCGGGTCTCAAGGGGCGGCTCCTCGGCCACATCCTGACCGTGCAAAGCCCCTGGGCCGTCGCCGGCGTGGGGGCGCTGTTCGCGCTGTCGTTCGACACGGTGTCGCAGGCCGCGCTGTTCGCGCTGGCCGCCGGGCACTTCGGCGGGGTCGGACATGCGCTGTTCGTGGCCGGCATCTTCGTGGGCGGCATGCTCGTCGTCGACGGCATCAACGGCGTGTGGCTGGCCAGGCTCATCCGCCGGGCGGACCGCACCGCGATCGTCGCCTCGCGCGTGCTGGCGCTGTCCGTCGCGGGGCTGTCGCTGGCCGTCGGTCTGTTCACGGCGGCGAAGCTCCTGGTGCCCGGCGTCGATGCGTGGGCCGATGGCCGCGAGCTCTACTTCGGCGGCGCGGTGATCGCCGGCGTGATCGTGGCCTTCGCCGCGGGGATGCTCGCCGCGCGCCGCGCCGCGGCGGCGCGCGCCAGACGCTGCGCTACTTGAGGAATTCCGGCGAGATGAGCCGCGGGAAGAACAGCGAGAGGTCCGGCCAGAGGATCACGAGCGCCAGCACGCACAGCATCGGCATCAGCATGATGAACGTGTCCTTGAGCGCGTCGATCACGCGGATGTTGGCGATCGAGCAGGCGATCAGCAGGCAAAGGCCGTAGGGCGGCGTGACCAGCCCGAACGCGAGCGAGCAGATGCCGATCATCGCGAAGTGGATCGGGTGGATGCCTGCGCTCCGCGCGAGCGGCTCGACGATCGCGCCGACGATGATGATCGCGGGGATCGCGTCGAGGAACATGCCGACGACCAGGAACACCAGGGCGATGAAGAACCCGGTGGCGATCGGCCCCATGCCCCACGCGTTGACGCCGGAGAGCAGCGCCTGCGGGATCTGATAGTAGGCGAGCAGCCAGCCGAACACCGAGGCGGTGCCGACGCAGAACAGCGCCACGCCCGAGAAGCGCCCGGTGTCGAGCAGCGCGCTCTTCAGTCCCTTCCAGGACAACTCGTGGTAGACGAACGCCGCGAGGAGGATGGCGTAGAGCACCGCGATGCAAGCGGCCTCGGTGGGCGTGAACCAGCCGAACACCTTGCCGCCGATGATGATCACGGGCGTCATCAGCGCCGGCAGCGAGACCATCAGCGCCTTCACCACCTCCGTGAACGTCGACCGCGTGTAGGTGGGGTACCCGCGAACCTTGGCGTAGACGTGCACCGTGGCCATCTGCGCGAGGCCGATCAGCAGCCCCGGTATCACGCCGGCGAGGAACAGCCCGCCGATCGACACGGTGAGCACGCCGCCCCAGACGATCATGAGGATCGACGGCGGGATGATGACGGCCAGCACGGCCGACACGGCCGTGATCGCCGCCGAGAAGCTGTCGTCGTAGCCTTCCTTGCGTTGCGCCTCGATGAAGATCTTCGACTGGCTGGCGGCATCGGCAGTCGACGAGCCCGAGATGCCCGCGAAGAAGATCGACAGCACGACGTTCACCTGGGCGAGCGCGCCGGGCATGTGCCCGACCAGGGCTCTCGACAGCCGTACCAAGCGGTCGGTGATCCCGCCCACGTTCATCAGGTTGGCCGCGAGCAGGTAGAACGGCACGGCCAGCAGGATGAACGAGTTGTAGGCGTTGAACGTCTCCTGCACCAGCGTGTAGGCGGAAAGGCGCGGCTCGATCAGCAGGATCGGCAGCGCGGCGAGCCCCAGCGCGAAGGCGACCGGCACGCGCAGCGCCAGCAGCCCGAAGAACATGCCGAAGAGGATGAGCGCTGCCGTCTCTGGCGCAAGCGCCGCGCCCGTCATGCGCGTCCCCGCATGATGTCGATGTCGTCGAGCATGCGCTCGCCGAGGAAGACGAGCCAGGTGAGCCCGGTGACCGGCCACGCGACGTGGATGAGCCACAGCGGCAACTCGGCGAGTTCCGAGGTGCGGTTGAAAGCGAACTTCGTGAACTCGATGCCGGCCCAGAGGAAGATCATCGCGAACCCGAGGATGGCGAGCGAGCCGACGAGCCGGAAAAAGGCGGCCACCTTCGGCGAGAGCACGGGGAACAGATCGACCTCGAAGTGCGTGCCTTCGCGCACGCCCACCATCGCGCCGATCATGATCATCCAGATGAACAGGAACCGCGCCATCTCCTCGGTCCAGATGTAGTGCGGCAGCACGTCCGTCCAGCGCGAGACGATCTGCAGCGTCACCGGGAACACGAGGATGGCGACCGACAGCATCAGCAGGCCGTTGAGGAAGCCGCCGAAGGCGTCGGCCAGCCGGTGCCACATCCTGCGGAACGGATGCTTGGCGTGCGACATGGGGCGGTCGGAAACGCGACCCGGGCGGGCCGCATCGGCGGTCCGCCCGGGTCGGGAGGGGAGGCTATTGGAGGGCGTTGATCTTCGCGTAGATCGCTTCGGCCTCGACTTCCTTGGCGTAGGCAGCCATCACCGGGTCGACGGCCTTCTTCATCGCGGCGCGGTCGGTGAAGTTGATCTTCTTGAGCTTGCCTGCCTTTTCCAGCGCGTCGAGCTTGGCCGAGTCCTCGGAGGACTCGATCTGGCGGCCGTAGGTGCCCGCTTCCTTGCCCGCCCGGACGATCGCGGCCTGCAGGTCGGCCGGCAGCCTCTTGAAAGTCTTGCCGGAGAAGCACAGCGGCCGGATGGTGATCGCGTGCTGCGTCATGATCAGGTTCGGGCCCACTTCGAAGAACTTCATCTGCTCGACGCCCGCGGCTTCGTTCTCGCCCGCCTGGATCACCCCGTTCTGGATGGCGTTGTAGACCTCGTTGTAGGCGATCACCGTCGGCGCCATGCCCGTGGCGGCGAACGTGCGGCTCCAGATCGGCGCGCCCTGCACGCGGACCTTCAGGCCCTTGAGTTCGGCCATGTTGGTGGCCGGCTTGTTCGAGAAGATGTTGCGGGTGCCGCCGCCGGCATACCCGATCAGCATCACGTCGGCCTTGGCCGCGACCTCGTCGGCGACGGGCTTCAGGAGGTCCGCGTCGAGCACCTTGTTCCAGTGCGCGAGGTCGCGGAACAGGAACGGCGCGTCGATGAACGGCGCCGCCTTGGAGAACGTCGACATGTGCGCCGGCGACACGATCGCGTAGTCGACGGCCTTGCCCTGGGCCATGTACTCGAAGTACTGCTTCTCGAGGCCGAGCTCGCTGTTCTTGTGCAACACGAAGTTGATCGGCTTGCCGTAGTACTTCTTGACCAGCTCCTCGAAGCGCACCATCGCCTTGGTGAAGGCGTGGTCGTCGTTGAATTGCGATGCGCCGTGGAGCGTGATGACCTGGGCGTTCGCGCCGACGGCGGCGAACAGGGCGGCGGCGGCCAGCCCGCGCAGCAGTGCTTTCATGGTTTCCTCCGGATGGAACGAGTACACCTGCCGGATGCAGACGCGCAGCCTGTGGTCAGGTGGTCAGGCCAGATCAGACCATCGCTGACCGCGGCATGTCAACTGCGCCGCGCCTGCCTCGCGGCCCGGGCGCGCGGCGGGCTCAGCGCGTCTGCGCGGATTCGGCGAGACCGCGCACCGGGGCCGCGATTTCCGTCGTGGTGCGCTTGCCGTCCTGCCCCTGGAACGTCAGCGCGATCCGGACCGACTCCCCTTCCTTGAGCGGCTGCTGGAGGGCCATCAGCATGACGTGGTAGCCGCCGGGCTTCAGCGCGACGGGCTTTCCGGCCGGCAGGTCGACGCGTTGCACGGCGCGCATCTTCGCCACGCCGCCGTCCATCGCCATCTCGTGGATCTCGACGATCTTCGCCACGGGCGAGGCGGCGCCCACCAGCGTCGTTGCAGAGGCCGCCGTCAGCGTCATGAACGCGCCGGTGGCGCGCTGGCCGGCAACGGTGCCACGTACCCAGGGGTCGGTCACCGTGACCTGGGCCAGGGCGGCTCCGGAGGCGCCGAGCAGGGCGGCGAATAGGGCGGCCCGGGGGCAGGAGATGCGACTGCGAGCGGACATGGCGGCCTCCGCGGAGGGAATCAGCATTCTAGATGCGGGTGCCCGCCCGGCGGTTATCTGATTGCTGCGACTGCACATGAAGAGCCGGACGCAACCTCTTGTCGTGGCTTAAAAACGGAGGCGACTTGATGCACGTCAAGGAACCGCGAGATGACGGCCCCGGGACGTTTACGGACCCCAACCGCTTGGACTAAGTTTGGCCCCTGCCTACAACATGTAGTAGCCGCTCGCCGACGCGACGCGGCATCGGGAGGATCGGATCCATGCTCAGGGACGTCCCGGCCGACGCGCCGCAGGGCGCGGCGGCGGTACCGCCGTCGGCGCTGCCCAGGTTCGTCATCAAGCGCGACGGCAGCGTGGCCGCGTTCGATCTCGCCAAGATCGAGCGCGCCATCCAGAAGGCGGGGACGGCGACTGGCGAGTACGGCGCGGACGCCGCGCACGCGCTCGCGGAGCGCGCCGGCCGCGTGGTCGCCCACAAGTGGAACGGCCGCGCGCCGGGGATCGAGGCGATCCAGGACGTCGTCGAGCAGACGCTGATCGGCGCGGGCCACTTCGCGACGGCCCGCTCCTACATCGTCTACCGCGAGCAGCACAAGCGGCTGCGCCAGGCGCGCAAGACGCTGGTCGACGTCGCGCAGTCGATCGACGAGTACCTCGAGCAGCGCGACTGGCGCGTCAACGCCAACGCGAACCAGGGCTACTCGCTGGGCGGCCTGATCCTCAACGTGTCGGGCAAGGTGGTCGCGAACTACTGGCTCGACCACGTCTACGCGCCCGAGGTGGGGAGAGCGCACCGCGACGGCGACCTCCACATCCACGACCTCGACATGCTCGCCGGCTACTGCGCCGGCTGGTCGCTGCGCACGCTGCTCCACGAGGGGCTGAACGGCGTGCCGGGCAAGGTCGAGGCGGGGCCGCCGAAGCACATGTCGAGCGCGGTGGGGCAGATCGTCAACTTCCTGGGCACGCTGCAGAACGAGTGGGCGGGCGCGCAGGCGTTCTCCTCGTTCGACACCTACATGGCGCCCTTCATCCGTGCCGACAGGATGACCTACGGCCAGGTGAAGCAGTGCGTGCAGGAGCTGATCTACAACCTCAACGTGCCGTCGCGCTGGGGCACGCAGACGCCGTTCACGAACCTCACGTTCGACTGGACGTGCCCGGAGGACCTGCGCGAGCAGGTGCCGGTGATCGCGGGCCGCGAGATGCCGTTCTCCTACGGCGACCTGCAGCCCGAGATGGACATGATCAACCGGGCGTACATCGAGGTGATGACCGAGGGCGACGCGAAGGGCCGCGTGTTCACGTTCCCGATCCCGACCTACAACATCACGCCCGACTTCGACTGGGACCACGAGAACGCCGAGCCGCTGTTCGCGATGACGGCGAAGTACGGCCTGCCGTACTTCCAGAACTTCGTGAACTCCGAGCTCAAGCCGAACATGATCCGCTCGATGTGCTGCCGGCTGCAGCTCGACCTGCGCGAGCTGCTGAAGCGCGGCAACGGCCTGTTCGGCTCGGCCGAGCAGACCGGGTCGGTCGGCGTGGTGACGATCAACTGCGCGCGGCTCGGCTACCTCAACGCGGGCGACGAGGCGGCGCTGTACGCGCACATCGACCGGCTGATGGACCTCGCCAAGGACAGCCTCGAGATCAAGCGCAAGGTGATCCAGCGGCTGATCGACCAGGGGCTGTTCCCGTACACGAAGCGCTACCTCGGCACGCTGCGCAACCACTTCAGCACGATCGGCATCAACGGCGTCAACGAGCTGGTGCGCAACTTCACGCGCGACGCGCACGACATCACCACGCCCGAGGGCGAGGCGATGGCCATCGCGCTGCTCGACCACGTGCGCGCGAAGATCGTCGGCTACCAGCAGGAGACCGGGCACCTCTACAACCTCGAGGCGACGCCCGCCGAGGGCACGACGTACCGCTTCGCCAAGGAGGACCGCAAGCGGTTCCCCGACATCCTGCAGGCCGGCACGCCGGCGGCGCCGTACTACACGAACTCCACGCAGCTGCCGGTGGGCTTCACCGAGGACCCGTTCGAGGCGCTCACGCGGCAGGAACCGTTCCAGACCCGCTACACCGGCGGCACGGTGCTGCACCTGTACATGAACGAGCGGCTCTCCTCGCCCGCCGCGTGCAAGCAGCTGGTGAAGACCGCGCTGTCGCGCTTCCGCCTGCCCTACGTCACCGTCACGCCGACGTTCTCGATCTGCCCGACGCACGGCTACCTCGCCGGCGAGCACGAGTTCTGCCCGGTCTGCGACGACGAGCGCCTCGCCGCGAAGCGCGCGGCGCTCGCCGCCTGAGCCGCGTTCTCCGGGAACACCGCCAACCACCGAAGGAACCGCCGATGAACGCCACCACCGACGTCCGCCACCTCGCCGCCGTCACGCTGCGCGACGACGAGCGCCAGCGCTGCGAAGTCTGGACGCGCGTGATGGGCTACCACCGGCCGGTGGCGTCGTTCAACATCGGCAAGAAGTCCGAGCACCGCGAGCGGCGCTTCTTCCGCGAGGGCTGCGCCGCGCCGGGCGCTTGCAGCTGACGCGCGTCCGATGGGCGGTTCCGGGCCCGGCGCAGCCGCGCCGCGCGCACCCTTTCGCGCCGGCGGGATCGTCCCGTTCTCGACGACCGACTGGCCCGGGCGCCTCGCCGCGGTCGTCTTCGCGCAGGGCTGTCCCTGGCGCTGCGGGTACTGCCACAACCCGCACCTGATCCCGTTTCGCGGCGACGACGAGCGCGACTGGCCGTCGGTGCTAGCGTGGCTCGCCACGCGCAAGGGGCTCCTCGAGGCCGTCGTGTTCTCGGGCGGCGAGCCGACCGCGCAGCCGGGGCTCGTCGACGCGCTGCGCGACGCGCGCGAGCTCGGGTTCCTGACCGGCCTGCACACGGCGGGCATCTACCCGCGCGGCCTGCCCGAGCTGCTGCCGCTCCTCGACTGGGTGGGCCTCGACGTCAAGGCGCCGGCCGCGGAGTACCGGCAAGTCACCGGCGTGGCCGGCTCGGGGATGGGCGCGTTCGTCGCGCTGGCGCTGCTGCAGCAGTCCGGCGTTCCTTTCGAGGTGCGCACGACGGTGCACTTCGACCTGACCCCGCCCGACGCGCTGGAGAGGCTCGCGCACGAGCTCGCGGACGCGGGGGTGCGCGAGTGGATCCTGCAGCCGTTCCGCGCGCAGGGCTGCGCGGACGAGGCGCTCAACGCCGCGGCGCCGCAGGGGGCGCGCATCGGCGAGGCGCTGCTCGCGAGGCTGCGGGAGGTCGTGCCGGAAGCGGTGGTGCGGGCGTAGCGCCCGCACAAAAGAAAACCCGGTTCCGACGGAGGCAATGAGCCGGAACCGGGTATGACGGAGCGAGTGCATTCTCGGTCCCGCCCCCGGGGCCGACCATGATCGGCATCAAGGTCGGCGCAGGTTGGCCGCCCCGGCGCGGTCGGGTGCGCGGAAGCCGCGTGGCAGAATGCTGGCGCCGATGGCTTCGCCGATTTCCCCCAGCATCGCCTCCGACGCCGCGTTTCGCCCCACGGGGTCCGAGCACGCGATCGCCGCCTGGCTCGTCGCCTGCTGCCTGCTCGTCTTCGCGATGATCGTCGTTGGCGGTGTCACGCGGCTCACGCACTCGGGGCTGTCGATCACCGAGTGGCAGCCGATCGTCGGCACGCTCCCGCCGCTTTCGGAGGCCGACTGGCAGGTCGCGTTCGACAAGTACAAGGCCACGCCGGAATACCGCGACGTCAACCGCGGCATGACGCTGGAGGCGTTCAAGGGCATCTTCTGGTGGGAGTACTTCCACCGCCTGCTCGGCCGGCTGATCGGCGTTGCATTCCTCGTGCCGTTTGCCTGGTTCGCGCTGCGCCGGCGCATCCCCGCGGGCTTCGGCTGGCCGCTCGCCGGCATCTTCGTGCTCGGCGGCCTGCAGGGCGCGATGGGCTGGTACATGGTCGCGAGCGGCCTCGTCGACGACCCGCGCGTGTCGCAGTTCCGCCTGACCGCGCACCTGGGCCTCGCGTTCGTGATCCTCGGCGCGATGGAGTGGGTGGCGCTGTCGCTGCTGTTTCCGAAGCGCGCCGCGTTGACCGACCCGGCCGCGCGGTCGGCGCGGCGCTGGGCGTTCGGCGTCGCGGCGCTGGTGTTCGCGATGGTGCTGACCGGCGGCTTCGTCGCGGGCATCCGCGCGGGCTTCGCCTACAACACGTTCCCGCTGATGAACGGGCGCTGGATCCCGCCCGAGATCCTGATGCTCGAGCCCGCGTGGCGCAACTTCTTCTGGAACATGGCCACCGTGCAGTTCGACCACCGCGTCGGCGCGTGGCTGCTCGCGTTCACGGTGCCGGTGCTGTGGTGGAAGCTGCGCCGCGCGCCGCAGATCCCCGCGAGCGCGGAGAAGGGCGGCGGCACGCTGCTGGCGGTGCTCGCCATCCAGGTCGGGCTCGGCATCGCCACGCTGATCAACGTGGTGCCGCTTGCGCTTGCCGCGCTGCACCAGGCGGGCGCGGTCGTCGTGTTCGCGGTCGCGCTGCGCGTGGCGCACGCGCTGCGCTGACGCCTCGCCATGCGCGGGGGTGGACGGCGGGAGTCGAGCGGGCGTGGCTCGCGGCGCTTGACAGGAGTCAAGGACGCGCCGCGGACGTCGCGGAGAATGGTTCGCGACCCGCACGCCGCCGGCGTGCGGTCCGCGCGCCATGGCCCGCCACATCACGCTCGACATCCGCGGCATGCAGCCGCCCGAGCCCCTGGAGCACGTGCTCGCCGCCATCGCCGATTTCCGGTCCGGGGACACGCTGAAGATCCTGTCGGACTTCGAGCCGCGTCCGCTCTACCCGATCCTCGAGCGGGACGGATTCCGGCATCGGGCCGAAGCCGGCGACGAGGCCGCCTGCGAGATCACCGTCTGGTCGGCGCAGTGAACGCGGGCGACGGGTGCGACGTGCCTGCGCGGGGCGCGGGCGCGTGGGCGCGGCTGCGCGGCTGGCTCGCGTGCCGCCGCTGCGCCGTCGGCTGGACGCTCTACCTCGCCGCCGCGGCGCTGGCGGTGGCGCTGTTCGCCCGCTGATCGGGCCGCCGCCTCCTTCCCGTTGGGAGAGGCCATTGACAGCGCGCCGGCGCATGCTCTAACGTATACATTAAAGTACGCACACCGGTGCGCCGGCACCCGCCGGCAGGAGTCCGGGGCTCGAGGAGGGGGTCCGGTTGGGCGCGACGCGCCAGCAAGCGGTCGATCCGGCGACGGTTCGCTTCGTCGGCAGCGGCCTGGTGCGCCCGGAGTGCGTGCTGGCGACCGCCGACGGCTCGCTGTACGCCGCCGACTGGCGCGGCGGAGTGGCGCACCTGCTGCCCGACGGCAGGCAGGCGCTTTATCGGTCCGCGCTTCCGGCCGGCCGGCCACTGCGGCCGAACGGAGTAGCGATGCGGCAGGATGGGTCGTTCCTCCTGGCCGACCTCGGTGAGACGCTGGGGGGCGTCTTCCATCTGCGGCGCGACGGGACCGTGCGGCCGTTCCTCGAGAGCGTGGAAGGCGTCGACCTGCCGCCCTCCAACTACGTGGCGATCGACCCGCTCGGCCGCACGTGGATCACGGTCAGCACGCGGCAGGTGCCGCGCGCAAGGGGCTACACGGCGGCGGTGGCCGACGGTTTCGTCGTGCTCGCCGACGCGCGCGGCGCGCGCATCGTCGCGGACGGCCTCGGCTACACGAACGAGGCGCTCGTGTCGCCCGACGGCGCGTGGCTGTACGTCAACGAGACCTTCTCGCGCCGGCTGTCGCGTTTTCGCATCGCGCCCGACGGCGCATTGAGCGGCAAGGAAGTGGTGGCGACCTTCGGCCACGGCACGTATCCCGACGGGCTCGCGCTCGACGCCGAAGGCGGCGTGTGGATCACCAGCATCGTGTCCAACCGCGTGATCCGCGTCGACCGCGACGGCGCGCAGACGCTCGTGATCGAGGACGCCGACCCTGCGCACGTGGACTGGGCCGAGCAGGCCTACCGCGCCGGCACGATGGGCCGCCAGCACCTCGACAAGGCGGCGGGCAAGGTGCTGCGCAACGTGTCGAGCCTCGCGTTCGGCGGCCCGGACCTGCGCACCGCCTACCTGGGGTGCCTGCTCGGCGATGCGATCGCGTGCTTCCGCACCGGCGTCGCGGGACATCCGCCGGTGCACTGGTCGTGGGGGACGGCATGACCGCGACCCGCACGCGCAAGGCCGCGCCCGAAGCGGGCGGCTCGCTCGTCGACACCGCCTACCATGCGATGCGGCGGCGCATCCTCGACAACCGCTGGGCGCCGGGCTTCCGGGCGCTCGAGCAGGAGCTCGCCCTCACGCTCGGCATGAGCCGCACGCCGGTGCGCGAGGCACTGATACGGCTGGCGAACGAGGGGCTGGTCGAAGTGGTGCCGCGCCACGGCATGCGCGTGCTGCCGGTGTCGGCCGGCGACATGGACGAGATCTACCAGGTGCTGGGCAGCCTCGAGGCCACGGCCGCGGAGCTCGTGGCCGCGCGCAAGCCTCCGCGCGCGGAGCTCGCTCCGCTCGAGGCGGCGTCGAAGGCGATGGACGCCGCGCTCGCGCGCGACGACCTCGACGCGTGGGCCGAGGCCGACGAGCGGTTCCACCGCCACCTGGTCGAGCTCTCCGGCAACCGCCTGCTCGCCGCCACCGTGCAGAACTTCTGGGACCGGGCGCACCGAGCGCGCATGTTCACGCTCCGGCTGCGCCCGAAGCCCGTCAACTCGACGCGCGAGCACACGGAGCTCGTGCGCGCCATCCGCCGGGGCGATGCCGCGGCGGCCCGCGAAGCGCACCGGGCGCACCGCGAGCGGGGCCGGCGCGAGCTGACCGCGATCCTCGCCCGCTACCGGCTGCCCACGCTCTGAGTCACATGACCCGCACCTTCGACATCGCAGTCCTTCCCGGCGACGGCATCGGCGGCGAGGTGATCGACGCCACGCTGCCGCTGCTCGACCGCGTGGCGCACGGCGCGCCGTTCGCCTTCCGGTTCGCGAGCCACCCCGGCGGGGCGCTGCACTACAAGGCCACCGGCGAGGCGCTGCCCGAGTCCACGTTCGAGGCGGCGCGACGCGCCGACGCGATCCTGTTCGGCGCGATGGGCTGGCCGCAGATCCGCTACCCCGACGGCACGGAGATCGCCCCGCAGCTCGACCTGCGCGTGCGCCTGGATCTCTACGCCGGCGTGCGCCCGGCTCGCGCGCTGCCCGGGACGAGCCTGCCCCTGGCCGATCCCCGCGCGCGCGACATCGACCTCGTCGTCGTGCGCGAGTCCACCGAGGGGTTGTTCGCCTCCCGCGGCAGGGGCGAGGTGATCGGCGATGCCGAGGCGCGCGACACGATGGTGATCACGCGGCGCGGCACCGAGCGCATCGCCGAGTTCGCGTTCCGCCTGGCGAAGCGGCGCAGGCAGCGCGGGCGTCCGGGCCGCGTCACCTGCGTCGACAAGGCGAACGTGTTCCGCTCGATGGCGTTCTTCCGCAAGGTGTTCGACGAGGTCGCCGCGCGCCACCCGGGCATCGAGGCGCGGCACCACTACATCGACGCGACCGCGCTCGACCTCGTGCGCCGGCCGTGGGAGTTCGACGTCATCGTCACGGAGAACATGTTCGGCGACATCCTCTCCGACGAGACGGCGGCGCTGGTCGGCGGCATGGGCATGGCGCCCTCCGGCGACGTCGGCGACGCGCACGGGCTGTTCCAGCCCTGCCACGGCTCGGCGCCGGACATCGCCGGGCAGGGCAAGGCGAACCCGACCGCGACGATCCTGTCCGCCGCGATGATGATGGACTGGCTGGCCGAGCGCAGCGGCATGGAAGCGCTCGGCGGGGCCGCGGCGCGCATCGAGCGCGCGGTCGACGCCGTGTACGCCTCGGGGCGCATAGCGCCGTTCGAGTTCGGCGGCCGCGACGGCACGCGGGCGATCGCGGACGCGGTCGCGTCCAACCTCTGAGGCGGGCTGCGATGGCGAAGCTCAGGGTCCTCGGCGTGGGCGCAGGCTACTTCAGCCAGTTCCAGTACCTGGGCTGGCGCAACATCGACGAGGTCGAGGTGGTCGGCATCGTCAACCGCGACCAGGCCAAGGCGCGCGCGATGGCGGACCGCTTCGGCATCGCGCGCGTCCACGCCGACCTCGACGCCGCGCTCGACGCGACGCAGCCGGACCTCGTCGACGTCATCACCTCGCCCGAGACGCACCGCGGGTACGTGGCGAAGACGATGGCGCGGCGCATCCCGACGATCTGCCAGAAGCCGTTCGGGCGCGACTACGCCGATGCCCTGGCGATCACCGAGGCTGCCGAGCGCGCCGATACGCTGCTGGTCGTGCACGAGAACTTCCGCTGGGAGCCGTGGTACCGCGAGGCCAGGCGGATGATCGACGCCGGCACGCTGGGCGCGTTGCACAGCGTTGCCTTCCGGCTGCGCCCGGGCGACGGGCAGGGTCCGCGCGCCTACCTCGACCGCCAGCCGTATTTCCAGGGGATGCCGCTGTTCCTGGTGCGCGAGACGGCGATCCACTGGATCGACACGTTCCGCTTCCTGATGGGCGAGGTGCGCGCCGTCTACGCGAGCCTGCGCCGCGTGAATCCCGTGATCGCCGGCGAGGACGCGGGCTACATCGTGTTCGAGTTCGGCGGCGGCGCGACGGGCCTGTTCGACGGCAACCGCCTCAACGACCACGTCGCCGCGAACCCTCGCCGCACGATGGGCGAGGCGTGGCTGGAGGGCTCCGGCGGCGTGCTGCGCCTCGACGGCGACGCGCGGCTGTGGTGGAAGCCGCATCACCACGCGGAAGCCGAGCACGCCTACGACCGCGGCCCCGACGACACGTTCGGCGGCGGTGCGTGCGAGGCGCTGCAGCGCCACGTCGTCGCGCACCTGCTGCACGGCGCGCCGATCGAGAACACGGCGCTCGACTATCTCGCCAACCTGCGCGTGCAGGAGGCGGTGTACCGCTCGGCGGCCGAGGGTCGCCGCATCGAGCTCGCAGCTTTCGACCCCATGCGCCCGGCCGCGATCGCTGCGGGCGCGTTCCCCGCGTAAGCGACAAGCCAAGGAGGAAGCATCCATGCATCGCAGAGTGTTCGTCCGGCAATTCGCCCTGGCCGCCGCCGTCGCGGCGACGCTCGGGCTCGCTCACGGCGCGGCCGCGCAGACCACGCTCAAGTTCAGCCACACCGACCAGCCCGGCGGGCTGCGGCAGAAGGCCGCGGAGCTGTTCGGGCAGAGGGTCGAGCAGTACACGCAAGGGCGCTACAAGGTGCAGGTGTTCCCGGCCAGCCAGCTCGCCAACGACCCGAAGGCGGTCGAGCAGCTGCAGCTCGGCGGCATCGACTTCACCGTGACCGGCACCGGCACCTACGCGACGCACATCCCGACGCTGAACCTGACGGCGCTGCCGTACCTCGTCGAGAGCTACGAGCAGGGCTGGAAGCTCTACGACGACTCGAAGTGGATGCAGGCGCAGTTCGCCAAGGGGCCGGAGAAGGGCTTCCGCTTCCTGTCGACGTTCGAGGCCGGGTTCCGCTGCATGACGACGAAGGATCCGCTCGCCACGCCGGCGGACGCGAAGGGCAAGAAGCTGCGCACGTTCCCCAACGAGATGATGCGCTGGACGCTCGAGGCGATGGGCTTCAACGTGCAGATCATGCCGCTGCCCGAGGTCTACCTCGCGATCCAGCAGGGCACGGTGTCCGGGCAGGAGAACCCGGTCGACACGATCCACGCGAACAAGTTCTACGAGGTCGCGCCGCACGTGACGCTCACCAAGCACACGTACAGCCCGATTCCGCTGACGATCTCGGAGAAGACCTGGCAGAGGCTCTCGCCCGCCGACCGCGACGCGGTGACGAAGGCGGCGAAGGAGGCGGCGGAGTTCAGCCGCCGCGAGGTGCGCGCGGCCGAGGACGCACAGCTCGCCGACATGCAGGGCAAGGGTGCCAAGGTCGCGCGGCCCGCGCTGGCGCCGTTCCGCGACTCCGTCCAGCCGGCCTACGCGAAGGCGAAGGAGAAGTACGGCGCGGACGTCGACGCGATCCTCGCCGACGCGGACGTCGTGCGCAAGGCGATGCCGGCGAAGTAGCCGCGGGAGAGCGGCGCCGGCCTCGCGCCGGCGCCGCGCGCGCATGCCGCACCCCTCGACCGCGGGCGATCCCCCCGCGCCGGCGTCCCGGCGCGAAGGGATGCTGCCGCCGGCGCCCGCGGCGCCGCCGGCGCTGGCCGCGCTCGGCAACGCGACCGACTGGGTGGTGGTCGCCATCGGCGCGACGATGATCGTGCTGGTCTTCCTGAACGTCTGCCTGCACGTCGTCGGCAAGGACCTCGCGTGGGTGACCGAGCTCGCCGAACTGCTGATGGTGTGGGTGACGTTCCTCGGCGGCGCCTGCGCGACGCGGCGCGGCGCGCAGATGGCGATCACCGAGTTCATCGACAAGACCCACGGCGGGCACCGCCGCTTCGCCGACGCCGTCGTCGACCTGTTCGCGCTCGCGGTGCTGGGGGCGCTCGTCTGGCACGGCGTACGGCTGGTGGCGGCGAGCTGGGGCAACGAGCTCACCGTGCTGCAGATCCCGATGTCGTTCCAGTACCTCGGCATGCCGCTCGGCTGCGCGCTGATGTTCGTGTGGGTCGCGTGGGACCTGTGGCGCATCCTGCGCGGCGATGCGCGCGACGCGCGCTGGGGCGCGGGAGGGCACTGACGTGCTGGCCGTGCTCCTCTTCGCGGGGTTCTTCGTGCTGGCGCTCGCCGGCATCCCGCTGCTGTACGCGCTGCTCGGTGCGACGATCGGGGCAATCGTTGCCGCGGGGCTCTCGCACCCGCTGGAGACGATCTTCCTGTCGTTCATCGGCGGCGTGGAGCCCTTCATCCTCATTGCCGTGCCGCTGTTCATCTTCGCCGGCGAGATCCTGTCCTCGGGCGGCGTGGGCAGGCGCATCGTCGACTTCGCGAAGGCGCTGCTCGGTTTCCTCCCCGGCGGGCTCGGCGTCGTGACCGTCGCGTCGTGCCTCATGTTCGGCGGCGTGTCGGGGTCGGCGATCGCCGACACCGCGGCGATCGGCTCGCTCGTCATCCCGGCGATGGTCCAGCGCGGCTACTCGCGGGCCTTCGCCGCGGCGCTGCTCGCCGTGGCCGGGACGCTGGCGCTGCTGATGCCGCTGTCGATTCCGTTCCTCGTCTATGCGTTCATCTCCGGCGTGTCGATGCGCCAGCTGTCGATGGCCGGGGTGGTGCCGGGGCTCGTCTTC
>JAOUIA010000098.1 GCA_029884335.1 Betaproteobacteria bacterium
TCGCAGCGCGCTCGGCGTGCCGATGCTGCGCGATGGCGTGGTGATCGGCGCGATAGGCATCGCGCGCGAGGAGGCCGGGCGCTTTCCCGAGAAGCAGGTGCGCCTGCTGCAGACGTTCGCGAGCCAGGCGGTGATCGCCATCGAGAACGTGCGGCTGTTCAACGAGACGCGCGAGGCGCTGGAGCAGCAGACGGCCACCGCCGAGGTACTGCGCGTCATCAGCAGTTCCGTGGCCGACACGGCGCCCGTCTTCGACAAGATCCTCGACAGCTGCCAGCGGCTGTTCGCCACCGAGCAGCTCGGCATTTTCCTGCTCAAGGACGACGGGCTCGTGCACGCCGCCGCGTGGCGGGGCTCGGCGATCGCGGAGGTCTCCTCGACGTTCCCGAAGCCGCTCGACGAGACTGCAACGGGCGTGGTGGTGAAGTCCGGCCGGCTGTTTCACGTCCCCGACACCGCGGCCGCCTCCGGCCTGCCGCCGACGGTGCGGCAGGTGATCGAGCGCATCGGCGACTGCACGATCGCGTGGGCGCCGATGCTCTGGGAAGGGCGCGGCATCGGCTCGATCAGCGTGCTGCGCCAGCCGCCGCGGCCGATGTCGGACAAGGAGCTCGCGCTGCTCGGGACGTTCGCGAACCAGGCGGTGATCGCGATCCAGAACGCGCGCCAGTTCCGCGAGACGCAGCAGGCACTCGAGCGGCAGACGGCCACCGCCGAGGTGCTGCGCGTGATCAGCGAGTCGCCCACCGACGTCGAGCCGGTGCTTCAGGCGGTCGCCGAGCGCGCCGGGAAGCTCTGCAACGCGGATGGCGCGCGCGTGTGGCTGGTCGCCGAGGGCAAGCTCCGCGCGATGACGAGCTACGGCCCCGCGTACGCGGCGATGGAGGGCCTCGAAGATCTGCCGCTGCGCCGCACGTCGATCGGCGGGCGCAGCGTGCTCGAGCGGCGCGCCATCCACGTCGAGGACGTGGTGCCGTTGATGGACACCGAGTACCCCGACATCCGGCCGCTCCACGAGCGCTACGGCTTCCGCACGGTGCTCAACGTGCCGCTGTTGCGCGAGGGCGAGGCGGTGGGCGCGATCTCGCTGCTCCGCAACGAGGTGCGGCCGTTCGTGGCCGCCGAGATCGGGCTGCTGCAGACGTTCGCGAACCAGGCCGTGATCGCAATCGAGAACGTGCGCCTGTTCAACGAGACGAAGGAGGCCCTGGAGCGGCAGACCGCCACGGCCGAGGTGCTGCAGGTCATCAGCGGCTCGATCGCCGACGCCGCGCCCGTGTTCGACAAGATCCTCGACAGCTGCCAGCGCCTGTTCGCCAGCGAGCAGCTCGCGGTGATGCTGCTCAAGGACGACGGGCGTGTCTACCCGGTCGCCTGGAGGGGCCCCAACTTCGAGGAGCTGGTCCGCACCGTCGGATCGATGCCGCTCGACACTTCGATCACCGGCCGCGCGCTTCGCGAGCGGCGCACCGTCCAGGTGGCGCCCGACGAGCTGAAAGCGATCCCCTATCCGGGGATCCGGGCCCTGGCCGAGAAGAACGGTCCGGCGACCGCGATCTACAGCCCCATGTTCTGGGAAGGCCGCGGCATCGGCTCGATCTGCGTGTTTCGGCAGCCGCCGCGCCCTTTCGCGCCGAAGGAGGAGGCGCTGCTGGAGACGTTCGCGAGCCAGGCGGTGATAGCGATCCAGAACGCGCGGCTATTCCGGGAGACGCAGGCGGCGCGCGCCGCGGCGGAGACGGCGAACGAGGCGAAGAGCGCGTTCCTCGCGACGATGAGCCACGAGATCCGCACGCCGATGAACGCGGTGATCGGCATGAGCGGGCTGCTGCTCGACACGCCGCTGACCGACGAGCAGCAGGACTACGCGACGACGATCCGCGACTCCGGCGACGCGCTGCTCACGATCATCAACGACATCCTCGACTTCTCGAAGATCGAGGCCGGGCGGATGGACATCGAGGCGCAGCCGTTCGACCTGACCGAGTGCGTCGAGTCGGCGCTCGACCTCGTCACCGCGCGCGCCGTCGAGAAGCGCCTCGACACTGCCTACCTGTACGAGGGCGAGGTGCCGCGCGCGATCGCCGGCGACGTCACGCGGCTGCGGCAAGTGCTGCTCAACCTGCTCGCGAACGCCGTCAAGTTCACGGAGGCCGGCGAGGTCGTGCTCACCGTGTCGTCGCAGCCCGTGGGCGAGAGCGAGGTCGAGCTCACCTTCGCCGTGCGCGACACCGGCATCGGACTCACGCCGGAGGGAATGTCGCGGCTGTTCCAGTCGTTCTCGCAGGCCGACTCGTCGACCACCCGCAAGTACGGCGGCACCGGGCTCGGGCTCGCGATCAGCAGGCGGCTCGCCGAGCTGATGGGCGGGCGCATGTGGGCGCAAAGCGAAGGTCCGGGCAAGGGCTCGACGTTCCTTTTCACGATCCGCGCGCCGCTGGCGGAGCTGCCGGCCGAGCGCCGCCGCGACTACAGCGGCGAGCAGCCCGAGCTCGCCGGGCGGCGCGTCCTGATCGTCGACGACAATGCGACGAACCGGCGCGTGCTCGGGCTGCAGACCGCGAAGTGGGGCATGGCGTCCAGGGACACGGCATCCGCGGCCGAGGCGCTGCAGTGGATCGCCGCCGGCGAGGCGTTCGACGTCGCGATCCTGGACATGCACATGCCGGAGATGGACGGCGTGACGCTCGCGCACAAGCTGCGCGAGGCGCGGCCCGTGCTGCCGCTGGTGCTGTTCAGCTCGCTCGGCCGCCGCGAGGTCGGCGAAGCCGAGTCGCTGTTCGCCGCGTTCCTCGGCAAGCCGGTGCGCCAGTCGCAGCTGTTCGACACGCTCGTGACCCTGCTCGCGCACACGCACGCGCCGGCGCCGCGTCGCCATTCGCCCGAGGCGCCGCAGCTGGACCCGGGCATGGCGGCGCGGCACCCGCTGCGCATCCTGCTCGCCGAGGACAACGTGGTGAACCAGAAGCTTGCGCTGCGCTTCCTGCAGCAGATGGGGTACCGCGCCGACGTCGCGTCCAATGGCCTCGAGGCGGTGGAGTCGGTCGAGCGGCAGGTCTACGACGTGGTGCTGATGGACGTGCAGATGCCGGAGATGGACGGCCTCGAGGCGGCGCGCCGGATCTGCGCGCGCTGGGCGCCGGGCAGGAGGCCGCGCATCGTGGCGATGACCGCCAACGCGATGCAGGGCGACCGCGAGATGTGCCTTGCCGCGGGCATGGACGACTACCTGACCAAGCCGATCCGGGTCGAGCTCCTGGCGCAGGCGCTCGGCGAGGTGCGGCCACGCGGAGAGCAATGACATGTCCGATGCCGCGATCGACGCAGCCACTTTCCGCGAACTGCAGGAAGCGGCTGGCGCCGAGTTCGTCGCCGAGCTGGTCGGCACGTTTCTCGACGAGGCGCCGCGCATGACGAACGCGCTCGCGGCGGCGCTGGCGGCGGGCGACGCCGACGCGTTTCGCCGCACCGCGCACTCGCTCAAGTCGAATGCCGCGACGTTCGGCGCGTTGCAGCTGGCCGCGCTGGCGCGCGAACTGGAGCAGCGCGCCGCCGGCGTGGTGGCGGCCGGAGACGCCCGCGCGCTCGACGCGCTGCTCGCCGAGCACGCGCGGGTCGCTAGCGCGCTCGCGGAGCTGAAAGATGGCTGACCGCACCGCCGCCGTGGCGCGCCTCCTCATCGTCGACGACAACAAGGTCAACCGGCTGCTGCTCGCGCGCCAGCTCGAGCTCGCCGGCCACAACGCAGCGGTGGCCGAGAACGGCCGCGTGGCGCTGGAGCTGCTGCGGCGCGAGCCGTTCGACCTCGTCCTGCTCGACATGGAGATGCCGGAGATGGACGGCTTCCAGGTGCTCGAGCAGATGACGGGCGACCTCGCGCTGCGCGACATTCCGGTCATCGTCACGACTTCGCTGGAGGGCATCGACAGCACGGTGCGCTGCATCGAGCTCGGAGCCGAGGACTACCTGCACAAGCCGGTCAACCCGGTTCTGCTCAAGGCGCGCATCGGCGCGAGCCTGGAGAAGAAGCGGCTGCGCGACCGGCAGAAGGAGCTGATGCGCCGCTTCGCCACCCCGGAGGTCGAGCGCGACCTCGCGACGTCCGGTTTCGCGCTCGGCGGCAAGCGCGTCGACGCTTCCGTCATGTTCGTCGACATCCGCGGCTTCACCACGCTCGCCGAGTCGCAGCCGCCCGAGGAGACCATCGAGCTCCTCAACACGTACTACACGCTGATGTTCGACGCCATCGCCGGGCACGGCGGCATCGTGAGCCTGATGATCGGCGACGGGCTGATGGTGATCTTCGGCGCGCCGGCACCGCTTCCGGGTCACGCCGAAGCCGCGGTGCGCGCCGCGCTCGAGATGGTCGAGACGATGGCGCTGTTCAGCATCGAGCGCGAAAGGGCCGGCAAGGCGCCGCTCGCCATCGGCATCGGCATTGCGTCGGGGGCGATGGTGGCCGGCTACGTGGGCACCAACGAGCGCGCCACGTATACCTGTGTCGGCGACGTGGTCAACGTCGCCTCGCGCCTCGAGAGCCACACGAAGGCTGCGAAACGGCCGATCCTGATCGACGCCGCGACGGCAGCTGCGCTGGGCGGCCGCGTCCCCGTGGAAGCGCTCGGACCGGTCGAGGTGAAGGGCCGCGCCGCGCCGGTGGAGGCCTTCGCCGTCGCCGCGTCTAGCGAGCGCGACTGACCCGAGCGCCGGCCGGAGCGCGGCGTCAGGGCTTTCCTGTAGCCTGCGCCTTCGCCTTGAGGTCGATGTCGAGGTGCTTCCACGTGCTGCCGAAGTTCGAGGGGTGGAAGCCGCGCAACCACGGATGCGCGAACGCGTGCGCCTGCGGGAACACGTGGTAGACGATCGGCGAGTGCGCCTGCACGATGTCGGACATGCGCCGCGCGAGCGCGTTGCGCTGGGCGCCGGGCGGCGTGCGCAGGAAAGCCTCGAACGCGGCGTCGTAGTCGGCGTTGCGGAAGCGCGAGCGGTTCGTGTCGGGCGGCGCCTTGCCCCACAGCGTGGCCATGATCGAGTAGCCGGACGCGCTGTCGGCGCGGTAGCCCAGGTTGAACATCTGGAGCTGGCCCGCGAGGCTGCGCTTCAGCAGCTCGGCGAAGGGCGCCGACTGCACCTCCATCCGGAGGCCGATCGCCTTCATGCTCGCCAGCCACAGGTTGTCGACCTCGCGCGCGAACGAGTCGGTCGTCGTTGCGCGCGACAATACGAGCGGCGAGCCGTCCGGCCGCTCGCGGTAGCCGTCGCCGTCGCGGTCGCGGTAGCCGAAGCGGTCGAGCAGCGCCCGCGCGGCCGCGGGGTCGTGGAACGCGCGCGCCGGCACCGTCGGGTCGTGCGTCTCCACGCCCGGCGGCATGAACTGCGCCGCGGGGATCGCGTCGCCGCCGTAGAGCACGCGGATCAGCTCCGGCGTGTTGAAGCCCAGGCCGATCGCGCGGCGCAGCGCGAGGCGCTCCGGGGCAGGGCCGCCCACCACGGCGTCGTCCATGTTGAAGTACGTGTACATCAACGCCGGCACCGTGTAGCGGGCGTGGCGCACGCCGCGCCGCGCGAGGTCGGGCCGGACCTTGCCGTCCTGCAGGAGGCGCCGCGCACCGGCGCCCGAGAGCAGCGCGTAGTCGATGGCCCCCTGCTCGAAGGCGAGGATTTCGGGCACCTCCTCCTCGATGATGGAAAGCTCGATGCGGCCGATCGCGGGCAGCCGCACGCCGGCCATCGCCGCCGCCAGCGGCTTGAGCGCCGGGTCGTCGACGGGAGGAAACGCGATCGCGCGGTAGCCCGGCGTCGCGGTGAGCACCAGCTTCGTGCCGCGCTTCCACTCGGCGATGCGGTACGGGCCGGTGCCGACGGCGTGCGCGTTGGTGTCGCCGCCCGAGGCCTCGATCACCTCGCGCGCGACCGCGCTGGCGGGCACGCGCGCGAGCACCTCGAGGACCGTGTAGTCGACTTCGGCGAGCTCGATGCGCAGCGTGTGCGAGTCGATCGCGCGCAGGCCCGCGATCGGCGCGTCGTAGTCGAACCTGCCGCCGGGCCTGCGCGCCGCGTCGACGACCGCGCGCGCGCCGACGATGAGGTCGGTGAGCCGCGCCTCGCCGCCCGCCTTGAGCGTCGGGTCGAGCCAGCGCTTGAGCGAGTAGACGTAGTCGGCGGCGACCAGCTCGCGCGGCCGCCCCTTGAACACGGGATGGTCGTTGAAGCGGATGCCGCGCTTGACGCGGATCGTCCACACGCGCCCGCCTTCGGTCACTTCCGGCATGCCATCCGCGGTGTTGGGCACGATGCGCGCCGGATCCGACAGGTACTGGTACTCGTAGAGCCCCTCGAACACTACGGCGGCCACGCGCGACGAGTAGAGGTCGGTGAGCTGCTGCGGGTCGACCAGCGTCACGTCGGGGAACGGGACGCGCAGCACCTTCTGCGGGTCGGCGGCGTGAGCCGCGCAAGGCAGCAGGGCGGCGAGCAGCAGGGCGGGCAGCAGGCGGGGCATCGGAATCGGTCGGGGGCGAAATGGACTGCGCGACTGTACAGCGAATCCGGCAGCGCCGGCCGGCGGGAGTCCGCGGTCGGCTTGAACGGCGGTGCGCGCGTCACCACGTAAGGCCCTAACCCTTCCACTGACGAGCACCGACGCATGAGCGAGCCCCTGCGCGTGGTCTGCCCAGCCTGCGACACCGTCAACCGCGTGCTGGCCGAGCGCGCCGGCGAAGGCCCGGCCTGCGGGCGCTGCAAGGCGGCGCTCTTCCCGCCGCATCCCGTCGAGCTCACCGAGGCGAACTTCCAGCGCCAGGTCGAGGGAAGCGGATTGCCGGTCGTCGTCGATTTCTGGGCGGCGTGGTGCGGCCCCTGCCGCGCGATGGCGCCCGCCTACGAGCAGGCCGCGCAGCGATTGAGTACGAAAGCACGGCTCGCCAAGCTCGACACCGAGGCCGCGCCGCAGATCGCCGCGCGCTTCGGCATTCGCAGCATCCCCACGCTCGTCGCGTTCCGCGACGGGCGCGAGGTCGCGCGCGTCTCCGGCGCGCTGCCGCTGCCGCAGCTCCTGCAGTGGATCGAGCGCAGCACGGGAAACGCGTAGCCCCGCACCGACCCTCCGGGGTTCGCCGTGCCGGCCCGCGCAGTGTGCTCGGCAGCCGGTTGCGCTGCCGAGGCGTCCGGCTTGCGGGTCGGGCGCCGCGGCATTAGCCTCGCGGGCATGCTGGCAGCAACCCGCATGGTCGCCGTCGGCGCGCTCGTCGCGCTCGTTGGCGCCGCGCCCGCTCCTGCGGCCGAGGTACGCGCAACGCTCGGCGGGGTCGACGTCGCCGCGTGGACGCCGGAAGGCGGGGATGAGACGACGCGATGGCCGGTCGTGGTGTTCTCGCACGCTCTTGGCCTCTGCCCCGCACAGGCGCGCTTCCTTACCACGGCGCTCGCGGCAGCCGGCTATCTCGTCGTCGCCCCGTATCACGCGGACTCGGCGTGCGAACTCTCGGTGAATGTCGCCGACCCGGCGCGGGTGGCGCTCAAGCCCGCCAACCTCTGGACCGATGCCGACTATCGCAACCGCGCCGAGGACGTGGTGCGCGCGCTCGTTGCGCTGTCGGCGGGCGCGGAGCCGGGGTGGCGAGCCGACGGGACACGAGTCGCCCTCGTCGGCCACTCGCTCGGCGGGTACACGATGCTGGGACTCGCGGGCGCATGGCCCTCCTGGCCCACGCCCGCGGGCGTGCGCGCGGTGATCGCATTCTCGCCCTACGCCCTGCCGTTGCTGGCGAACGGCGCGATCGAGCGCCTGGTCGTTCCCGTGATGTTCCAGACCGGCACGCAGGACATGGTATTCGCGCTGCCGCTCACTTTGGGCGCGGGCGCGTACGCGCGCGCGCCGGCGCCCAAGACCCTCGTCGAAATCGAGTACGGAACGCACCTCGCGTGGACGGATGCCGGGGTGTTCCGGCGCGATGCGATCATCGCCACGACGCTCGCGTTTCTCGACCACCACGTGCGCGGGTTACCGGAGCGAGCGGAGTTGCTCGCCGCAGGCGGTGGCGTGTCTTCACTGCTGCGCGACCCGCCGAGCCGCTTGCCCGCCGTCATGCAGCCCTCGTTCGCCGCACAGACCCTGGCGACCGTGCGCGAGTGGTGGCAGCGCTCGCGGGATCTCTGGCCCTTCTGAAACGCGCCGCCACCGCCAGTGCGGCGAGCGCCGCGCTACACGGCGGCGAGTGTGTACGCGCTGCCGTAGCGCCCGAAGTCGTGCGTGGTCGCGCCGTGGCGCGCGGAGCCCTTGAACTCGGGCGGCGGCTCGACGAGCGTCGCCTTGACGATCGCCTGGACCCCGGGCTTGACCAGCCCCATGTGCACGGCGGCGACAGCGATCGACGTGTCGCCGGTGTAGACGTCGGTGCCCCAAGCCGGCCCCTCGACGGCGCCGGTGACGCGGAAGTAGTACGAGGCGCCCTTCGGCTCCACGAGGTCGAGCATGTTCGGCGGCGCCTCGGCCGCGAGGTAGCCGCGCTCGAGCAGGCGGCGGATCTCCGCGGGCTTGAGGCGTCCGCGACGGTCGAAGTAGGCGACGAGTTCCTGCACCACTTTCATCGGCGTTCCTTCACTCCATCACGACCACGCGGCCGTACGGCGGCGCGAATCCGGTCATCGACGCGCGGGGCAGCACCCACAGCACGCTGAACGGGGGCGCCTCGGGCGGAAAGCCCACGTCGCCGTCGGTGAGCACGACCACGGCGCGAGTGCGCGCGTCGCCGGCGAGGTGCTCGAGCGCGGGCGTCACGTCGCTGCCGCCGTAGCCTGCGATCTCGAATGAGGCGAGGTCGGCGGGATCGACGAAGGCGTCCGCGGTGACCGCCGCGTCGCACTGCACGAGGCGAACCTGGTCGACGCCGGCGGCGTCGCAGAAGTCGGCGATCGCGCCGAGCGCACGCGGCAGGTCGTCGGTCATTGATCCGCTGGTGTCGAGCACGACGTTGAGCAGCCAACCTTGCCGCAGCCGGCCCGGCAGCACGACGTCCGGCGTGCCCGCCTCGCGGCGCGAGGGACGCGTGAACGTGCGCTCGCCGGGAGCGACCGACTCCATCCAGCGCTGCAGCGCGAGCTGCCACGGCGTGCGGTAGAGGCCGCGCAGCGCGTCGACGTTCTGCCTGTGGGCTCCCGGAGCGAGCCCGCGCGCGCCGTTGAGCGCGCCCATCGCCTCGGCGAGTGCGAGCGCCTTCGCGGCGAGCGCGCGCAGCTGCTCGCGGCGCGCCTTCGCGGCGTCCGCCTCGCCGGGAT